>DCTZ01000027.1 GCA_002329485.1 Caryophanales bacterium UBA1427 | reverse complement strand
ACGGCTTAGAAGGCCGTTGCTCTATCCAACTGAGCTATGGAGACATGGTTTACCCATCAGGCTATAATATTATACTAAATTTTTAATGGTTTGTAAAGCAAAACTACACAAAATATTTGCCGAATAATGGTTCAAAAGGTTTGAGGTAACCCTATCCTGCTTGGTTTATCAATCTATTTGTAAAAAACGCAAAAATAACGTATAATAGTATAAAAGAAAAGGAAATTAATTTGAGGAGTATAAAATATGAAACGAGTAAAGAAAACAATCGTCTGGTTATTGTTATTGTGTTCGCTTGTTTTTTTCACCGGTTGTGGAAAAATACGCATCAACCCCGGACCATTTGACGAATATACTGCCAGTATTTTCAAAACTTTGGTCAACGACGAAATGTCGTTAAACTTTTTGTTCGAAGACCGTACGACCTTTGGTCTGGACTATGTCGAACCGTCGCTTCCTACTCCGTCAACCTCGAGCGAATTCGGCCGTTTGCTGATCAATCTTTATTTCGGTTCGATGAGTTATTACAATTACGATGAATTGAATGACGATGAACAGATAACTTATTTACTCGTCAAGGATTTGTTGGAAAATTATAATGCCAAGAAGCCGGGAATGGATTATTTGGCGAGCGATTATTTGGGTTCCTATTTGGGCTATCAGGCGCAACTCCCGCTTCTCCTTGCCGAATACCATTTTTGGACGCTGAAGGATATCGAAAACTATTTTGCTTATATGGATTTGGTTGAGGAAACCTTTAAGGCTTATGTCGATTTCGAAATTGAAAAAGCCAATAATGGTTTTGGAATGCCGGATTTTGTGATTGACAAAGTCATCGCCCAATGCGAAACTTTCCTAAGCGATTTGGATAATCATTTCCTGATTCAGATTTTCCCGAGCAAAATCGAAAACCTAGTTTTCCTGACCGAAGATCAAAAAGCAGCTTTGATTCAAACGAACGAAGAGAAAGTCAAGGAATCATTGGCCAAAGGTTACGAATATATTAAGGAAAATCTCGGTCAAGTCCGCGGCCTTGCCACCAATAATTTGGGGCTTGCCCATTACGAGTTGGGAAAAGACTATTATACCCTTCTGTTCAAAGACGAAACCGGTTACGATATTCCGATTGAAGAAGCGATTGCCTATATCGATCAGATAATTTCCGATCGGATTGCCAGAATAATCGAACTTTATCGAATCAATCCGAATATCGGCGAAGAAGCCGACGAACTTAAATTAATGGAAAGTACGCCTGAAGGCTATCTCGCTTTCTTCCAGGAAAAATTGGCGGGCCATTTCCCGATTCTACCGTATTCGCCGGAAATCGAAGTAAAATATATTTCGCCGGTAATGGAAGATTTCTTCAGTCCTGCTGCTTACATGATTTCGCCGATTGACAGTATGGCAAAAGAATCGATTTATCTGAACAACAAAAAAGTAATTCAGTATGAAACAACCGACAAAAACTATTTGTATACAACCTTGGCTCACGAAGGTTTCCCTGGCCACCTTTATCAAAATATCTATTTCAAAGGCCAGGAAACCAACCCGATTCGGAAAGTCTTAAAATCGAGCGGTTATGTGGAGGGGTGGGCTACCTATGCCCAAATGTACAGTTACCAATTCATTGACGGCGTTGATCCGTTGCTACTGGAATTTCTGAAATTGAACGATGAATTGAACGGTGCCATCAATTGCCGGATTGAAATGGGAATCAATTACGAAGGCTGGGATTTCCAAGCTTTGAAAGATTATCTGATCGAATTTAACCCTAATATCAAAGACGAAAATGTCCAAAAAGCTTTGGAACAATTGATTGAAGTCCCAACCAACCCGCAAATTTACTATTTCACCTATTTTAAGCTTGCGGATTTATACGAGGAAATCAAAACGGCTCTCGGAACAGCTTTCGACCCGGTTACTTTCCACCAAGCTATCCTTGATTGTGGTCCGCTTCCGCTTCGCTATGTGGAAGAAAGAGTGCGGAAAGCCTTGTTGAACTAGACTTTCGGGCTTTCGTTTAGGTTGTTTATTAGTTGCTTAAAAAGCATAAATTTGGTATAATTATAAAATGGCTACAACAGGAGGTAGTATTATGAATACAGTAGAACATTTATCCGAGAATCGGGTCAAATTAACCATCGAAGTCAGCAAAGAAACTTGGCAAAAAGCCCTCGACAAGGCTTTTGAAATAAAAGTTAAAGATGTCAAGGTGGATGGTTTCCGTCCCGGAAAACTTCCAAAGAACCAATATCTCATCCGTTTCGGTTATCAATCTTTATACGAAGAAGCTATGGAAATAGTTTTCCAGGAAACATATCCTCAGGCGGTAGTGGAAAACAAACTGAGAGTTGTCAGCAACCCCGATATTGATTTGAATTTCTATGCCTTAAGTCCCGACCAAGGCTTTACCTATACCGCGGAAGTCGATTTGTTCCCGGTTGTCCATTTGGGAGCGATTGAAGATTTAAAAGTCAAACCGCTCTCGAAAGAAGTAACTGAGGAAGACTTGGATCAGGAAATCCAAAAACTCATTGCGTCAAAAGGCGAAAACGTCATTAAAAACGGTCCGGCCGAAAAAGGGGACATTACCGTTATCGATTTCGAAGGCTTCCTTGACGGGGTTCCGTTCGAAGGCGGAAAAGGCGAAAACTATGAATTGGAACTCGGTTCCAACACCTTTATTCCGGGTTTCGAAGACCAACTTTTGGGAATCGTCGCCGGCGAAGAACGCGAAATCCATGTCACTTTCCCGGAAAATTACCACCAGGAACTGGCGGGAAAAGATGCCACATTTAAAGTGGTGGCTCACGAGATTAAAAATAAAGTTTATCCCGAATGGGACGATGAACAGGTTAAGGATCTGGAAATCGAAAACGTGTCGACCGTGGCCGAACACCGCGAATATTTGCGTCAACAATTGACGGCGAAACGCTTGGAAGAATACGAAAACCATTTGACCAACGCGGTTATGGAAGCTTATACCGATTTGGCAACCGTCGAAGTTCCGAAATCGATGGTGCAAAACTACGTTAACCAAATGAAGAAGAATATTGAAAACCAAGCCAATCACTATAAGGTTCCGCTCGAAATCTTCCTGCAATTCAACGGTTTGACCCTGGAAAATTACGAAAGCGAATTTGCTAAGTTTGCAGAAAAGCGCATCAAACAGGATTTGGTCATGGAACAATTGATTATTCAGGAAAAATTCGAAGCAAGCGAAGAAGAATTGGAAAATTTCTATCAGATAACTGCGGAAGAAAATCATTCTGATATCGAAACAATCAAAAAAAGCATTTCTTTCGAAGATGCCCGCTATCGCGTGCAATTCAACAAAGCCTTGGATTATTTAAAAGAAAAAGCGGTTTTAGTTTAATTTCCCGATATTTGCTCCATACTAATAACAATTAGGACGGAGCGTGAATTGAATGTCTACCAAGAAGAACCAAATCCAAAAGTGTTCGTTTTGCGGGAATGAATTTTTTGACGAAGATTCAACCTTTAAAGGTCTTAATGCCACCATTTGCAATGACTGTATCGACATTTATTACCATATAATGGATTTAAGCCGACCGAGCTATTACGTAAAGGGCAAACCGTCAAGGTTTAAATTCGTTCCCTCTTATTTGTATCAGGAATTGAACAAAGTCGTAATCGGTCAGGAGCGCGCTAAAAAGGTTTTAGCGGTTGCTTTGTACAATCATTACAAACGGATTACATCAAGCGATGAAACGCTCGAAAAGGCCAATATTCTAATGATTGGACCTTCGGGAAGCGGCAAGACTTTAATAGCCAAAACATTGGCGGAAGTTTTGGAAGTGCCGTTCGTAATCTGCGATGCGACCGTTTATACGGAAGCGGGCTATGTCGGCGAAGATGTCGAGAATATTTTGCTGAAGTTATTGCAAAGGGCCAACTTCGACAAAGAAAAAGCCGAACGGGGAATCGTTTTTATCGACGAAATCGATAAATTGGCCCGAAAAAGCGAAAATCCTTCCATTACCCGCGATGTGTCCGGTGAGGGAGTGCAAAACTCGCTTTTGAAAATCATCGAAGGAAGCATCGTCAATGTGCCGCCGCAGGGCGGAAGAAAACATCCGTATCAGGAGTACATTCAGTTTGATACCTCCAAAGTGTTATTTATCTGTTCCGGTGCTTTCGTCGGTCTCAAAAAAAATTCCCGCAGTAAACCGATTGGTTTTTTACAGTCTTCAAACGAAGAAAACCAACGGGTGACCAACGAACAGCTTTTGAAATACGGGATTATTCCCGAGCTTTTAGGTAGGCTTTCCGTGATTGTGGAATTGGATCCCTTAACGGAAAAAGACTTGCGATTGATATTAACGAAACCGAAAAAATCGCTTGTTTCCGAATATCAAACGCTGTTTGCGCTTGATAATATCGAATTGAAATTCGAAGAAGAAGCTCTTGATCTGATTGCCCATTTGGCATATCAAGATCAAAACGGGGCAAGATCGCTTCGAAGAATTATCGAAAATACCTTACTTGACCCGATGTTTGCTTTACCCGATGAAAATAATGTTCATACACTTACGATTACCAAACAGATGATTGAAACATACAATAAACATACTATGAAATAGAAGGGAGTGAGGAGATGTTTAATGAAACAAACCCAATTCGGACAGAACTTCCCGGATTAGCGGTTAGAGGGGTTGTACCTCTTCCTAACAACGAAATCCGTTTGGATGTCGGACGGGGCGATAGTTTAAAAGCCTTAAAAGCTGCTGAACAATATCAGAATTATGTGGTGTTATTGGTTCAGGAAGACCCAGCGGTGGAATCGCCAACGGAAGAAGAATTAAATCCGATTGGTGTCATCGCCCGCATAACTCTCAATATGACCCTCCCAAACAATATTCGCCGGGTCAAATTGCAGTCCATCATCCGGTGCAAAATCAATTCCTTTGTGTCGACGAAGCCGCACTTTATGGTTGACGTGGAATCGCTTCCGTCGGTTCCGGGAAATCCGGATGAAGAATACGCTTTGGTAAATATGATTACCAACGAACTCAACAGCGATAAATTGCCTTTGACTTTCGAAAACCGGGAGGCTTTGAATATCCTCAATAAAGGAGTTAACGGCGATCAATTGACCGACATTATTGCTTTCAACCTAAATCTCGAATTTCGCACCAAGATGCGATATTTGAATACCACTTCGGTTGTGGAACGGTTGCATTTGTTGTTGGAAGACATCAAGAAACAAAAATATTTCGCCGATATCGAAGTTAAAATCGATTCCGAAGTTAAAAAGAGTATCAGCGAAAGTCAAAAAGAATATTATTTACGCGAAAAGATGCGTGTCATTCAGGATGAATTAGGCGAAAGAGTCAAAAAAGATTCCGACGTCGAAATGCTAAGAAAGAAAATCCTGGAAGCGAAGATGCCGCCTTCGATGGAAGAAAAAGCGTTAAACGAACTCAATCGCTACATCACCACTCCGTCGAACTCCGCGGAATCGAGCGTCATCCGCACGTATCTCGATTTTGTCATCAGCCTTCCTTGGAGCAAAGAATCCAGCGATTGCGACGACATCGTAAAGGCCAAACAGGAATTGGATGCCGACCATTACGGCTTGGACAAAGTAAAAGAAAGAATCCTTGAGTATCTGGCGGTCAAAATCATGACCAAAAAGAACCCGCAGGCTATCCTTTGCTTGGTCGGTCCGCCTGGTGTCGGAAAGACCAGCTTGGCGCGTTCGATTGCGAAAGCTTTAAACCGCCAATTTGTCAAGCAAGCCTTGGGTGGAGTCAAAGACGAAGCCGAAATCAGAGGACACCGCCGGACTTATCTTGGAGCGCTGCCCGGCCGCATTCTTCAGGCCATGAAAAAAGCCGGTACGATTAATCCGGTCTTCCTGCTCGACGAAATCGATAAAATGAGCAGCGATTTCCGGGGCGATCCGACCAGTGCAATGTTGGAAGTGTTGGATGCGGAACAGAACCGCTACTTCAGCGATCACTATTTGGAAGAACCTTACGATTTATCGAAAGTGTTCTTTATCTGCACCGCCAACTATCTCGGCAATATTCCGGCACCTCTTCGAGACCGCTTGGAAATTGTGGAACTTTCCAGTTACACCGAGTTCGAAAAGTTCGAAATTGCCCGCCAACATTTGTTGCCGAAACAGCTTTCGCTGCACGGTTTAAAAGAAACGCAATTCTCGATTACCGATCAATCCATTTATACGATTATTCAAAGTTATACCAGAGAATCCGGCGTGCGGGAACTCGAACGTTTGCTCGGCACGATTATTCGGCGTGCCATCAAGAAAATCCTGATGGAAAAAGTGGAGCGCGTGGATGTTTCGGTTGACAATTTGGAAGAATACCTGGGCAAACCGAAATTTGTTCAGTCCAAAGCGGACGAAGACGACCAAGTGGGCGTCGTTACCGGACTTGCCTATACGGCCTTCGGCGGCGACACTCTGCAAATCGAAGTTACTCATTACAAAGGCGACGGCAAATTGGTTTTGACCGGAAAACTGGGAGATGTAATGAAAGAATCCGCTCAAGCGGCTTTAAGTTACGTTAAGACCAATTGCGATAAGTTCGGTATCGATTTTAAATTGTTTAAAGAAAACGATATTCATATCCATGTCCCGGAAGGTGCCATCCCGAAAGACGGACCATCAGCCGGGGTTACGATTGCGATTGCCATAATTTCCGCTTTCAGCGGTGTTCCGGTCAACCATTTGGTCGGAATGACCGGCGAAATAACGTTGCGCGGACGCGTGCTTCCGATCGGCGGCATCAGAGAAAAGTCGATTGCGGCGCATCGGTCGGGACTAACGACCATCTTGATTCCGAAAGACAATTTGCGCGATCTTGACGAAATACCGGAAAGTGTTCGGGCCAGCCTAGAAATTATACCGATTGCATCTATTGGTGATGCGGTCGAGCATGCCCTAATCAAGAATTAAATTACTAACATGTTTGCGTTAAACGAAAACATGTGGTATAATATGTACATTGTAGAGCAGTACAAAAAATATTGGAGGTACTCATGTATTATCTAGATTATATTTTATTAGTAATATCCATTTTACTGATTTTGATTATTGTAATGCAAAGCTCCAAAGATGATGTTACCAGAGCATTTTCCGGCGAAAAATCCGAATTATTTGCCAATCAAAAACAACGGGGTTTAGAAAAACGCATTAATCAATTTACCGCAGTCCTTTCGCTCGCTTTCTTTGTGGTAGCGCTGTTGATAGCGGTTATTGAACGCTAAACAAAAATCAGGACTAAAAAAATGGCTTTCGGGCCATTTTTTATCAATTAAAGGATTATTTTTCCCAAAATAATAAAATACTAAAAGGAGGTGAAATGCAATGAGAGATTATCAGGCGATTAAAGAGTCAATTCTGTCTCATATCCAAAGCGATAACTACAAAAGAAAAAACGCTTCGGCCTTATACAAAACCTTGGGATTAAGCGATACGATTTCTTTTTCGCAAATGACGCAGATTTTAACGGAACTTGAACAGGAGCATTTAATCGGCCGTACCCGCAAAGGTACTTACGATTTGTTTGAACGGCTCGGTTTTGTCAAAGGCACAATCGTTATCAAGGAATCCGGTTACGGTTTTGTCAGCAGCCCCGACTTTGACGAGGATTTTTTTGTTCCCCGCGATAAAACCAAAGGCGCCATGTCGGGTGATTTGGTCATTGTCAAGACCGATAATAAAGACCCCAAGGGACCTTCCGGGGAAGTCGTGGAGATACTCGAAAGAGCCTATACTTATCTGTTTGGCACGGTGGTTAAAAAGAACAAACACTATTATGTCGAACCGGATGATTATCGGGTTACAACATCGGTTTATCTTAAGGATACCGCGGGGTGGAATCTGAAACCGGGTTTGAAAGTCAAAGTTTTCCTGACCAAATATTATCCGGATGGACGTCTGGACGGAGAAGTCGTGCAAGTCTTGGGCGACGAAGATACTCCGGGTCTTGATATTACGACCGTGGTTTTGGCAAGCGGTATTCGGACGGAGTTTAACGACGAAATCCAGGCGGAACTGAAAAACCTTCCTTCCGAAGTCGAAGAAAAGGATTTAATAAACCGGCGCGACTTACGAAATAAACCGATTGTCACGATTGACGGGGCCGATGCAAAAGATTTTGACGATGCAGTTTACGCTGAGAAGCTTTCAAACGGTAATTACCGTTTAGGCGTTTATATTGCCGATGTTTCCCATTACGTTCACCCCGGTCAGGCTATCGATGCCGAAGCGGAGTTCCGACAATTCAGCGTTTATTTGCCGGACCGCGTTTATCCGATGCTTCCGGAGAAATTGTCCAATAACCTCTGTTCCCTTCAGCCCGACAAAATCCGCTTGGTTTTGGCCTGTGAAATGGAAATTTCTTCTCAAGGCAAAGTAATAAGCCATGAGATTTTTGAAGGTTACATTCAAAGTATTGCCCGATTGACTTATGATCAGGTCAACCGTTTCTTTAAGACGGGAGAAGGTATAAGCAATCCGGCGGTCGAACAAAACCTTAATGTGATGCGCGAACTGGCCCAAATCATCGGCGAAGTTCGTAACAGCCGCGGTGCCCTTGATTTCAATGTCAAAGAAGCTAAAGTAATCTTAAGCAAAACAGGGAAGGTTTTGGATGTTGTTTTGCGGAGTCGCGACGAAGCCGAACAGTTGATTGAATCGTTTATGATTCAAGCCAACGAAGTGGTGGCCGAAGCCATGGAATGGAGCAAAGTCCCTATGGTTTTCCGGATTCACGACGAACCGAAGGAAGAAAAAATTGCTCAATTCAAAGCAATTTCCCGTCTTTTGGGTTATAATATTCCTGAAAAAACGCCGAAAATCCATATCAAAACTCTGCAAAAAATCCTGGTTGATTCCGAGAATAAACCTTACGGTATCTTCCTGCACAATTTGCTTTTGCGCAGTATGGCGAAAGCGCGGTACGACAGCGTCAATATCGGCCATTACGGTTTGGCAAGCGGTTGCTATACCCATTTTACTTCGCCGATTCGCCGTTATCCCGATTTGACCGTGCACCGTTTGGTGAAAAAATATTTATTGAACCATTCGGATTTTCAGAGTCAGGACGAGCAACTTGTTGCCAGCGTAAGTAGCCAGGCATCCCAGCAGGAACGCCTGATTGAACGCTTGGAGCGCGATGTTCTCGACATGAAAAAGTGCGAATACATGGAACAATTCATCGACCGCACCTTTACCGGTGTCATCTCCTCGGTCGTTCCGTGGGGATTTTATGTCGAATTGCCAAATACCATCGAAGGTTTGGTTTCAGTCGACAACATGGGTCCCGACTATTATCTGTTTAACGAAGAACGCTTGGAATGGCGCGGGCAATACAGCGGTAAACGCTATCGCATCGGCGATATCGTCAATGTTGTTTTGCTTGATGCTTCGAAAAAAAGACGTCAAATCTCGTTTCAAATTGAACAAGCGACCAAATAATCAAGAAAGGAGTTCTCGAAAATGAACAATCCGCCAGTCAAAATCATTGTCCAAAATCGCCGTGCCCATCACGATTATTTCATTGAAGACAGCTATGAATGTGGAATTGTTCTTAAGGGAACGGAAATCAAATCAATCCGCAGCGGCAAAGTCAATTTGCAGGATGCTTATTGTGCGGTTAAAAACGGCGAAATGCTGATTTACAATATGCATATTTCGCCTTACGAAAAAGGCAACATTTTTAACCATGTGCCTAATCAAACCCGTAAGCTTCTTTTGCATAAAAGAGAAATAGTCCGTTTATCAAGCAAAGTGCAAAAGGAGGGTTATACTTTGATTCCGCTTGCGCTTTATTTGGTGGGAGGACTTGCCAAGATTAAGTTGGGTCTTGCCAAAGGAAAAAAACTTCAGGACAAACGGGAAACTTTAAAAGAGAAAGCCATGAACCAGGAAATCAGGAAACAAGGCAATCCCAAGTATCAGGAATAGGAGGACCAAATGGGCAGATACATTAAAGGTTTTTCCTTAATGGAAGATGAGAATTATCAGCAGGCTTATCAAGAGTTCAGCCGGATTATCTCCCAAAATAAGCACGATTATTCGGCTTATTTTTATCGTGGCATGATTGATTTTTATTTTCTGAAACAAAATCTGATGCAAACGAAAGCCGATTTCGAGACGGTCCTTTCCAAAAAGCCGAAGTTTGCCAAACAACTATATGGTCCCCTTACCATCATTTCCGACATGACCAACAATCATGAAGACACCATATCGTACGGGACAAAAGCCTTGGCTTACGAAGATATTTACGACCAACCGGAACTCGCGTTGGGGGTAAATTTTGCGATATCCCGGGCTTATTTCAACCGCTCTTTAACCAAAACCGATTATTATATCGCCTTGGAACATTTAAACAAATGTTTGGAACTATCCACCGATGATTTGGTCGAATTGTATTTATGCAAATGCGATATTTTCATGGCTTTGGATGAATACGAAGAACTGTTGAAGACCCTCGATAAAATGATGACCATTTTTCCGATGCAACCGGTTTTTTACCTGGTCCGGGCCAGAGCTTTAACCAATATGGCGCGTTCGGAACCGACGGAGGAGAAACGGGAAAAATTGTTGGAACAAGCCTTGGATTTGTTTTTTGTTTATTTCCAATACGAAGAAAGCGATCCGGTCGCTTACTTTTATCAGGCTGAGGTCTATCGTCTGTTAAATCGTTTTGACGATGCCATCAAGGTTTATACGACCGTTAAAGAAAAGATTAACGAAGAGGATGAAAATCAATTGCAGGACGAATCCATTATTTCCATCATGAAGACTTTGGAAATGAGCAATCGTCCGGAAGAAGCCATTGCTTATGGCGAAAACTACATCGCCACTGTTTCGTCGTGGCGGGTTGAATATACTTTGGCCGAGTTAATTTTAAATTACCAAACCGAAGCTTACGAAAAAGCCATCAACCTTCTTCGCCATGCTTTTTCGATTTCCCGAAAGTTGCCGGTGGCGCTCTTTTTGGTGGAAACCTATCAACGTTTCTTCCAATATGAGCAAGGTTTTCAATGGCTTCAGGAAGTAATCTATGACGCCCCCAATGAAGGAAGATGGTATTATTATATCGCGGATCTGGCAGCAAAACTCCGTTTTTCGTACGAAGAAGTTAGGGACTTTTACATTATGGCGCATACCTACGGTTATTTGGATTTAATCGGTTTATGCGACATGGTTATTCCTCTGCTAAAAAACCCTTTTTCCTGGAAACCTAGGTTAAAAGCGTTATCGAAAAAACTGGATCAGATGTTTGACCAAAATCCGATTGTTCCCCAAATCGAACCGTATATTGCCCATAAACAATCGGTTAGGTCGCTTTTGGGCCTTCACGGCATGAGAATCAATCAGAAAAGAGCCTTAAGGTATGCCAAATATTGCGTGGATATGTATCCCGAAGATTGTTGTTTCAATACCAATTTGGGTCGCGTCTATGAGTTTATGGGTGATGAAACAAAAGCTTTTGCAATCTATTACAATACTTATACGAACATTTTGAAAGATTCGCATTCGACCTGTCAATGCGCAGCCGGCTATTTGGCTCATGCTTATTACCAAGGAATCGGAACCGCAAAAAATATCGATGAAGCAATCAGAATCATTCAAAATGCTTATCCCGTCGAAAAAGAAGTATCCGACAGCAGCGTCTTATACTTGTATGCTTTTTTCGCTTTAAAAGGCTATCCGGGTTTTGACCTCTATCAGGCGATAAACAATTTGGAACATCCGGCTGCTTTTCAGCGCTATGAAATAACCCGTTTTCAGCTGTTGATTACGCTTTATGAAAAAGTGGGGCGTCCGACGCAAAACCTTAGACGTCAATTGCATCGGGCTTATTACTTTGACAGTATCCTTGCCCGGAAGTACTACCAAAAACACCGGAATGATCCGATTTATTATCCGTTCTTCAATCACTATTAAAAAACCCAATTTAACCGAATTGGGAATAACCGTTGATGACAGTTTGATCTGTTTGTTCAACTCCGGCAATCAATAAGACACTGACATTGCGCAAAAGGATGGAAACCGAAATCTGTTCTTTTCTGCTTAACCCTTCCGTGAGGATTGAGGCCAGAACAAAACTTAATAAATTGATTTCAAAAGGGGATAAGGTTACAAGCCAGGAAGCAAGCGGCGCCCAAGGATTAACGGTTTTTTGTTCTTTCGGTGCCGATTCATTGGCCATATTCCATCCCCCACTATTACAGTATATTAATCGGAAATTATAAAAGATACAAGGAAGTGGAAAAATGAAAGTTCTTAAGAAACAAAAGGTTAGCAAAATGTGTTTAATCTGCGGTGTGGAAAATGACAAAGGGTTAAAAGCCAATTTCTATGAAATGGAAAACGGTCAATTGGTAGCTTTGTTTAATTCGCCCAGCGAATTCCAAAGTTACCCCGACCGGATGCATGGCGGAATGATTTCCGCAATCCTCGACGAAACCATCGGCCGAACCATTTGGATCCACGAACCGGACTGTTGGGGCGTGACGATTGACTTGCAAATCAAGTATCGCAATCCCGTTCCCGTCAATGAACCGCTGATGGCGATTGCGGAAATGACGGAATCGAAGAGCCGGATTTTTAAAGGTTCGGGTATTATAGCCAAAATGGATGGAACTGTTTTAGCCGAAGGAAAAGGAATCTTTTACAAAATCAAACTTGACCAAATCGATGCGAACTCTCACGAAGGCGAAGCGGTATTCTTTGTCCCCGACGATGTAAAAGAGATTGCGATTGAACATATCAAATTAAAAAAAACTTAAGACATTTGTTAGATTTGACGGTTTGTCAATCATCGTGCACAAAAATAGTGCTCTAAACTAATGGGTTCTGTTATAATTGTCTAGGAATTCGATAGGAGACAGCCAACCTAATGGTTTCATGGGGAATCTGTTGTATTCATACATTCTTCTAGCTACCTGGGTTTCTAGGTCGGTTAGAGAAAAGAATGTCCTACCATTATAGAAATACAACTGATCTTTACCATGGCTGCGCTCAACCTTTCCATTGTGACGTGGTGTATAAGGCTTAATACGCTTGTATTGAATACCAAGGCGTTTAAGTTCTTTTTCAAATAATGTTGGTCCAGCCCCAGGATGTACTATTTGGTTGGTGAATTCTAAACCATTATCAGTTTGAACACACTTTATATCAAATGGCATCTTCTTAATACAATTAAGCAAGAAACATTTGGATGAGTAAGTAGATTTCTCTCTAAAAATCTCTATGTAACGATATCTACTATATTCATCAATACAAGTGTACTGATAATACTTCTCTTCATCATTATTAAGAGAACCAACCAAACATTCCTTAGGGACCATTTTAACATCCATTTGAACACGTTCACCAGGAAAGGTCATAGGTTCGTAAAGTTTAGGTTTATACTTTGGTTTCTTAGGGGGATTAGTTCGAATCCCTAATCTAAGTAAACAACGATAAAGGGTTGTTAAACTTCTCGTATAACCACCTTTACGTAGTTTTAACCACAGGATAACTAAACCAGTGTTAGGGTTACGCCGACAATAGTTTTTAATCAAGTCGTATTCATCAGGAGTAGTCTGATTGGGATGGGACATAGGTCTTTTAGAAAAAGGTTTTAAAGAACCCAGTGTACCATCAAATCTAGACAACAATTTATAGATGAAGCTACGACTAACATTAAAATGTTCGGCAGCCCTAGTAACACCGAACCTGTTGGCGAATTTGACAATAGAAAGACGGTACTTAAGATCGGTAATGAAGTTGTTCATGGGAGATCCTTTCCGAACCCATTACGATGATTGACAAACCGTCAGTGTTCGTGTACACAATCTAGTGTACACGAACATCTGCCGGAACCTTTTTTTATTTTTCTTATTGCATTTTTGTCCTGAATAAGGTATAATGTCTATACAAGACAAAAAGCAACTTAAGGAGAATGGTATGACTAGATTTGCTAAACTTTTGAGCGTAATATTAATCGGTTTAATCTGCCTTGCCGGCTGTCAACAAACCGAAATGTTTACGGTTACTTTCTACGATGACATGGGCAATGTTTTAAAAACCGAGAAAGTGGCCAAAGGAAAAAGTGCCGTTGCCCCCGATGCACCCATCATTCCCAACAGCGAACAGTATTCCTACGAATTTACCGGTTGGAATAAAGACTTTTCGGAAGTAACCGGCGACCTGAAAGTCTATCCGACTTATAAAATGGAAATCAACAAATATACATATACTTTTTTGGATTACGACGATACCGTTTTGAAACAGCAGACGACTTATTACGGAACACCGATTGTTCCCCCGAAACTGAATGACCGGGAAGCTCCGGAAGGATACCGCTACGATTTTGAATCGTGGGGAAAAGAAGTCGGGGTATTGAGGGGTGACATCACTTTCAAAGCGGAATACCGCTTGGTGCGTTACTATACCGTTTCCGTTTACGGAGCCGATTTTACGGAAATCATCAATACAATCACGGTGGACGAAGGAATGCTTCCTCCTGTTCCGCGGGAACCGAAACTCGAGCGGGAAACCGGTCTTTATTATGACTTTTTGGGATGGTTTACCGATTCCGCAGAAGGAGAACTTTTTGATTTTACCGAACCTTTAACCCAAAACATTGTCCTCTATCCGCGCTACGAAGTAAAACCGTTTGAGTTGAAAGGAAAAGTCGTATCTTTCCTCGGCGACAGTATCACTACTTTCTATTCGCCGGACAGTCCGTTAAACAGTTCGTTCCAAGGCCAATACGAATACTATTATCCGAATCCCCAAACCGATGTCCAGAAGTTCTTCCAAACCTGGTGGGCAACCGCTTTAAGCCTAACCGAAACAACCCTGGGGTTGAACAACTCCCGAGGGGGCGCCAAAGTTTATAACGAAGGAAACGAAACCGATGTCACGGCGGGAATGAATTACTCGCGGATCAACGATTTGGGCAAAAACGGCAGACCAGATATCATCGTCATATATATGGGCACAAACGATTACGTTACGACCGTCACCCCGACCAATTTCGAATTTGCTTACCGGACCATGCTCAACCGCATTTTCGAAGTATATCCGAACGTCGATGTTTTCGTCTGCACCATCCAATCTCCGGGAAGCACCTACCAACAGGAATTCCGCGCCCGGTGGATGCAGTTTAACGAAATAATCTGTCAGGTCGCAGGGGATTATCATCTTCCGATTATCGATTTCAGCTCAATCATCACCGACGCAAATCACGCGAAAAACACTTCCGATGCCTTGCATCCGAATGCGAGCGGAATGACGCTTCTCGGTGTCGAAGCCGCAAACGCCATCAAACGGTTTTTCGGAATCGAATAGACAAAAAAACGGGCCGGGCGCCCGTCTTTTTGTTTTGGGATAATTCTTACTTATTTTCTTGTAATTCGGAAGCCCGATGGCATATAATTTAACTGTCAAAGGAGGATGGGATTAATGAATATTTCCAAATCGTTGTTTAAAAATTATGCCAGGTGCGGCAATTTCGCGCCGCTTTACGATATGTATTTGTTTCGCAATCTCCATCACGTCAAAACCGTTGACGGCGTGGACGTTGCTCATCAGTTGCAACTGGTGGAAGAAATTCCGGAAGGGGTCTTCGACGAAGAAAAAGAAGAAATCATGGAAATCTTTTCCAACATGTTTGACGAGGAAACCGGCGAAGATTTAACCGAAATAACAAATGCCCAGTTGGAGGCTTACCGGGAAACCTTTGTCAAAGTTGAACAGCTGGCCGGAAAATACGTTACCGAAAAATATCCCGGAAACCATATTTTTGACATCGATACCAAAAAACAAAAAAAGTTCGGTTTTACCAAAAACGGCAATACCTATTACTGCTATTTGGATATATATTCCGAATGTTCTGACGGAACAATCAAAGTATTCGAAGTAAAATCCACCACCTCCAGCAAATTTTTCAAACTCGGAAAATTAATCGTCAAAGAGTCGCCCGACCGTTACCGGATTCCGGTATCAGAACGCTACGAGTCGATTTTCGTAAAAGGCGGCGACAATGTTATGCGTTTGCGGGAAGTTTACGGAGATGTGGAAACGGATAAATTAAACTACAAAGAATACAACACGCACCGCCAAAAACTGTTCAATCGCTTCGGCAGCGACGGAACCGGCAAATACGTGTTTGACCTTGCGGTGCAAAGATATATTATCGAAAACAGTTTAAAAGAAAACAACCAAAGCGATCTTATTCCCAAAATGGAATATTATCTGGTTGTTTTGAACGGCGATTACTGTTTTGACGGAACATACGAAAACGGCGAACCGGTATACGGTTTGGATCCTGACGGAAATCCTTTGTTCATGATAATCGATTTGAGCGGCGTGACCAAAGAATGGCAGGAAAAGGTTGATGCCATGCGCAGGAAAATCGAAGAAGACATGGAAACAATGGCCGTTTCGGGCAAATGTCTGGGAATCCACTGCGAACACAAGAAAAGCACCCAATGCAAATTCCAACCGGTTTGTTTCCAGAAGTTCCTGCAGGACGGTTCCATTTTGGAATATATGAAAAAGCCTTATGCTTTCAAAGACGAATTCGGCGACCGGGTCGATGTCTATACTTTAATGAACCAGGGACGCGTGAAAATAAACGATATTCCGAGAAGTTATTTGGATAAATTTTATAATCTTGTCCAGTACGATTGCTATGTGAACAATAGTGTGTATGCGGATAAGGATGTGATGCGCCGGGCGCTGGAAACATTGGAGTATCCGTTATATCATTTGGATTTCGAATCTTACGGATCGCCGCTGCCACGCTACCGTGGCGAATACCCGTATACGCAATCCCTCTTTCAGTTTTCGCTTCATATCGAAAGAAAAAAATTCGCTTGCGATAAAAATACCGACCACATCGAATATCTGGCGCCGGACCATTCGGACCGCCGAAGAGAACTCGCCGAAAAACTGATTGAAGCAATCGATTTGTCGAAAGGCGGTACGGTCATCGTTTATAACGAAAACTTCGAGAAAACCCGTTTGAAAGAACTTGCCATCCTTTTCCCCGATTTGGCGGACCAACTTTGGAACATCCGAAACCACATTTTCGATTTGTTGTTTGTTCTGAAGGGAAGCGAAAAAATGTTCGCGCCTCTGCTTCCTGACGAACTCGGAAAAGACCGCGCCAAACAAATCAATTATTATCACAACAACATGCACGGATCTTATTCCATTAAAAAAATACTGCCGCTTTTCACCGATTTGAGTTATCAGAATTTGGAGGTAAAAAACGGAACAGAGGCAGTACTGGTTTACAGCCAACTTCCGTATCTGACCGAACAGGAATACAAAGAAAAATACCTGGCTTTAAGGGAATATTGCAAACAGGACACTTGGGCCATGGTGGAAATTCTTTGGGGTTTGTGGCGGATGAAATAAACTTCAAAAAGTTTGGCTTAATTTTATAATCCAAAAACCGAAAATGTTAACCGTTTATAAAAAATAGACTTTCCTGTGAACAAGTAATAGAAAATGGGGAAATTGAATATTTCGTTATTTTTTCGGATTTTGATGTAATGTGCAAAAAAGGTTTCTATTCCCTTTTTGGGGTTTAGAAACCTTTTGTTTTCTTAATCGATTTTGGCGATTAATTCGATTTCAATCAAAACGTCTTTCGGAAGCCTTGCAACTTCAACGGTGGAACGCGCCGGTTTGTGATTGGCAAAATAACTGCCGTAAATTTCGTTGACGGTTCCGAAAGTATTCATGTCTTTTAGGAAAATGGTTGTTTTTACGACTTTGTCAAACGATGCGTTTGAGGCAGCCAATAAAGCTTTGAGGTTTTCCATCACTTGTTTGGTTTGCTCTTCGATGGCTGTTGCCTCGATTTGGTTGGTTTTAGGATTGATGGCGATTTGTCCCGAAGTAAAGAGCAATCCGTTTGCGATAACGGCCTGGCTGTACGGGCCAATGGCTTTTGGGGCATCAGGAGTATTGATAACTTTCATTTTTTACACCTCGCTTGTAATCGAAATAAATTCTTCAATATCTTGTTTGATGGTTTCTAAGCCTTTTTTCCAGAACGACGGGTCCGTCAAATCGATTCCCACAACTTTCGCCGCATCCTCCACCGTCATTTTGCCGGTCGAGCGAAGGAGCAGTCTGACATCTTCGACAAACTCGGGACCGTTTTCGACAAACTTGGCGTAGATGCCTTTGGCAAACAATAATCCGAAGGCGTAAGGGAAGTTGTAGAAACTTAAGCCGCCTCGGTAATAATGGGATTTATTGATCCACATGCCCGGGTTTAAGTATTGCTCGTTGAGTCCGTCACCGTAGGCCGCTTTTTGGGCTTCGATCATCAAGTTGTTAAGTTCTTTTGCGGAAGGGATGGATTTTTTCCGTGCTTCGAAGACGGATTGTTCGAATAGGAATCGGCTGTAAATATCGACAATAACCTGGGTTGTGTCTTGGAGTTCCTGTTCCAGGATATGGATTTTTTCTGCTTTGGTTTTGGCTTCTTTGTAAACCGCTTTTTTGGTGATGGTTTCGCAAAGAGTCGAAGCGGTTTCGGCTACCGGCATCGTGTAACCGCTGTTGAGGACGGCTTCACGGAAAATCTGCTCCCCGTGGTAGGCGTGTCCAAGTTCGTGGGCAAGCGTAATGACATCGCCGATTGCGCCGTCGAAGTTGGTGAGAATACGGCTTTGTTTCAAAGCGGCCGAATTCATGCAGAAGGCACCGCCGACTTTGCCTTTCCGAGGGAAATAATCGATCCAATTCTGTTCGAAAGCCTTTTTGGCCAAATCAGCCAAATCGTCGCTGAAGGTCCGGAATTGTCTGATGATGAATTGTTGGGCGTCTTCGACCGAATACTTCGTGTCGCTTTTGCCCATCGGCGCAAACAAATCGTACCACGGAAGACTGTCCGAATAACCGAGCAGTTTCGCTTTGTGTTTCAAATACCTGCGGAAATCAGGAAGAGAATCCTTCATGGCACCAAGCAACGCATCGAGGGTTTCCTTTTTTAAGCGGGATTGGTAAAGCGTTTGGTCGAGAGCCGAGGCAAAGTTCCTTCGCGGACTCAAAGTGTTGACTTCCCCTTTGATGCCGCTGATGGCAAAGGAGATCGGTTCTTCAATCAGTTTGTAAAGTTCCAGTTCTTTTTCGTAGGCGGCTTTGCGAAGTTTTGGATCAGGGTCGTAAGCCATGTTTCTGAGTTGGGTCAAACTGGTCGGTTTACCCTTGAATTCGATTTCGGTTGTCGAAGTCAGGTGTCTTTGCATCTGCGACCAAAGACTCGAACCGTTTTGCACCATTTCCGCGGCGAGCATTTCAAGTTCTTCGCTCATCGAATGGCCGATATCTTCTTTAATCGATTTGATGATGAATTCGTATTGCCTCAAAAAGTCGCTTTGGTTGATGACTTCGTCCAGATTGTCGATTGTTTCGATAAACGATTGCGTTTTCTTTTCCAACAAAGCCATTTTGCTTTGCAGCGGCTGCATTCTGACCATGGCTTTTTTGGGTTCCAGATTTTGCGTATCCGCCGAGGAATTCAAACTGATGAAAGCGTAAATTTTCGAACCTGTTAAGTAAAGCTGTTCCTGACGTTTCAAGATTTCTTCCAAAAAAGCGGCTTTGTCTTGGCAAGGACTGCCGAAAGCTGCGATTGCCTGGTCTACCATCGCAAAATACGATTCAATGTCTTCGTTGAATTTGGGGTCATCGAATCCGAGGTAGAAAGGGGTTAAATCCCATTGATACATTTTTTCCTCCTTTAAATTATTTTTATTCAAGCCGGGCCAGCAAATCATAGCCCAGATTCTTGGTTATTTTGACCGTGTAATATTCGCCGACCTTAAGGGCTTGGTCGGTTTCCACATATATGACGCCGTCAATATCGTCCATGGCTTCTTTATAACTTCTAGCCAAATACCGTTTTTGGGACGGGATATATTTGTCGATGACGACGGTTTCGGTTTTGCAAAGACGCGATTCGTTGAAGGACGCAACAATTTCCTGTTGGATTTGCATGATTTCGTCGCGTCTTTTTTTGGCAATTTCTTCGGGAACTTTGTTTTTCATGTGGTGGGCTTTGGTGTTTTCTTCATCCGAGTAAGTAAAGACGCCCAAACGTTCAAAACGGTTTCTTTTTACAAAAGCTTTCAAAATTTCGAAATCTTCTTCGGTTTCTCCCGGAAAACCGACGATTAAGGTCGTGCGGATTATCGCATCCGGAATCATGGTGCGGATTTTGTCCAGGAGATTTTGCAAAAAGACTTCGTCGCCCCGTCGGTTCATTTCTTTCAGCAGCCTGCTTGATGCGTGCTGAATCGGGATGTCAAAGTATTTGGCGAGTTTCGGCTCGTTTTTGATTACTTCGAGCAGCTCGTCGGTTATTTCGTCGGGATACAGGTAAAGCACCCGCAAACTCACAAGCCCCTCGATTTTTGCCAGATTACTTAACAGTTTGGCAAGCGAATAATCTGCCAAATCGGTTCCGTAGCGGGTCGTATCCTGGGCAATGACCGATATTTCTTTTACGCCTTCGCTCACCAAAATCTTTGCTTCTTTTAAGATTTCTTCGGGGTTGCGGCTACGGTAGCGTCCCCGAATCAACGGAATGGCGCAATAGGCGCAGCAGTTGTCGCATCCGTCGCTGATTTTCAGATACGCCGAATGTTTCGGCGTGGCGAGCAGCCGGTTGTTGTAAGAAAGTTTATACTCTTTTACGGACGAAGTAAGTTCGTCGAAGATGTTTCCAATCCGGTCGTAATCCCTTAAACGGACAAAATAATCGACTTCGGGAATTTCCCGTTTCAGTTCGTGGTAGTACCGTTCGACCAAACAGCCCATGACAATTACTTTAGCATGGTTTTTTTGATATCGGAGAGCATCGAAAATGGCGTCTAAAGCCTCCTTTTTGGCGCTTTCGATAAAGCCGCAGGTATTCACGACGATAACATCCGCTTCGTTCATTTTGGTCGTAATTTCGAATTGATAGTTTTTGGCCAGACCCAAAACCCGTTCGCTGTCGACCAGGTTTTTGGCGCAGCCCAGGGATATCATTCCAAGTTTCATGTGTTTTCCTCAAATCTAGTGGTGTTCATATTGTTTTTTGGTTGCTTTAATTATACAATAAATTTTTAAGGTTTACCTTTTTTAAGCACAAAAAGAAGTACGGACAGATATATGATAAAAAAATCTTTGGCTATTGTTTGACGAAAAAAGGAAAAAGGGGTATAATTGATAAAAGAGTATCAACAATAACTTAAGACCATAGAAAGAAAGGAAAGCTTTATGAAAGTATTAGTGGAAACATCTGCACGCCATGTGCATTTATCGGAAAAAGATTTAGCCGTCCTTTTCGGCGAAAACTATTCTCTCACACCGAAGAAACCGTTATCCCAACCGGGACAATTCGCCTGTGAAGAAAGAGTCACGGTGGTAGGGCCTAGAAACAGTATTGCGGGGGTATCGATCTTGGGACCGACCCGAAAAAATACCCAAGTAGAAATCAGT
Organism: Caryophanales bacterium UBA1427; assembly: GCA_002329485.1. GTDB lineage: Bacteria > Bacillota_I > Bacilli_A > ML615J-28 > CAG-313 > UBA1427. Next base: position 66,736 of record DCTZ01000027.1, on the reverse strand, counting down.
GCCACCGATGCCAGGACTCTCGGCATTCCCGCTGTTATCAAAGAATCCGGCGATATCGCCAATACTCCGGGATGTAAATTGATCGGTCCGGCAGGCGAACTTGTTTTGCAGGACGGCGTCATCGTGGCCAAACGCCATATCCATGCTTCGACGGCCGAAGCGAAAGAAATGAATCTCCACGACAAAGAAATCGTGCAAGTGCAGATTACTACCCCTGATCGCAGTTTGATTTTTGACGATGTGGTTGTCAGAGTAAGCGACAAGTTCGCGTTTGCGATGCATATCGATACCGACGAAGCCAATGCCGGACAAATCGGACCAAATACTTACGGAGAAATCATCAAGAAAAATTAATTGAGGTAGCGAAAAAGAAAGGCAAACGTTCTTTCTTTTTTTGCTTAATTTGCTAAATAAGTATTATTGGTTAAAAAAACGTCAAAATATGATATACTAGCAGATGTAACGGACCAGCTTTATCCCTTTACGAAAGGTGAAAAAATATGTATGATGTAATTGTTATCGGTGCGGGGCATGCCGGGGTGGAAGCATCCCTTGCTTCGGCCAGACGAAACAAAAAAACTTTGTTGCTTTGCGGCAACGTGAATAAAATTGCCAATATGCCGTGTAACCCTTCGGTCGGCGGACCGGCTAAAGGCATTTTGGTGCGGGAAATCGATGCCTTGGGCGGGGAAATGGGCAAAGCGGCCGACTTGACAGCGCTTCAGTTCAAAATGCTCAATCTCTCCAAAGGCCCGGCCGTAAGAGCTTTGCGGGTGCAATCGGATAAACCGGCCTATTCGGCCTACATGCAAAGAACGCTCGAAAACACGCCGAATCTGACTTTGAAAGAAGGAATCGTTCAGGATTTGCTTATCGAAGACGGTGAGGTCAAAGGCGTCGTTTTGGAAAACGGCGAAAACATTTCGGCCCAAAAAGTAATCATTGCCACCGGAACATTCTTGTCTTCGCGGATTCTGAGAGGAAAAACCGTGGAAAACAGCGGTCCCGACGGCGAAAAAACCAACTACGGTTTGTCCGAAGCTTTAAAAAGTCTGGGTTTTCACGTGCTGAGATTAAAGACAGGAACTCCGGCCAGAGTCAAAACTGGCTCGGTTGATTTGTCGAAAAGCCAACTCGAACCGGGAACGGATATGCCGCTTTCGTTCAGTTACGAATCGGACCCTTCCCAACTGCTGCCGTTTGCCAAGCAGATTCCCTGCTATCTGACCTACACGACCGAAGAAACCCGAAAAGTCATCATGGCCAACCTGCACGAATCGAGCATGTATTCCGGAATCGTGGAAGGCGTCGGCGCCAGGTACTGTCCGTCGATTGAAGATAAATTCGTGCGTTTCGCCTCAAAAGAACGCCATCAAATTTTCTTGGAACCAGAAAGCAAGGATTTCGATTTGATTTATATCCAAGGCTTTTCCACAAGCATGCCGATTCACGTTCAGGACCAAATGCTGAAAACCCTGCCGGGTTTTGAAAATGTCGAAGTCGTCAAATACGCTTATGCCATCGAATACGATGCAGTCGATCCGATTGAACTGTATCCGACGCTCGAATCCAAACGAGTAAGGGGCTTGTACTTTGCGGGACAGGTAAACGGAACCAGCGGTTACGAAGAAGCGGCCGCACAAGGCCTGATGGCGGGCATCAATGCCAGCTTGGCGGTTGACGGAAAAGAACCGCTCGTCTTAAGACGCGACGAAGCATATATCGGCGTATTGATCGACGATCTGACCACCAAAGGCGTTACCGATCCGTACCGGATGCTTACATCCCGGGCGGAATACCGCTTGCTTTTAAGACACGACAACGCCGATCAAAGGCTTACCCCTTACGGAGCCAAAATCGGTTTGATAAGCGAAGAACGCTACCAGAAATTCCTGGCCAAAATGGCTTTTTTGAAAAACGAAAAAGAACGCCTTAACGCGGTAAAAATCAATCCGACCAAAGAAGCGAATGCTTATCTGACTTCGATTGGTTCGGCGGAAATCAAAGAAAGCATCCTAGCTTCGGAACTTTTGAAACGTCCGGAAATCGTTTATCGCGATATCCAGAAACTGCTAAACGAAAATACCGAGATTTCGGACGAGCTTGCGGAACAGCTTACGATTGAAATCAAATACCAGGGTTATATCCAAAAAGCTTACCGGGACGCCGGAAAAATGCTCAAACTCGAATCAAAAAAGATACCTCAGGACATCGACTACAACCAAATCCATAATCTGTCGAGCGAAGCCAAGGAAAAGCTTTCGCGGGTGCGCCCCTTGACCATCTCGCAAGCCATGCGAATCAGCGGGGTAAACCCAAGCGATATTTCGATGCTTTTGGTTTATCTTGAAAGTAGGAAGCAAAATGCCTAGTTCGTATCTTAAAGAAATATACCCGAGCATTACGGAAGAACAGTTGCTAAAATTGGAAGAATATTTTGGCTTATTGTCCGAATGGTCGAAAGTGATGAACCTGACCGCAATCTTCGAAAAAGAAGAAGTATATATTAAACACTTTTACGACAGCATTTTATTGTTCAAAACAACCGATTTCCGGAACCAAACAGTCTGCGATATCGGAAGCGGAGCAGGATTTCCGGGAATGGTTATCGCCCTCATGGAACCTACCGCAGCGGTTACACTACTTGAACCGATTCAAAAAAAGGCGAGGTTTTTGCAGGCGGTGAAAGAAAAGCTCGGTTTGGAAAATGTCAGGATAATTGCCGAACGGGCGGAAGACTTTGCCAAAACCTACCGGAGCGGTTTTTCGATTGTCTCTTCCCGGGCAGTAGCTCATCTTGCGATTCTTTTGGAACTGTCTATGCCGCTTTTAAAAGATAAAGGCCTTCTGTTGGCAATGAAAGGCGCCCAGGGCAAAACCGAACTGACGGAAGCCAAAAACGCGCTGCTCGAAACGAATGCCAAAGCAATCGAAACAAACGATTTTACTTTGCCAAAAGATTACGGCAAAAGAACCATCATCAAGATTAAAAAAATGGGGCCCACCCCCGCAAAATATCCGCGCTCTTTTGCGCAAATCAAAAAGAAACCGTTATAAAACTTCAGATTGAGGATTATTCTTATGGGAAAAGTAATTGCCATCGTTAATCAAAAAGGAGGAGTGGGCAAAACCACGACGACCATTAATCTCGGCGCCTCGCTCGCTTTCGAAAACCGGCGCGTTTTGGTTGTGGATTTCGACCAACAGGCCAATGCCACCATCGGTCTTGGCATCAATCGGGAAAATATCCAGATAGATGTTATTGACTTTCTGTTGGACGAAACAATCGGAACCAAGGCCATAATCCCTGAGATTTCGCCCAAACTCGATATCATTCCGGCATCGATTCGTCTTTCCGAACTGGAACAGATGATGTACGGCGTGGAGGGCAAAGAATGGCTTTTGGCCAAAAGGCTGGAAAACATCAAAGATTATTACGATTTCGTTTTAATCGATTGCCCGCCTTCGCTCGGTTTGTCGGTCGACAACGCGCTGCTTGCCAGCGATTCGGTGATTATACCGGTGGAATGCGGGTTCTATGCGTATGACGCGTTGACGCAGATGGTCAACAAAATCGACCAAATCCAACATTTGAAAGATTTGCACATCGAAGGGATTCTTTTGACCAAACTCGACAATCGCAACACCTTCGGGTACAAAATCGCCGACATGGTTAAATTTTTGTTTCCGGGCAAGACTTTCAAAACGGTCATTTCGACTTCCAGCCATATTCAGGAAGCGCCGATGCACGGAAAATCGGTAATTCAGTTTTCCTTTAATTCCCGCGGTTCCAAGGAATACCGGGAACTCGCCAAAGAACTCTTAATGAATCAGAAGGTAGGGATTTGATGTTTTTAGCATTTGCACCTAATTCGTTATCTTTTTGGATAGCGGTTTTAACGGTTTTGTTTTATTTCACCATTATGTATCTGAAAAAGCGTTTAATCGGCCAAACGCCGACCAAAACCCAAAGCATTATCAACGTTGTGGTCAATGTGGTTATTTTGGTCGGTGCGGTAATCGTGATAATGCTTGCCAACGAAGAGTTTTCGTTTAAGTCGGTAATCGACAGTTTCAAGGAATGGGTTACCCATCAGACGGAAGTGTTAATCGGAACGGCCTTTGTCATCATCATTTCCCTTACGGTTTACAATACCATCAAGGTAATTCTGAACCACTCGGGGAAAAGAGGATTGATTAACGAAAAACGCCGGATAACCATCGCAAAAGTCATATTGAGCTGCGCGAGATATTTGCTTTATTTCGTGGATGCGGCGATAATTTTGAGCCTGTGGGGCATCGACATCACGCCTGTGCTTGCGGGACTCGGGATTGCGGGGTTGGTCATCGGACTCGGTGCGCAAAAACTGATAGTGGATTTCATTAGCGGAATCTTCATCGTGTTTGAACGGCATTTCGATGTTGGCGATATCGTGGGAATCGGCGATTTCAAAGGGGAAGTCATCGATATCGGACTGAAAACCACCAAAGTCAAAAACTGGAAAAACGAAGTAAAACTTTTTAGCAACGGCAGCATCGAGGAAGTAATCAATTATTCGATGTTCAATTCGGTCGCGGTGGTGGATGTCAGAATTCCTTTCCAGGAAAAAGCGGGCGCAATTATCGATTTGCTCAACAAAGAAATTACGAAGCATTTACCGGATTTGCCGAATCTGTTGACTCCGCCGACTGTCGTCGGAATGGTCGATATGGTAGACAACAACATGACTTTCAGAATCACCGCCAACACTGTTTCCGAACAGCAGTACGGCGTGGAACGGGCCATCCGGAAAGCCGTCAAAGATATTTTGGAAGAACACCATATTGCTTATCCGAAACAGGAAATCAAAATTTTCCGGGGTGAGGATCATGATCGAGATTAAGATCGACGATATCCTAACCTTCAAAAAAGCCCATCCGTGCGGCGGTAAGGAATGGCGTGTCAGACGGACGGGCGTGGATTTGAAACTGGAGTGCACAACCTGCGGAAGACTCATTATGATGCCCAGGGTCGAGGCACTGAAGAAGATTAAAAAGTAAACGGATTGAATCACGAGCCACCGATTCAATCCTTTTTTTATCCCAAATCCCAAAGACTGCAGGATTTCAAACCAATTTGCAGTATTACGGGTTTTTTGTGAAAACGTTTTAGTGTATAATGGAAAAAGGAGGATCAGGTTTTATGAAAAGATTAATGGTATTAATAACAGTTGTGCTTTTTGTTTTTGCTTTAAGCGCATGTAAACATAAAGACGAGAAAATCGTCATCACCATCGGCATGTGGCCCGATGAAACCGCAAAAGAAGATGTCGAAATGTTCAAAGAATGGAAACGGCGTTTCGAGAACGATTATCCTCAGTACGAAATCAAGGGACAAAACTATGAATACAATGTCGATACGTTCCTGTTTATGGCCGAAACCGGAACCATTCCGACGGTGTTTCAGACATGGTTCACCGAACCTCAGAAGCTGATTGCAAACGGTTATGTCAAAGACATTACGGACGAACTGAAAGCTCTCGGTTGGTACGACAAGATGGATCCGGAAATGCGCGAAGCTTTAAGCGCAGGAGGCCGAACCTACGGGGTTCCACGGGACGGTTACGGTTTGGGTCTCTTTATGAATCTGAAACTTTTGGAAGAAGCTGGTCTGATTGAAGATTACGACCACGACGGAAAACTCGATTTGTACGATCCGGAAGGAAATCCGCTCTATCCCCAAACATTCGACGAACTGTTGAGCATGGCTTCGACCATTACCGAAACGCTCGAATATGTTGCGGGATTCATGGTGCTTTCGGCCAACAAACAGGGCGGCTGGCAATTCAGCAACATCGCCTGGAATTTCGGTGCCGATCTGCAGGTTCAGGAAAACGGCAAATGGGTCTCCAAACTAAATTCCCCGGGAGCGATCGCCGCATTGGAATGGATCAAAAAAATCAAACACGAATATAACGCGCTTCCGAGCGACGTCTCCCTATCTTACAACGACTGGTGGAGCAAAATCGGTCAGGAAACGCTCGCCATGTGCATTGTCGGCAGCGACGCGATTGCCACTCCGTTTGTTAACATGGACAAACCGACCGACTATCCGTACGCTTTTGTGCCGATGCCTGCCGGTCCGAACGGTGACAGGTATTCCCTGTTCGGCGGAACACCGTATATGTTTTCTGCAAAAGCCACCAGCGAGCAGGTCATGGGAGCTTTAAGGTTCCTGGAATATATGGGCAGATCGCCGGAAATGAGCGACGTTGCCAAACAAAGCATCGAAGACGGAATGCAGGTGGCCCTCAGGAAAGGCATGCCGATTCTGCCTTCCATCAAACCATGGATTAACGAAGACTACGTAACATATATGGAAAACATGGAACAAATGTATTGCAACGTCAACATGAATTATTTCAAGGACTTCTATGCCTTGTTCGATTCGATGAAACGGACCGAAGAACCTTACTATTGTCAGGAAATGTATAAAGTTTTGGACGGTGCGATTCAGACGGTTCTCGACCCGAGAGGCATTACCGTCAACGTCGAGAACCTGCTTACGACCATCAACAACGATTTCCAAAAGAACTATATGAACAATGTCAACTGAGTAATCGAATAAATAAAAACTTTTAAAAATTCAAAGTCAGCCTAAAAAAGGAAGTGGTGGAAAGTGCCGAAAATTTGGAAATTCATCAGGAAAAACGCCAAGGCTTGGGCGATAATGCTGCCGAGCCTAGTCCTTTTTGCGTTCTACATTTGGGTTCCCCTCTTCCAAAACATCTCACTTTCGTTTTACAAAACCGTGGGTACCACCAAGGTTAAGTTTGTGGGACTCGAACAGTACAGGTTATTGTTCCAAAGCGCTGACTTTTTAAAAGCTTTGGGAAACACGTTCGAATATGCTTTGTGGTCGCTGGTCATCGGTTTTCTGCTTCCGATCGTCATTGCCCTCATCTTAAACGAAGTGGTGCACTTAAGAGGGCTTTTTAGGACCATGATTTATTTTCCGAATATCGTTCCGGGGATTGCGGTGGCGATAATGTGGACTTTTCTGTTTGACCCGAATCCTTACGGAGTCCTGAATTCGCTGTTCAAAACCAACAATCTGTGGCTCAACAACGAAAAAGCGGTTATTCCTCTGATTGTGTTTACTCTGACCTGGAAAGGGGCCGGCGCGACTTCTTTGATTTATCTGGCAAACTTGCAGACAATCGACAAAGTATACTACGAAGCCGCCCGCCTGGAAGGGGCTAGTGCCTGGCAGCGTTTTTGGCACGTAACGCTTCCGCACCTCAAAGGACAAATCAAACTGCTTTTGATTGTGCAGATTATTTCCGTTTTCCAGGTCTTTTACGAACCGCTCGTCATGACCAAAGGCGGCGGTCCGAACGGCGCGTCCTCGACACTTGTGCAGCTCATCTACCAAATCGCTTTCGAGGAATTTGATGCGGGAAAAGCTGCCGCTTTGAGCGTTATTGTTGCTTTGATATTGTTTATGCTTACGGGCCTGTATTTCTACCTGAGCAAGGAAAGGAGGAAACAACACGGTGAAATTACGAAATAAAACTGACGGAATACTGAACTTTTCCGATTACAAAAAATGGTATTTCAAGCTGTTTTACGCTGTGCTTATTTTGGTTCTTTTATTCATCGTTTTTATCAGCGTCGTTCCGCCGCTTTGGGTTTTGATTTCCGGGTTCAAGGATCCGTCGGAACTCTTTTCCCCCAAGTTTTCCTTCTTCCCCGAACATTTCCGTTTAAGCAAAATATTCGATTCGTGGGAACGTCTGAATGTCGGCAAATATTATCTGAACTCGATTATCGTGGTGGCGGGATCGGTTGTATCAGCGGTTCTTTTCAACGGCCTAATGGCCTATGTGATTTCCGTGCTGAAACCTGCCGGACACAAAATCATTTATGCGCTTCTTTTGATGACCATGATGATTCCGGCCGTTACAAATATGCGGACGCTTCTCGGCAATATCGCAAAACTGGGCCTTATGCAAAAGTATTTGCCTTTGTGGCTTTCTTACGGAGCCAATGTCTTTTATATCGTGATGTTTAAAACTTATTTCGATTCGATTCCGAAACCCCTGATCGAAGCCGCCCGACTGGACGGAGCTTCCAATTGGCAAATCTTCACCAGAATCGTTTTTCCGCTTTCGCTGCCGATTGTGATGGTTGTTTCGATCTTTGCCATCAATGCTTCCTGGAGCGACTTTTTGTTGCCGTATCTGGTGCTGAATTCGGTTCCCGACAAGCAGACTCTGATGGTCAGAATATATTCCGTCAATATGAATCCGCCGAGCGGAATGACCCAAGACCAAATCCTGATGTTGATTGGTCTGTCCATTATCCCGGTTTTGATTTTGTTCGGTATCTTCCAACGGCAGATTACCGACAGCGTCGCCACGACCGGCATTAAGGAATAGTGATTGATATGGTAAAAAGTGCGATTAAATATTATGAAGTGAATCCTTGGAAAATAATCGAAAAAGGCTTTGACCCCAAAAGATCCAAAGCGAGCGAATCGATCTTTTCGCTTGCCAACGAATACATGGGGGTAAGAGGCTTTTTCGAAGAAACTTATTCCGGCGAAACATTGATCGGAACTTATTTCAACGGTTTGTACGAACTTCCGGAAAAACCAAGCAACGCCCCTTACAAAGGAATAAGCAGAAAAAGCCATTTTATGGTAAATTCCGTCAATTACCTGGCAACCGAAATATATCTGAACAATCAGCCCGTCGATTTGGCAAAGGGCAGTTTTACCGATTTCGAAAGAACCCTCGATATGCAAAGCGGGGAACTGGTGCGTAGATTTATTTTTCGTCAAAAGGATTGTACTGCCGAAATAACGTTCAAACGTCTGCTCGATGTGGAAAATTTCACCAACGCTTATCAGGTTATCGAAATCAGAATGTTGGAAGGAAAGGCCGATTTGCTGGTAAAATCCCATCTGGATTATACCGTAAAACACTTCGGCAGTCTGAAACCGTGGAAAGTAATTGAAAGCACGGAAAAACCTGACGGATTCAGGGTTTTGGCCCAAACAAAAAAATCCCGCCAAAGTTTACTGACCGACGAAGAGATTATCGTCAGCCACGGCGAAATATCGAACCCGAACGATAAAAAAATGGTGTTTACCAAACAAATTGCCTTTAAGCTCGAAAAGAGCGAAAGTTTTAAATTGGAAAAACGCGTAAGCCACCTGGTAATACATGGTGGGGTGGATTCAAGCCACAAAAAAACGCTTGAAGAAATTGTTGCAAAAAGAAGCTGTTACGAAGAAGCGCTGAAATCCAACCGAGCCTATTTCGAGAAGAAATGGGCGGAATGCGATATCGAAATCGCGGGAGACGAAGAAAACCTTCAGGGTATCCGTTTTTGCATCTTTAATCTGTTTCAGACCTATCGCGGAATATCTTCCAACAACATCGGAGCCAAAGGTTTGACCGGGGAAGCTTACAGCGGCCATGCCTTTTGGGATACCGAAACATATATTCTTCCGTTCTATCTCTTCAGCAATCCCGCTGATGCAAAGAAGCTTTTGATGTTCCGTTACCGTACCCTGCCCAATGCCATCCAAAGGGCTAGGGAACTGGATTGCCGCGGAGCCGGTTATCCGATTGCGACCTTGAACGGGGACGAAGCGTGCGAATTGTGGCAACATGCGTCGCTGCAGTTTCAGCCCTCGACCGGGGTGGCGTTTGCGATTTGGCACTATGTGCATCTGACGGACGATTTTGACTTTTTAATCAAATACGGGGCCGAAATGCTTTTGGAAATAGCGCGGTTTTTGGCTTCCCGCGGTGATTGGAATCCCGATAAAACGGGCTTCGGTTTCTACGGGGTCATGGGACCCGACGAATTCCAAATGATGGTCCACAACAATACCTATACCAACTATATGGCCAAACGCACTTTCCTTTACGCCTGCGAAGTATTGAAACGGATGGAACAAAGCTATCCTTCGGAATATGCGAAACTGACCGAAAAAACAGGGTTTTCGAAAACCGAACTTGAAGACTTTTTAACCAAAGCGCAAAAAATGATTATTCTGTACGACGAAAATACCCGCTTGTTCGAACAGCACGACGGCTTCTTCAAGCTGCCGCACGTCGACAAAAACACGATTTCGACAGACGAATTCCCGCTTTATTCCCATTGGTCGTACGATCGCTTATACAGAAACGATCTCATCAAACAACCCGATGTCCTTATGATGATGTTTCTTTATAATCAATCGTTTACCGCGGAACAGAAGGCGGCCAACTACGATTATTACGAACCACGGACCATTCACGAGTCGAGCCTTTCGCCTTCGATTCATTCGATTTTGGCGATGGAACTCGGCAAAACGCAGGAAGCCTTTGATTTCTTCCGTTTTGCGACGCGTCTGGATTTGGACGATTACAACCGGAATACTTTCGAAGGTCTCCATGTCACGAGTCTTTCGGCGGCTTGGCTCAACATCGTCTACGGATTCGGCGGTTTGCGAAGCGACGGCAAATACTTAAAAATCGCGCCTAAGCTTCCGGATGTCTGGGAAAGACTGAAATTCAGAATCCGATATCGGGGCCGGACCATCGAAGTCGAAACCACGAAAACCGATACCGAAATCAGGATTTCGGGAGAAAGTCTCGAACTTCAGATATATGACCGGTTGTATATGGTCGATAAATCTATCAAGGTAAAAACGGGTGGACCCCATGATTGTTAAAACCGATTGTTTCAGTCCAAGCGATATCGAGAAAAACGGCAACAAATTTCTAATCGGAAACGGGAGTCTCGGTTATCGGGGAACACTCGAGGAATTTCGCAAAACCGAGCTGGTGGCCCTGAATATGCCGGGCATATACGATACCGTACCCGGCAAGTGGACCGATTCGCTCAATGCTCCCAATCCCTTTTATACCTTTTTGGAGATTCCGGAAAACGAAGAAACTCTCCATCCTTTGCATTCGCAAATCCTAAGCCATACCCAAGGGATAATTCTTGACGAAGCGGTGCATTTCCGCACAACGGTTTATCAAACCTCCAAAGGAAGTCTTACGGTTTCTGCGAAACGCTTCGTAAGCTCCGTCAACCCTACGCTTCTTGGCATGGAGATGGAAATAACGCCCGAAAAACCTGCGGAAATAGTAATCAATACCGGCATCGACAAAGAAGTCTGGGACCAATTCGGTCCGCACCTCGAAAGCCTGGAAACAGGCTGTTCGGACGGCTTTTTGAAATATATCTGTAAAACCCAGGAAAAAGGGCTGTTGCTTACGGTGCTCGAAAAAATCTCATATAATCCCGGTTTTGAAATATCCGAAAAAACGGTCGATTATCCCGACCGACTGATGCGGACCGTCAGAGTCCGTCTAAAAGCCCGCCAAACGTTTAGGTTTACCAAACTGGCAATTATTTCGGTCGATCAAAAGATTGAAGATCAACTGCTTGCAATACCTTACGAAACGCATTATCGCTTGCACCGCGAAAACTTCAAGAAAAAATTTGATAATGCGAATATTTTGGTTGAAGGCGACGAACTTGCCCAACTTGGCATCAGTTACAGTATTTACCATTTGCTTATTTTATCTCCGAACCACAGACAAAGCGCCTCGATTCCCGCCCGGGGTTTATCCGGCCAGGTCTACAAGGGCGCGGTCTTTTGGGATACGGAAATCTTCATGTTTCCGTTCTTTGCCCTGACGGCACCGGAAATCGCCAAAACTTTGCTTAAGTACCGAATCGATTCCTTGCCTAAAGCCAAAGAAAAAGCTAAAGAATTCGGCTGTCTGGGAGCCTATTATCCGTGGGAATCGATTGAGAACGGAAAAGAGGCCTGCTCGTTTTTCAACGTTACGGATGTTTTTACGAACCGACCTCTCCGCACGTATTTCAAAGACAAACAGATTCATATCAGCAGTGCGGTCGTTTATGCCTTGGACCGCTATTTCCGGTATACCTCCGACGGATCCTTCCTAACCGAAGATGTCATGTGGGTCTTTTATGAAGTTGCGCTCTTCTATTATTCCCGTGCATATTACCGGGAATGGCAGGACCGGTATGTCCTGACCGATGTGACCGGTCCCGACGAATATCACGAACGCGTCGACAACAATGCCTACACCAACTATATGGCCGGTTTCTGTTTCGATGCATTCTTAAAATATTACGAAATTTTCCAATTTTTTTACCGAAAAACCATTGCCCCGATGGAAGATTTGAAAAACAAATTGCCTCGGGTGCTTGCGAAACTTTATTTGCCTGAACCGAACGATAATAAAATAATCGAACAGTTTGACGGCTACTTTGCTTTGGAAGATATCCCGCCGGACGAACTGAAAAAACGGATGCTGCATCCGAACGAATATCTGGGCGGAGCCTGGGGACTGGCCGGCAGCACGCAGCTGATTAAACAGGCCGATGTTCTAACGCTGCTTTGGCATTTCCGAGAACGTTTTTCGGTCGATGTCTTAAAGGCCAACTACGAATATTATTCCCCGCGGACACTCCATACTTCCAGTTTAAGCACCTCCATGTACGGCCTTGTCGCTACTTTAATCGATAAGCCCGACGAGGCTTACCGCTTTTTCTTGGACAGCGCCCTAATCGATTACGAAGGAAAAGGAAGCAAATACGCAGGAGGAATATATATCGGAGGAACCCACCCCGCATCAAGCGGCGGAGCATATATGCTAACTGTTTGGGGGTTTGCGGGGTTGAGGCTGGATGGGGGCAAAATTTCCCTCAAACCGCACCTTCCTCCGCAAATAAAAAGCTTGAAATTTACCGTTCACTTCCAAGGCAAACTTTACCGAATCGAGGTAACGGGAAATTCCGGAAGCGTTACGGAGGTGGATAACCCATGATCAGGTTAGTCATCTTTGATTTGGACGGCGTAATCGTTTCGACCGACGAACTGCACTACCTGGCCTGGAAAACAATCGCGGACCGAGAGGGCATTCCTTTTGACCGAAAGATCAACAACCGCTTAAGGGGAGTCAGCCGAAAAGAAAGTTTGGAAATCATTCTGAGTTACAGTAAAAAGAAATACTCGGAAGCCGAAAAGGAAACGCTGATGAAACAAAAAAACGATATTTATGTCGCTTCCTTAAAAGAGCTGTCTTCGTCCGATATCTTTCCGGGAACTAGGGAAGTTTTGGAACAGCTGAAACAATTGGGTGTTTTGACGGGACTTGCTTCCTCAAGCAAAAACGCCCGACTGATTCTTGAGAAAATCGCTTTGACAAAAGCCTTTGACTGTATTGTTGACGGGAACATGATTGCCCATTCCAAGCCCCATCCCGAAGTGTTTAAAAAAGCCGCCGATATATTGCAAATCCCTTATGAAAACGCGCTGGTTGTGGAAGATGCGAAAAGCGGCATCGACGGAGCGAAAAACGCAAACATGTTGGCGGTGGGAATCGGGGACGCCGGTACCTATGAAAAATGCGATTACAAAATTGATTTTTTAACCGAATTGATTCCGATAATAAAATTTATAAATATGCAAGCAAACAGTTAAAAAACTTTTTAGTTGTTTGCTTCAGAAAGGAGATTTATGAGAAAAACACTTTTCCTGCTTATGTCGGTTATGCTGCTTTTTTCGCTTTTCAAGTGCAAAGACGAACCCGGGCCGATCGGCGAAGATTCCTTGGTGCCCCCGATTGTTGAGACCAAAAAGACGGTTAATACGACCAAGGTCGTAACGTACGAGGGACCGAGCATTCTGGAATCCTCCGGTCTTGCGAAAGTCTGGGTCAACGATACCGAACTCTTTGTCTACGAAACAAACGTCAACCACGGACGGGTCTTCACTTTCAGTCAACAGAATATCAAAAAAGTACCCGTTGTCATCTTTGACTTCGAAGGCAAAGTCAATGTCAGAGTCAAGCTTCCCGGCATCCAGATAACCAGCGCGAAAATCACTCCGGCAGCCTACAACATCACTCCGACGATTGACGGCGATACGGTCAGCTTCGATTTGGAATATCCGACTGGTTATACTTTGGAATACAACAACCAAACAACCGATGTGGTCCATATTTTTGCGAACCCGCTCGAAGAAAACACACCGGATCCGGCGAATATCCCAAGCGACATGATTTACATCGGCCCAGGGGTATACAAATCCGATGCGATTCCGGTCACCAGCGGAAAGACGGTTTATCTTGCGGGGGGAGCGGTCGTTTACGGCAATATCCGGGCTTCCCATGTCGAAAACGTCACAATCCGGGGTCGCGGGATCATCAGCGGCGATATATATCCGCGAACCAAAGCCAGCGAATTTACGATTCCGTTTGAAATCCGAAATTCCAAAAACATCAAATTGGAAGGAATCACTTTCCTGGATTCGGCGGGCTGGACCATCAATGCCTACTTTCTGGACGGGTTTGAAATTAACAACATCAAAATCGTAACCGCCCGCGCCAACGGCGACGGAATTTCGCTTCAATCCTGCAAAAACGTCCTCGTCAAGCACAGTTTCGTCCGCAGCTGGGACGATGCTTTGGTTGTCAAAAACTATGACCGGGGCGTTACCGAAAACATCCGTTTTGAAAACATCACGATTTGGAACGATTTGGCCCAAAGCATGGAAATCGGCTACGAAGCTTACGGTGATTACATTAAAAACGTTGTGTTCAACAACATCACCGTTTTGCACAATTTTCACAAACCTGCGATGAGCATTCATAATGCGGACGACGCTAATGTTTCCGATATCATCTTCAACAATATCACGATTGAAGACGCGCAAATGAACGGGGACAACCAAAAGGAAAACTACGACGATTTCCTCATCGAACTGAATATTCTGTATAACCTGGAATGGACCAAGAGCGGTCAGAAACGCGGTACAATCGACAACGTCACTTTCAACAACATTGTGGTAAAAGGCGGCAAAGCCGACCTCAATACCAAAATCAACGGTTTCGATGCCACCCACCGCGTAACCAATGTCAAATTCAACAATATCCGGTATTTGGATAAAGATGTCAAATCTGCTTCCGACTTAAATGCGACCGCAAACGAATTTACTTCCGGTATCAGTTACAACTTCACGAAAACTCCGACCGGAGCCGAAGTCTACCATGCCTACAACCTTGATCTTAAAGATGCGAAAGTCCAAATGGTCAACAAACCGAACGTCCAGCAGGTCGGCGTCATGGTTCCGGAATTTGCCATCGGAGAACTCACCAAAGCCTACATGGGCGTAAAAGTAACCGGCAATTTCACGATAACCGCAACCCACGGTACCTCCACCGCCGTTTGGGACGACGGAAGCGGCGATTATTCGAAAGAAGGTTATCCGGTTGCCAATCTGCTGAACGAAAACAACGGCCTTGCCTGGAAAGCCAAACCTTGGACCGGTACGGAAGGCGAATACGCTTCAATCAACATTACTTTTGACGAAGCCAAAACAATCGGAACCATCCGGCTTTACGGGGATGCGGAATCGATGTTCTTTCTGACGCAAAACATCGCCGTTTACGGCATCCGTTCTTCCAGCACGAGCGGTAACTTCCTGAAGCTGACCAATTCGGACAATTACAACTTTACGCCTTCGAGCGGCAATTTCGTGGATATCAAGATTAATCCGGTCGAACTGACCGCTATCCAAATCCGCATCTACAACAAAAAATCGCTGGCAAGCCCGACCGAAGCCTTCCTCAACCAAATCGAGTTTTATCCGGCCAGCCTGAGTTTCGGCAAAGCGGTCAGCGGAACGCCTCACGAAGACGTTTATGTCATCAACAATTTGGTGGATGGAATTCCGACCACTTACTACGAAGCCAAAAAAGGCACGCTTCCGGCGGTCATCACCATCGATTTCGGCGCTGCCTACAATATCAAATACATCAATCTGTTTCTGCCGCCGCTGATGCAATGGGAAGCGCGGACGCAGATTATCGATTTTTTGGTCAGCACTGACGGAGTAAACTTCACCGAAATCATTCATCAGATGAGTTGCCGATTTGATCCGTTAACCGGCAATGTCGTCGAAATTATTCTCGATAACCCGGTCAACTGCCGGTATTTACGTCTCAATGTTGTTTCAAACACATCTAGCGGAGGAGAAAGCGCTCAGCTCTCCGAAATTAGTGTGTATGAATAAAAAAATTAAAAAAAGGAGATTGGAGAAAATGAAAAAAACCTTACTTACCTTTTTACTATTAATGCTAGGTTTTTTTGTAACGGGTTTAAAGGTTCAAGCTTCCGACATCAAAGTTGCGCCTGTTCGCAATGAAACAGGTTATCTGGGCCGCGATTACAATCCCGACTTCGATAAAGTCTTTGACGATTTCACCCGCGGTTCGTTAACCGACGTGACGGGAACCGGTCTATGGTGGGCTTTTAATGAAACCGATGTCGTAACCGGTGCCCGCTTTACCGAAAGACCGAATTACCTTCATGTCAATTATTCGGGCGATGCCGGCAGCCGGATGGACAATCCGGTCTACAAAGCCGCTTCCGCCGCCAACACCGAAGGAGCTTATCCTTATTTGGTCTTTGTCATGAGAGGATCCAACGGGGCATCAATTGAAGATTTGACCCTTTTGTTCCGTTATGACGACAACCATAACGATATCCCTGTTCCGTTCGAAGAACTCGTTGACCCGGACGGCGGATTGCTTCCGGAACTCACCGAAAACTATCAGGTTTACATTATCGATGTTTTGAATTCGCTTGACGGAAAAGAATATACCCGCGAAGGCGAACCGCCGATTGCCGCCGGAAGCGAAATGGTCGGTTTCCATTTGCTTTCCGATGCGGCTACAACCGGTACCATCGATATCAAAGAAGTTTATTATTCCAAACTCGTCAATACCATGGGTTACGAAGAAGGCGTGAACAACAGTCTGCTAGACAAATTCGACCGCACCGACCCTAATACCGGAAACAAAAACGTTTATTGGTGCGGTTCCGCCGGTCGCATCATCGGCCAACATCTTTTGCTTGACGGTTCTAGTGGCCTTGCCCACTACCGCGCTGCGGGATATGATGCAGGTAACCCTGCTGGCACATACGAAAACTTCGTGCTTCGGGTTCGGGGCGAAAGCGGAGCCGAAGATGTCATGATTACCCCGTTCTACGTAACCGAACAAGGCGAAGTTTGGGGCGATACAAAAGCATTGTCGACTTTGGTCGGTCCGGATGACGAAGTCGTTCCAGAAGTATCGACCTACTTCCAAAACCTTGTCATCAACTTCGAAAAGAACGGTTGGGACAAAAACGTCAACGGTTTCAAATTCGAAACAACGAACGACGTGGTTTATCTCGATATGGTCTTCTTTACCAATATGGAATACAATGCGGGGGCAATCAGAACCGAATATCCGAAACTCGACAAACAGGACATTTTGGTTTTCGATAACTTCAAACGCGAAGCCGTCGGCGCCACTCTGGCTTTCGATGCCAACAATCCGGTCGCTTTGGCTTACGGTTTCGAATTTATCATTGCGTATGCGGGAATCGATCGGTTGTCGATTGTCGACGACAATTTGGTCTTTGACTGCACCGAAAACAATTCCTACATCCAATATACCGCCGTTTCCGTTCAAAGAAGCAACGACGGCACGTATCCTTATGTCGTTTTGAAATACAAAACAACCGACGGCGGCTCGATTGCCAACTTCAGAATGCAGACCATCGGTCCGGAAGACACGTTAAGCGAAGTTGTCTGGGCTAACGGCGGCTTGAAGAGCGGAGCCGGTCTTGTGACAGCTGTCGAAAACCAAGCCAAATATCCGTATATCACCAAAGACGGTTACAACTATTTAATCGTCGATCTTGTCCAAAGCGGACTCGGAACCGACCCGCAAGGCTTCCACCTGTTCTACAGCGGCGAAGGAAAACTTTGGATCGACGATATCTTCTTTGCGAAAGAACACAAAGACGTTTTGGACGAAGCAAGCAAGATTGTGTTCGATGATGCGGAAAGGGACGAAGCATTCCCTGCCGATCCGGGAACAATCAACAAATGGTGGTTGGGGGGCGAAGGCGTAACCATCGAAGACGGTGCTCTTGTTTTTGACTTCTCCAACGGCGAACACGTTTATTACCAAGGCGCCGGAAAACCTGGTTTCAACAACAAAGACAATCCGCGTCAATACTTACTGCTCAGAATGAAAGGTGCGGAAGGAACCGACTTCAATACCTTCCGAATCGAAACGATTTCCACCGACGGCGGACCGTTGTTCTTTAACGCCGAAAAAGCCATCCTCATGGACGGCAGCACTCTGAAAACCGCCGATCTGACGACCGAATACCAAACTTATGTAATCGACATTGTCAAATCCGGACTTCCGGCCGATTTCGAAGGTATCAGACTGATTTGTGGCGACTGGGGCAGCGGTAAGATCTATGTCGACGAAATCAGCTTCATCGACAAAGTCGCCGAACCTTTGTTAAAAGAAGGCGAATATATTCTCTTTGACGATGCCGAACGCGACACCGCATTCCCGGCCGATCCGGAATCGATCAACAAATGGTGGCTGAGCGGCGAAGGCGTAACCATCGAAGACGGCGCGCTTGTCTTTGACTTCTCCAACGGCGAACACGTTTATTACCATGGAGCGGGTAAACCGGGCTTCAACAACAAAGATGATGCTTACGAATATTTGATTTTGCGAATGAAAGGCGCCGAAGGAACCGACTTCAATACTTTCCGGATTGAAACGATTTCCACCGACGGAGGACCGTTGTTCTTTAATGCCGGAACGGTCGTATTGGCAGACGGCAGCATTTTGAAGACGGAAGACCTGACGACCGAATACAAGATCTTCATCATCGACTTGGCTGCTTCGGGCTTACCGCGCGACATGGAAGGCATCAGACTGATTTGCGGCGACTGGGGCAGCGGAAAGATATATGTCGACGAAATTGCGTTTGCGGGTGCAAATAGTTCGTTGAAAGCAATCGAAGCGCTTCTCGAAAGCACCGTGGTATCCGAAAAATTGCCGGCACCGACCGATGTGACGATTGAATACGCAAACGAACAGTTGACTGTAAGCTGGACCAATGTGGAAGGCGCAACTTCTTATACCGTATATATCTATCGCGGCGAAGAAGTGGTTAAAACATTCACTAACGTAACTAGCGGCAAGACTTTCACCAAGTCCGAACTTGGTCTTTCCAACGACACTTACACGGTTAAGGTTCAGGCTGTCGGCGACGGCGAAAACTTCTTGGATTCCGATTTGTCGGAAAGCTCAGCCAGCTTCACCGTCAACATCCAAAGCGAACCTCAACCGAGTTCCTGCGCAGGATGCAACTCGCAAAGCTTAATTTACTATTCGCTGATGCTTCTTTCAGCTTGCATGTTCTTGGTAATCAGAAGAAGAAAAGCTTAATAAATTTGCGTTATCTCACCCCTTAAAAGACTGCCTGAGAGCCACCTGCTTTTTGGGCAGTCCTTTTTTAAAAAAACATCTGCAATGACTAAAAGGTTTATAAAGATACATAAAAACTTATTTAATGTTTTGACAACTTCCCAAAACATGCTATACTTAGGCTATCAGAAATGTTTTTGGTGGGATATGAAAAACAAAGAAGTATTTGCAACCTTTTATTTGATGGATACGGTGGTCTCGGTGAGACTATCGGGAAAAAACGTCCGGCGGGCCTTAAAACAAATTAAAAAGAAATTGCTCTGGTTTTCCCGATACTACAGTCGTTACGACGATAAAGGGCAAGTATACAAAATCAATGCCGCAGCAGGCAGGTCTTTTGTCAGAGTCGACCGAAAACTATTGGCTTTGTTAAACAAAGCGGTTGGGCTAAGCAATATGACAGGCGGTCTTTTCGACGTAACGGTCGGTCCCCTGATGGATTTGTGGGATTTCAAATTTGCGATAAGTCCCCCGAGCGAAGAGGCAATCCGAAAAGCCAAAAGCTTTGTCGGTTATCGCGATATAATCATTGACGAAAAAAACTCGGCTGTGATGCTTAAACACCCGGGCCAAAAAATTGATTTGGGCGGAATTGCCAAAGGTCTTGCCACCGACGAATGTAATAAAATCATCGAAAAATTCAAATTCGCTCAAGGGTATATCAATATCGGCGGGAATGTTTCGGTTATCGGTTCGAATCCCAACGGCGAACCATGGAAAGTGGGTATCAGACACCCGAGAAGAACCGACCATTTAATCGGCATGGTTAAGCTGGAAAACAAAGCGATTGTCACTTCGGGCGATTACGAAAGGTTTTTCGACTGTCAGGGAGTCCGTTATCACCATTTGCTCAATCCTCTTACCGGTTATCCCGGCAAAGCGGGACTAACCAGCGTAACGGTTATCGCCGAAAACGGCTGTTTGGCCGATGCGCTATCCACTGCGGTATTCCTTTCGGGAATCGAAAAAAGCAGGGATTTGTTAAAAAGGTTTCCCGAAACCGAAGCGGTTATAATCGACGAAACGGAAAACATATATATAACCAAAGGATTGATTGATTGTTTCGAAGTCTTTGATCAAACAAAGATAACCATAATTTAAAAAGAAAGGAGCAAAGAAAATGTGGTGGATTCTTATCGTTATCGGCATTATCGCTTTGATTATTGTCGGCTTTTTGATTGGGGACCAACCGAACCGAAAAGAAATTTTGAACTTAACCTTTGACAATCAGGTGTTCGGGGAATTGCAGGACGGCGTTTATCAGGGTGAGTTTGTCGGAGAAAAAGGACATTTGCGCGACACGGTGGTTGAAATCACCGTCAAAGAGGGAAAAGTCGCAGAGTTTAAAATAATCAAGGGCGCAATCAACAAAGAAGGGGAAGATATTAAACTTACGAAAGGGCAAACCGTTTCCAATCTGTTCAACGAGTGTCTGAAAGCTCAATCATTCGATGTCGATGTCATAAGCGGTGCGACCGTGACTTCCAAAGCTCATCTAAAAGCCTTGGAACTGGCCTTAAAAAAAGCCCGGAAAAATCAATAAGCGAAAACTAAGTTAAATCGGTTCCCGAATGGTCAGACCGCTTTAACTTTTTTATTTTGGCGAAAAGATTTAATTCGGTTTTATGGTAAAATAAAAGAAAAGGGGTTGGCACCATGTATAAGATGATTATTGTGGACGACGAATATTTGGTCAGGTACGGAATCGAACAAACCATCGATTGGAGTGCTTTGGGTATCGAAATAATCGGCGCTGCCAAAAACGGCAAGGAAGGTTTGGCACTTGCGCTTGACAAAAAACCTGACATCATCATTTCGGATGTGCGGATGCCTCTGATGGACGGGCTCGATTTCGTGAAAGCCATCAAAGATCATGCTTTGGATACGGTTATTATCATGCTCTCCGGTTACAAAGATTTTGAGTATGCCAAAGAAACTTTGGAAAACGGTGCGTTTTCTTATTTGTTGAAACCGATCGATAACCAGGAATTGATCGATGTGGTTTTGAAAGGCATCGAAGAACTGAATAACCGCCGGATTGCCAAAAAGACTTTGTCGCAGGTCGAACAGGATAAACAGATGATTGCCGAATCGATTCTTCTGAAAGCCCTGAACAATCCGGATACAATGCCAGATTGGCAGGAAAAACTTAAAAATTATGCTATTAACCTTCCCCAACCGGGGCGGTTGGTTTATTTCAATTGCCTGACGGAAGGAAAAAAGGTTGGCAGGAATCTGGCTGCTACATTAAAAGATTTGCTGGATCAAACGGATTTGGCCCATAAAATCATCGAAGACGGTTCCGACCTGATAATCGTTTCGGAAGACTATAAGGTAGACGCTCTGGTACATTTGATCAAACAAACCTTAAACGACTTTGACGCCCGCGGATATATCTATAACGTGGGAATCAGTTCCGTTTATCGGACGTTGGCCGATTTGCCGGTTTTCTTTCAGGATGCCAGGCGTCTGGCCCAAAGCAATTTGGTTTTGTCGAGCAGCACCGTCGTTTATGCCGACCAAAAGCTGAGTTTTACCAAAAAGCTGGTGTGCGACATTTTGCATTATATTGCAGAAAATTATGCCCAAAACATTACGATCAAATCGGTAGCCGACGCTTTGTTTGTCAGCGAATCCCACCTGATGCATGTATTGAAAGAAGAACTGGGGGTAACGTTCAACGAATGTCTGACCCGCCAAAGAATCAACGAGGCCAAAAGACTGCTTGCCCAAGGCAATGCGCTGATTTACGAAGTGGCCATGAAAGTGGGCTACAACGATGCCAAATATTTCAGTCAGGTGTTTAAAAAGAGCACCGGGCTTACCCCAATCGAATATCTGCAAATGAAGGAACAAAAGCAATGACGAGAATAAGGGCTTTTTTTCACAGCATTCGTTTCCGGATAGCTTCGATTCTGTTTTTGGTTATATTTGTGTTTTTGTTCACTTTGATGGTTCTGATTCGGACCATCGTCACCAACAACATCAAAACCAACACCATCAGACACATCAACGAACAACAGATGCATATGGATGAAGGTATCGCTTTGATTCTTGACGGCATAAGCATCATCTATAATCCTTTGGTGGAAAATCCCCAAACCTTGGCTTTGTTGGATGAGGCAGTTACGAAAGAGGCGCGTAAGACCGGTTTTGAAAATTTGATTCAAAACATGGGCATCAACGAAACGATCTTTTTGGACATCATTCTTTATTACGACGGAAATTATTATTCTGGCATGACAAACGAAACAATTTTCTTTGACAACGAATTCGGCAAAACCGTGCAAAGCAGCAGCGCCCTGATTGTGGAAGGACCGATTGTAAGTAAAACCAACGGAGAGAAAATGCTGTTATTGGGAAAACCGTTCCGTTCTTATCCGCTGCAGGGATATCCCGGGGCTTTGCTTTTCGGAATCAACGTGGAAAGCTTCAAAGATTCGCTCGATGCCATCGACCCGGCCATGGGTTATACGCTTTTGGTTTCGGATCTCGGTTTAATCCTGTCGCATCCCGAAACCAAACTGGTCGGAAGCATCTTGCTCAATTACGATGCTTTAAGCCGGAACTCTTCCTCGCTTTCTTCTTTATCCCAGGAAAAAGTGCTTTTAGTCGAACAACAAAGCGTTAAACTCAAAACCCAATATAATCTCGACTGGACGATAATCAGCGTTTTGTCGGAAGATTACCTATTTTCCGGAATCCGCCTTTTGAGCATCAACAATACGATCCTGGCTTTGGCAATGGGAATAATGGCTTTGCTTTTGTCGCTTTTGGTTTCGAGCGGGTTAATCAGACCAATCAACAATCTGAAAGAACGGATCAAAACTTCCGATATCGAAAGCGAGATCAAGGAAACCGAACCGGTCTTCGCCGACGAAATCCAGGAACTCGAAATTTCCTTCAACGAAATGATGAAACGAATCCAGGAACTCATGGAACTGAACGCGGAGGAAAGCGAAAGCAAACGGAAGCTCGAACTCTATGCCCTGCAGGTCCAAATCAATCCGCACTTCCTGTACAATACGCTCGATGCGATTGCCTGGCTTGCCAAACTGAAACAGCAGCCGGAAATCGAACGATTGGCTTTGGCCCTTGCGCGGTTTTTTAGAATCAGTCTTCATAAAGGCGATAAGTTCATTACCGTCGAAGAAGAATTTCAGATTATCAAAAACTTCATCGAAATCGAACTGATCCGTTTTCCGGACAAATTCGATATCGAATACGTCATCGATCCGGAAATCAAAAACGAACAGATTATGAAGCTGATTTTACAGCCGATTGTCGAAAACGCCATCAAACACGGCATATCCGGCATGGAAGAAAAAGGACATATCAGCGTAAAAGCACGGTGCGAAGGCGAATTCATTTATTTCGAAGTAATCGACGACGGCTTGGGTTTTGAAGTCGAAAAAGGCTATACCCCGAAATATTCGATGAGTTCCTCCGGCTATGGTATCAAAAACGTCGACGAACGGATAAAACTGGAATATGGGGAAGATTGCGGGGTAACGGTCGAATCCAAACCTAACAACGGTACCAAAGTAACCCTGAAGATAAGAAAAAAGAAGATGTCTTGAGGCATCTTCTTTTTAACTCTTTTCGAATTCTTTGTAAGCTTCTTTCATTTTAGTATTTAGGGCGGTCAGGGAATCGACCACTTTTTTGCTCTCCCGATTTCCGATGATGCAGGATAACACAATAAAAACCAGGGAAATGAGAATAATCGGGAAAGTAAGCAAAGCCTGTTTTCGGTAAAAAGGCTTAAGCGGTATTAAGGTTACAAGCTCCGCATCAAAATCCATAAAGCTTTGCGTTGCGACGATGTAACGCAAGTCTTTGGTCCGAACCGGCTGGCCTGTTGCCAAATATTTCAGATACCCGGCATACGGTTCATTAGCGACGGTTTGAAGGTAATTGTCGGAATCGAAAACGATAAAACTGACTGCTTCACCCAAATCGTCGGTATAACTGAAGAAGTTGCTGTAGAGATATTTGGGGCTGATGTCCAAAAAGAGATAGCCAATCACTTTTCGTTCGGAATCATAAACTTTTCGGATGTAGGTAATAATACCTTGACGGGCGTCGTACAGTTGGTTGTTGGTATAAATGGCATTGATGGAAGTGGTGCGAACCGAGAAAAAGGCATCTTCCGTTTCGTCTTCAAAAAAGCTTGCGATTCTTGCTTCCTCCGCCATTTTAGAAAGGGGCAAAACCCCGGCCATTCCGTCGGAATGATAGTAGTTTCCCGAAGTATCGTATAAGGTGACCCCGATGATGCTTAGGGACTGTAGTTTCAAGGAATTCAGGAAATACTGTCTTTGGCGCACTTTTTCGATGATTTGCGGGTCGGAAGCCACGAGGTCGGTTGCTTTGGAAGCCAGTTCGATCAAAGCCGTGCAGTTTTCCATGTTCAGGGCAATCGCTTTTTGGGAATAGTTCAGCATATTGCGATACATAATCTGATTGATGGAGTAAACCGACAAACTGCACTCGAAGACGATGAAGAGCGTCAAAAAAGCAATAAAAGACCATTTGATTTTCAGACCCGTTTTCTTGAACATGACCCAAATCACCTGCCGTTTCTTTAATCATTATACCACAAGTTGGTCAATCGCCAAAATAAAAAAGAGAAAATCCCGCTGTTTGGACAGAATGTGGTATAATATAACTAAAAAGAGGTGAAATCATGGAATATTTGAGCATCAGTAACAGCAACCTTTCAGTCTCCCGTCTGGCCCTCGGTTTGATGCGTATCGCAGGCAAAAGTGTCGAAGAAGCGGAAAAACTGATAAATGCGGCAGTGGAACTGGGAATCAATTTGTTCGATCATGCGGATATATACGGAGCCGGAAAATCCGAAAGCTTGTTCGGCGAAGTTTTGAAAAGAAATCCGTCGTTAAGAGAAAAAATGATAATCCAAAGCAAATGCGGTATCAGAAGAGGTTTTTACGATTTGTCGTTCGAACATATTGTCGGAAGCGTCGAAGAAAGTCTCAAACGGCTCGGAATCGATTCTTTGGATATTTTGTTGTTGCACCGTCCCGACACTTTGATGGAACCCGAAGAAGTAAACAAAGCGTTCAGTTATTTAGATAACCAAGGAATGGTGCGTGCCTTCGGCGTATCGAATATGAATCCCATGCAAACGGAACTGTTGCAAAAATCCGTCGAGTATCCGCTTTTGTTCAACCAGCTTCAATTCAGCCTGGTGCATGCCGGAATGGTGGATTCGGGAATCAATGTAAACATGACAAACAGCCGTGCCGTCGATTACGACGGAAATATGCTCGAATATGCCCGCCTGAAAAATATTACAATCCAGGCCTGGTCGATTCTCCAAGCCTCCAAAGGAGAAGGAACCTTCCTAGATAATCCGAATTATACCAAATTGAACGAACGGCTCGCTTATTATGCCGAACAATACGGGGTTGAAAAAAGCGCTGTCGCCCTAGCCTGGATCTTAAGGCATCCGGCCAAAATGGTCGCGATAGCGGGGACGACTTCGCCGAAACATTTGGAAGAACTTGCCAAAGGGGTCGACATCAATCTGACCCGGCAAGAATGGTACGACCTTTACCTTTCGGCCGGCCGTCTGCTACCATAAATCTAAAAAGGATGATATATATGAAAATTTTATTGTTGACAACCGGAGGGACGATTGCTTCGGTGGAAACCCCCGAAGGTCTTGCCCCGAGTTTGGACAATTCGCTTTTGGACCGGATTGTCAAAAGCAATTTTGCTGACTACGATATTACAATCAAATCGCTGTTCCATCTGGACAGTTCCAATATTCAGCCGGAAGAATGGCAAACCATTGCCCGTTCGATTGCGGAGGAATACCCCAGCTATGACGGAATCGTTTTAACCCACGGAACCGACACGATGGCTTATACCGCTTCGGCGCTTTCTTTCATGCTCAGGAACATTCCGATTCCGGTCGTTTTGACGGGCTCGCAATTGCCGCTTTCGGATCCATTGACGGACGGAATCGACAATTTGCGTTTTGCCTTCCGAATGGCGGCCTCGAAGCGCGGGGGAGTTTTCATCGCTTTCAACCGAAAGATTATTTTGGGAACCCGGGCCGTGAAAACCAAAACCTCGACTTTCGATGCGTTTGAAAGCGTGAATTATCCGATTATCGCTTCCGTTACCACCAAAGGTTTTGAAATCCGGGACGAATATATTCCCAAAACCCAAGGAAAATTCGAACTGGTCGACGGAATCAGCGACCAAGTTTTTTTGATAAAACTTACTCCGGGATTCCGGCCGGATACACTCGGCCATTTGGCGCAGCTCCAATACAAAGGGGTTATCATCGAAGCTTTCGGGGCGGGAGGACTGCATTTTGTCAGAAGGAATCTGATAGCGGAACTGAAGGAAATGGTGCGCCAGGGAATTATCGTGGTTGTATCCAGCCAATGCTTGTTTGAAAAAAGCGACTTCTCCGTCTACCAGGTCGGTCGCAAAACTTTGGAAGCGGGAGTAATCGAAGCCCGCGACATGACGACGGAAGCTACCGTCACTAAATTGATGTGGGTGCTTGCGCAAACGACCGATTCCGCTGAGGTTGCCCGAAAATTCAAAACGGTTTATTTCGGTGAAATGACAATATAATGTAAACAAAGAAGGTGAAAAAATGGCCAAGGTCAGGCGAATAATGATTTTGGGAAATTCGGGATGTGGAAAGACAACGCTGGCCAAACAAATAAGCGAATACGAAAGACTGCCCGTTTATCATCTCGATCGTTATTTCTGGGGTTCCGATTGGGTGGAAAAAGACATTGCGCTTTTCCGCTCGATTGTCAAAGGTTTTATCGAAGAAGACGAATGGATCTTGGACGGTAATTACATTCACACCCTGCTCGAAGAACGCCTGGAAAAATGCGACCGGGTTATTTTCCTCGATTATTCGCGGGTCTTCAGCGTTTATCGGGTAATCAAAAGATATTTTATTTATCGCAACAGCCCCCGCAAAGACGTCTGCACCAACTGCCCGGACAAACTTTCCTGGTCGTTTATCAAATGGGTGTGGGGATTCAAAACGCGGGTGCGTCCGACTTTGATTACGGTTTTAAGCCGAATGAAGTCGGAAGGAAAAGATGTCTTGATTTTTAAAAACAAACGCCAGCTTAAGCAATACATGAGAAAAAAATACGGGCGCGATTTGCAAAAAAGGAGATTGGACAAATGAAAAAAGTTCTTGTCGTCGGCGCGACCAATTTGGATATTATCGCCCGTCTGAGTCATTCCGTGATTCCCCGCGACTCCAATCCCGCAAACATTTCCACTTCCTGGGGAGGAGTCGGACACAATATCGCTTTGAACCTGGCTCATTTGGGAATGGACGTGCACTTTTTAACCGCGGTCTCGACCGATGTTTTGGGCGCTTCGCTGAAAGCCTATTTTGCCAAGGAAGAGGTCAATATCGGCCGGGCGGTCGAAACAACCCGCAGTACCGGCGTATATTTTTGCTTGATTTCTCCCGAGGGCAAAATGGAAGTCGCAGCCGTCGATACCCAGACAATCGAAGCACTTACCAAAGAAGAAATCGCAAAACGCCAGGACTATCTGAACGCTTTCGATTATCTCGTGCTTGATGCCAATCTGAACGAAGAGGCAATCGGCGAAATATTCAGCCGTTCGAAAGCCAAAATCATCGTCGAAGCAACCAGCGGGGAAAAGGTTAAAAAGTTTATTCCGTTCCTGTCTAAAATATATATGTTGAAATGCAACATTCTCGAAGCCGAACAGCTTACCGGTATCAAAGAAAAGCCGGTAAAGCAAGCCGGAAAGCTCTTGTCCTTTGGCATCGAAGAAGCGGTCATTACCCAGGGAGCAGGTCCCGTCATATATACTATCGCAAACAAAATAATGCAAAAGGAAATTCCGAAAGCCCCGAGCATCATCGAAGAAACCGGTGCGGGCGATGCCTTTACGGCCGGTCTCGTTTACGGAAAAGCGGCGGGACTCGAAACGGAAAAAACAATCGCATTAGCCGTAAGATTGGCCCAGCATACCCTTTCGCAACCCGGTGCGGTTGTTCCCCTCGGGTCGAAGGATGAATTTATGGGAGGAATAAGATGAAGACAATTAAAAAGCTTTTTTATTTTCTTTCTTTATGGTTGGTAATTATTGTTCTTGCGGGGTGTGTCGATTATTCGGAAATGGTGAAACTTCCGGATTTGGAAGGCATGTCCCAAGCCCAAATCAGCGCCGTAATGGACGAATTGGGTCTCAGCTACGGTTTTCGGATCGAACCGCGCGTCTATCAAAACGAAGACGAATTCGATAAGTTTGTAAGATACGGCAACAACCTAAGAGCCGGCAAATACGTTTGTACCGATGAATATATTCCGATTTATACCACAGCCTTGCCGTTGACCGTCAACCGGCTGGACGAAGTGACTTTGGATATCGATGTCACCGGTCTCAGTTTTGTGAAAGACGGAATCGGAGAAGTCACCCTGGTTCGTCCGACCGACGGCGACACGGCGCGGTTTCGCGACAAAATCACCGGGGAAACTTTCAGCGTCCGCTTTTTGGGCGTTGATACCCCGGAAGTGTACAATACCCCCGAACCGTGGGGAAAAGCCGCTTCGGCTTATACCTCAGCCGCTCTCAACAATGCCCAAACCATTGTTTTGGAAAGCGAAGGCAACCGGAAGGCCACTTACGATCGTTATTTGGCCTGGGTTTGGCTGGACGGAAAACTCCACAATCTCGATTTAGTTCAGCAGGCCTATTCCAATGCCAAAGTCGGCCGCTCAAGCAAATATTTTTCCGTCTTTGCCGAAGTGGAAGCGGAAGTAGCCAAAACCGGCCGGAGAGTTTTCGGCGAACTCGATCCGAGTTTCGATTACAGTTAAAGAAAACAAGACCGCTGAACCAAGCGGCCTTTTCTTTTTTAAAACGGTACAAAAACAAAATCCTTTAATAACTTGTCAAAGAACTCATTTTTTTGTATAATAAATCTGTTAAGGAGGAAGACGATGATCGAGAAAGATTTTAAGAAAATCATCAGCGATTGGGAAGCAAACCACACCTTGCGTCCTCAGATGTTTGCGCGTTTCGAGGAAACGGAAGCTTTGCTTCAAAAAGAACTGGCTGTACCGTATCCTTTTCAAAAAGCCTATTTGGTCGGAGCCTGGGCCAAACTGACCGCTTTCCCGAACGACCCGTTAGTGATAGCCCTGCAGTTTGACGAAACCGAATTGTCTTTGGGGCAATATCGGGAACGCGTCATCAACAATGCCATCGAAAACGCCTTGATCAGCGCTTGGGGCGATAAAATAAAAAACATCGAACGAAACGATTGGGAAAAAAGAATCAAGTTCACGATTGACGATGTAAGCTACCAGTTCGACATCGACCCGACCCTGAAAGAAGTAAAGCAGGTCGAGTTTGTCAACTTAGCAAACACCGAATTCACGCTGTTTAGAAACACCGTCATCATCATCAAAAATGCTTGCAGCGAACTCGGTTTGAAAGCCGTGGACGAAGCAGTAATCGAAATCATTCTGTACCATTCGCTTCGCCATTACCAGATAGCCAACAAATATTACGATTATTTGGATGCCTTTGTGAAAGGCCTGGACGATTTCTTTGCACCGCTTCCGATTGAAGTGGGGAGTGCCATGTATCAGAAACTAGGTTTGAAAGAAGCAGAAAAGTTCAGCCATAAATATATCGTGGCCAGTCCCGGAAACCCCGAACTTAATCTTGCCGGCGACTTAAACGACATCAATATCGGGGATTACCGAAAACTGCGCAAAAGAATCGCCAAGATGTTGGAAAACCCAAAAGTAGATCCATTTTTGTTCGATCAGAGCACCGAAGTCGTCATCGATGTCAACCCCGCTTTGGATAAACTGACGGGCAAACTCAAATGGCGTTATATCGTTCTCGGGAAAAATCTGACCAATTCGGGGGGCGAATACAACAACGACGAAGTTTCCCAACAGACTGCCATTCTCAAAGCGGTGTTCAAGGGTCTGAAAGCCTTAGAGGAAAACAATCTGTTCAAGAAAAAAATCATTCTTCAGGCGGATTACGATGACTTTTTGGGAAGCAAGATGCTTTCCACGGAAGAAAACAAATCGCGCATGAAAACCATCAAAGCATTTATCGAAAAGAACAAACTCAATGTCGTGCAGACGAAAGGCAAATCTTTAGAGGAGTAAATATGAGAAGAACCGGAACAATAGCCATCGGCATCAAAGCCCCGATTATCCGCCAAGGCGACGATTTGGTTGCCATCACGCTTGATTCCATCAAAAAGGCCAGGGAAGAACTGGGCTTTTCCGTCGACGACCGCGATGTCATCTGCATCACCGAAGCGGTTGTCGCCAAATCTCAGGGCAATTTCGTGACCGTGGATGAGATTGCGATAGACTTAAAAAGAAAGTTCGCCCACATGAAAGAAAACGAAGCACTCGGCGTGGTCTTTCCGATTATGAGCCGAAACCGTTTTTCGCTTATTCTGAAAGGCATTGCCAAAGCTTTTCCCAAGGTCGTAATCCAGTTGTCGCTTCCGACCGACGAAGTGGGAAACCCCCTAATCGACGAAGAAGAATATTACCGCCTCGGTTTCGATTTTTTGAATCAAACAATGGACGAAGAAGAGTTCAGGAGTCATTTTCCGAAACCGCTTCATCCTTTTACCGGCGTGGATTATCCGGAATATTACAAAGAGGTTGCGGGAAAGGAAGCTAAAATCATTTTTTCCAATAACCCGCTGGCGATTTTGGCATATACCTCCAATGTAATCGTGGCCAATATCCATAAACGAGCTCTGACCAAAAGAATCCTGGAAAAAGGCGGCGTGAAGAAAGTGGTCGCGCTTGATGAAATCATGAACGAACCCGTGGGAAACAGCGGCTGCCATCCGCTTTACGGAGTGCTCGGTTCCAACAAGTCAACCGAAGAAAGTCTGAAGTTGTTCCCGCGTGATTCCCAGTGGCTGGTCGAAACAATCCAAAAAAGAATCTTCGAAGAAACCGGCAAGAAAGTCGAAGTCATGGTTTACGGCGACGGGGCTTTCAAAGACCCGGTGGGAGGAATTTGGGAGCTTGCGGATCCGGTGGTTTCACCGTTTCATACCGCGGGTCTAGTCGGCACGCCGAACGAAATCAAGTTTAAATACGTTGTGGATACCGCTTTGCATGAACTTACGGGCAGTGCCGCCGAAATGGCTCTACAGGAACTGATCCTGAATAAAGAAGCATCGCTGCTCGGAAAAGAAGTTTCCCTCGGCACGACGCCAAGACGTTATACGGATTTATTGGGAAGCCTTGCCGACCTGATGGGCGGAAGCGGCGACAAAGGAACGCCGATTATTTACATCAAAGGTTATTTCGACAATTACGCAAGTTAGTTGATATCTTTAGCACAAAAACAGGATAAAGTTTTACGAAAAACTTTATCCTTTTTTGCATTATATTGTATAATAAGGGAAAAAGTGCTATAATGATACAAAAGAGGTAAGCGATATGAAGAAAAACAGGAAGAAACAAATCAACAAAATATTGCTGTCTTTATTGGTGATAGTGATTGCTTTTTCGCCTTTTCCGATTCTTTTGATCCGTTACGATTTTTCGGAAATCTTCAATCTGTGGACTTGCCTTTTTTTGCTTGTTTGGTTTTTTGCGGGAATAGTCATCCACGAAGTGGGACATCTGATTTTCGGACTTTTGACGGGTTACCGTTTTATCTCCTTTCAGGTGGGCAAAACCTTGATTCAGAAACCGACCGGAAAGCCGCTCCGTTTCAAACGGATTCCGTTCAACGGTTTGGGGGGGCAATGTCTGATGATTCCCAAAAGCAAAGAAAACAAAGCGTTTTTCCTGTTCAATTACGGCGGCATCATCATCAACTTTTTCATTTTCTTGGTGCTTGCGGGGGTGATTCAGTTCGGTCCGTTTACCAAAACGCTCAACCGGATTTTCATCAGCGGCCTGTGGATGAATTATTTGCTTGCGGTGATGAACGCCCTGCCTTTTATCGGTTTGACCAACGACGGTTTCAACCACCGTTTATACAAGAAAAACCCGGATATTTATCAAAAAATTCTCGACAATTTGGAAATTGCTTCCCAACTTAACGACGATACTCTTTATCAGGATATCAGACTTCCGCTGCATAAAGATAGACTCAGCTTTGCCAATACTTTCGACGTCTATATCGAAATCGTGCGTTTTTTCGTTCTGACGGCGAGTCACGACGAAAAAAGATTCGACCAAATCAGAGAAATGTACCAAAAAAGAGGTTCGACGATTCCGATTTACGGAAGTCTGATTGAAGTGCTGTATTTTGTCTCCACAGCTTTAAAAGGGGATTTTGACCGAACCGTTGCTCTTTACAACAACTTTGACAAAACTTTAAAGAAACAGCTCGACAAAGAAAAAACGGGACTCGGGGGAATCGCGAATGCGGTTAAAAAATGGCTGGTGGACAAAAACAGCGAAGAAAGCAAAAGGATTCTAGACAAAGTTTTACGAAAGGCTCACAAGCAATCATATTTAGCGGAAGAGGAGCAAATCAAAATGTTATCAAAAGAACTGGCAGACCAAATAAAACGGGCCGAAAATCCGGCATTAATCATTCTCGCTTCCAAGTCGCCCAGAAGAAAAGAAATCTTGGCCAATGCCCATATACATTTCGATGTTATGGCGCAGGATACCGAAGAAAACTTACCAAGCGATTTGGACCCGAAGGAAGCAATACAGATGGTTGCCAAAGCCAAAGCCGAAGCGGTTTATCGCCTCAAACCGAAACATCTTGTTATCGGCGCGGATACAATTGTCTTAATCGACAACGAAGTTTTGGGGAAACCTAAAAATACCGAAGATGCAATCAGGATGCTTTCGCTGCTTCAGGGCCGTACCCATCAGGTCATCACCGGCGTTTGCATAATTTACCGTGACGAAGCGAAGACATTTGCGGAAGTTACGGAAGTAACTTTTGCGCCGATGACCATCGAAGAAATCCAGGATTACATCAACAAAGAAAATGTCATGGATAAAGCCGGTGCCTATGCCATTCAGGGGATGGCGGGAAGATATATCACGGGCATCAGAGGGGAATACTATAACGTGATGGGTTTGCCGATTGCCGGCCTTTATCAAAACTTAAAAGAAAGGTTAAAGGAATATGACTTATGCGCATTATCATTGTCGGAAGCGGAAAAGTCGGAACAGCTTTGATTGATCATTTGGCCAAGGAAGGACATTCGCTTGTTGTAATCGATAGCGATTCGGAAGTAATAGAAAGCCTGGTCAACAAATACGACATCAAAGGGGTCTGCGGCAACGGCACCAGTTTCGATATCCAAAAAGAAGCCGGAGTCGACGGAGCCGATTTGGTGATAGCCGTTACCTCAAGCGACGAAGTAAATATCTTGACTTGTCTGTTTGCCAAAAAAGCCGGAGCGACGCACACCATTGCCCGGGTCAGAACCCCCGAATATTCGGAACAGATGCTTCGCATGAAAGACGAACTCGGTTTAAGCATGATTGTAAATCCCGAACTCGAAGCTGCAGTGGAATGCAGCAGGATTTTGAATTTCACGGCCGCCTTGAAAATCGATTATTTTGCCAAAGGTAAAGTCGACATGGTGGAAATAAAAGTACCGGAAAAGTGTCCATTAATCGGCGAAAGCCTGTCGACCATCCGCCAAAAGCTGGGATTCAAAGTCTTAATCTGCGCTGTGCAGCGCGATGGGGAAGTCTTTATTCCTACCGGTTCTTTTGTTCTTCAGTTCGGAGACCGGATACATGTTACGGGTTCTCATCGCAACATCATCGTTTTTTTTAAAAAAATCCGTTTGGAATCGAAAAAAATCAGAAATGTGATGATTGCGGGAGGAGGAAGGATTGCCTACTATCTTGCCAAGCGATTGCTTGAAGACGGAATCAATGTCAAAATAATCGAAAACAATTGGGAAAGATGCAAAGAATTAAGCGTTCTTCTGTCGGGTGCCCAAATCATTTACGGCGACGGAACCGACCAAAGTGTTTTAATCGACGAAGGCATCGAATATACCGACGCTTTTGTTTCTTTGACCGGCATCGACGAAGAAAACATCATCACATCGATGTATGCTTCGCAGCTTAATTTAAAGAAAGTAATCACCAAGGTAAACCGGATGTCGCTTTTTCCGATGCTTTACAGTATCGGGGTCGATACCATCGTATCACCGAAACAGCTGACGGCCAATCTTATCGTTCGCTATGTACGGTCCATGAGCGCCAAAAAAAGCAGCCGCGTCGAAACGCTTTACAAACTTGTCAACGATCAAGTTGAAGCAATCGAGTTCAGTGTCAAGAAAACCAATAAGGTGACCGGAATCCCGCTTAAAAATCTCAAACTCAAAGACAATATTCTCGTTGCCTGCATCATCAGAGGCAAAGAAATAATCGTTCCGAGCGGAGAAGATACGATTCAAGTCGGGGACAATGTCATTATTGTTACCACAAACACGATGTTCGACGACTTAAATGAAATAATTCGGTGATTGGTATGAATTATCGGATGATTCGTTTTATCATCGGTCGGATTATAAAAACAATCGGACTCCTGATGTTTTTGCCGCTCGGCTGCGCGATTTACTATCACGAACCGGTAATGCCTTTCATTGTTTCGCTTGCGGCCAGTTTGGTATTCGGCCATATTATGGGAGGACGCCAACCGGAAAATAAAACCATCAATGCCAAAGACGGATTTATAACGGTAGCTTTGGCTTGGATTTTCATGGCGTTATTTGGAGCTTTGCCTTTTGTCTTAAGCAGAGAGATTCCCAATTTCATCGATGCTTTTTTTGAATCGTCTTCCGGTTTTACCACAACCGGTTCCACGATAGTTCAGGATGTGGAAAGCCTTTCCCACGGAATTTTGCTTTGGCGGGGTTTATCGCATTGGATCGGCGGTATGGGAATTTTGGTCTTTGTTTTGACTTTTTTGCCAAGCAACAGTCAGGCTTTCTATCTATTGAGTTCAGAATCGACCGGGCCACAGGTCGGGAAATTGGTTTCCAAACTAAAAGTTACCGCCAGGATTCTTTACGGCATATATACCGGAATGACCGTTATATTGATTATTCTGCTTTACCTGGGCAAAATGCCGTTGTTCGATGCCGTTGTTCATGGTTTCTCTACGGCCGGAACCGGCGGTTTCGGGGTCAAAAACGCTAGCATAGCTTTCTACAACAGCGCTTATATCGACTATGTTATTTCGGTCGGAATGCTGCTTTTTGCCTTCAACTTTAACATTTTCTATTTTATTTTGCTCGGTAAAATTATTTTAGTGTTACGGAACGAAGAATTAAAATGGTATTTGGCTTTTGTTTTTGTTTCGACAATCATAATCGCCATTAATATTTCTTCGGCTTATTCCGGTCAATCGTTCCGCTACGCCTTTTTCCAGGTAACTTCGATTATCTCGACTACGGGTTTTGTGACAACAAATTTCAATATGTGGCCGGCCTTGTCAAAACTGATTTTAATTCTTTTGATGTTGTCGGGCGGCTGTGCGGGATCGACAGCCGGGGGAATCAAGGTTTCCCGGATTGCGATGCTCTTTAAATCGGCTTTCCAAAGCATCAAAAAAATGATCAGTCCCCGGATGGTGCAAACCCTGAAGTTTGAAAACGCTCAGGTAAAAAGGACAATCATTCAGGACGTTCAGGCCTATATGATGGTCTATATTTTGGTTTTCATTATTGGACTGTCGCTCATTTCTTTCGACGGCTATAACTTCGAAACCAACTTTACCGCTATTGCTTCCTGCATCAGCAACGTCGGACCGGTTTTGGGTGAAATCGGCCCTTACGGCAATTTCGGCGGTTACAGTTATTTCTCAAAAATAGTTTTATCCTTTATCATGTTGGCGGGAAGATTGGAAATATTCCCGATGTTAATCCTGTTTCTTCCTCACACATGGAAAAAAAGTTATTAAAAAGGAAGGTTTATTATGAACAAATTCTTTCGCGCCTTAATCGGTATTATTTCGCTCGGCGTTTTGGTTGCCTTTATTTTTGTCCCGGTAATTACCCTGACGGGCGATTCCTATAATTATCTCAATATTGTGGAACTGGCAATCGAAGCAGTCAAAAACACTGAATGGGAATACGCTGTCTTATTCGGGATTTTCGTCTTGTTGATCGGAATTCCGGTTTTGTGTTTTCTCATTTTGGCAATCGTCCATAATTTTAAGTTACTTGCCAAACCACAAAGAATCCGGGTCGGCAATCAGGTATATACCGCCTTGTTTTTTCTGTTGGTTTTGGTCTTTTTCCCAAAACTTTTGATGCTTTTTCCGGATACCGCTCCGGATTGGTTCCCGGATGCCACCATATACAGCTACTTGGTATTTTTGAAAAACAACCAAAGTTTGTTTAATATGGGTGTAATTCTTTATATTGCAATCGGTGCCTGCGTCGCAATCATCGTTTTAAAAATTATGGGTAATGTTGCTTTGCGAACTGCCTATAAACTGGCCAACACACAAGGCGGCACCTTTAACGATTCTAACGCTGGCATCGGTTACTGCCGGAATTGCGGCAACACGGTTTCTCCGAACGACCGCTTCTGCCGACGTTGCGGCGAAAGAATCTGAATCGGAAAAAAGAAAAAATGAGCTATTTGTTTAGCTCATTTTCTTTTTCGGTTGCTTCTTTCAAAATGGTTTGCAATTCGCTTTCCGAGAAATAATATTCGTTTCCGCAGAAATGGCATGTTGTTTTTGCGCCTTTGTCTTCCTCAATCATTTTGGCGATTTCTTCGGTTCCGAGGGATACAATGCCTCTGGCAAAACGTTCTTTCGAACAGGAACATTTGAATACTAGGGGTAGGGTTTCGATTACCGTCGTTGTTTCGTCGCCGATCATACCGGCGATTTGTTCAAGGGTTTTTCCCTGATTTAAAAGTTCTGAAACCGGAGGGAGAGCTTTGATTTTTTCCTCAAGTCGGGAGACCACTTCTTCTGGGGCATTCGGCAAAAGCTGTACCATAAATCCCCCGGCCGAAACGGCTCGGGAATCTTCGTCGACCAAGACGCCCAAAGCTACCGCGGAAAGAATTTGTTCGCTGACATTGAAGTAATACGCAAAGTCTTCCGCAATCTCGCCCGAAATAATCGGAACGGTGCCGATGAAAGGTTCTTTAAGTTTCAAATCTTTGATGACGCTGATAAAGCCGCGGTCGCCTACCGTGCTTTTCACATCGAGTTTATGTGTTTCCGGATTGTCGAAGTGGCAGTGTGGGTTTTGCACGTAGGCTCTGACTTCGCCTTTCGGATTGGCATCGACCATGATCAAACCGATCGGTCCGTTTCCTTCAACTTTCACGGTTACGGTTTCGTTGCCTTTTAAAGTGCTGCCAATCATGGCGCCGACGGTTAAAACCCGCCCCATCGCCGCAAGCGCGCTTGGATAGTAGTTTAACCGGTCGCCGATTTCGTTGATGATATCTTTGGTGTTTGCCACATATATCCGCACCGCCTGGTTGTAGGAAAGGCATTTAATTAACAAATCACTCATAACAATCTCCCTGGTATTAGTATGCTCCGAATAAATTAAGTTATTAGAACAATCGGACCTGCCTGAAATATTATTCTTCGTCAAATTCGATGTTGTGGTATACGTCCTGGACGTCTTCGATTTCGTCCAACAGCGCCATTAAGCGGTCAAACATTTTTTTGTCGTTTTCATCCGTCAGTTTGACGTAAACGGAAGGAATCCAGGCAATCTGATCTTCCAAAAATTCGAGATCGGGTTTTAAGTCAAGCAAAGCTTGTTTTACTTTGGCATATTCGGTAATCGGGGCAAAAACGGAAATCAGTCCGTCTTCTTCTTTGATTTCCGTGACATCGCAATCGGATGCAATAAGTCCTTCCAAAACTTCGTCTTCCGTCAAACCTTCGAAAGAGAAAGCCGCAAGATTACTGAACATATGGATTACGCTGCCGTTGACGCCGAGTTTGCAGTTGGCTTTTGAAAAAGCGGTTCTGACATCGATATAGGTCCGATTCGGATTGTCCGTTTCGCATTCGATCACAAACATCGAGTTGTTCGGTCCGAATCCTTCGTAGCGGACCGAGGTATAATTTTCCGATCCCAAGCCCTGGGCTTTTTCGATGGCCCGTTTGATGACGTCGGCAGGGACTTTTTCGCTCTTGGCTTTTTCGATTTCTTTCTTGAGTGCTTGATTTAATTCTGGATCAGGAATTCCGGATTTTGCGGCGAGATAAATTGAACGCCCGTATTTGTTGTTTACTTTACTCTTCATTGCTGCCGTTTTGGCCATTGCAGCTTTGCGCACTTCATACGCTCTTCCCATGTTTCCATCTCCTTTTTGGGTTTTTTTGCTTGTTTATTATATCACATGTCAGCCGAGTTTTGAAAAAAAATGCTAAGAAACTACGAAAGCCGTTGTATTGACGAAGCTAAAACAAAGTTTGGACATTAGTCCGGCCTCAGAAAACTTTATTGAAAAAACAAATCAAATCGGGTTGAAAATAAAGCGAAATGTAATATAATAATAATATCGATAAAATTCGACTTTTTTGTAGGAGACGGGCAATGATTTATTTAAAGAACATTTCAAAAGATTATTATGTAGGTAATCAGGTAATACATGCATTAAAAGGTATTAATCTGTCATTTCAAAGCAGCGAGTTTGTGGCCATATTGGGACCGAGCGGCTGCGGAAAAACAACGCTTCTCAATATTCTGGGGGGGCTTGACCGCTACACTTCGGGTGACTTAATCATCAACAACAAATCCACAAGCCATTTTCAGGATTCCGATTGGGATGCCTATCGCAACCGTTCGGTCGGATTCGTTTTCCAAAACTATTATCTCATTCCGCACCTTTCCGTACAGAAAAACGTCGAACTCGCATTGACCTTGGCCGGGGTATCCAAAAAAGAACGAAAAGAGCGTGCCAAGGAAGCTTTGAAAAAGGTCGGTTTGTCGGATCAGGCCCATAAACGTCCGAACCAGCTTTCGGGCGGACAGATGCAGCGGGTAAGCATCGCCCGGGCTTTAATCAACAATCCGGAAATTATTTTGGCGGATGAGCCGACCGGCGCTTTGGATTCCAAAACCAGCCGCCAAATCGTCGATTTGCTGAAAGAGATTTCCAAAGAACGCTTGGTTGTAATGGTTACCCATAACGAACAGCTTGCCAACGAATATGCGACGCGCATAATCCGTCTGATGGACGGGGAAATCTTAAGTGATACCGAAAACATCGGGGATGAAGCCAAAGAAATAAAAAAAGGACCGCGCGAAAAAACCTCGATGTCTTTGCTTACGGCACTTACGTTATCCGGGGCCAATCTTTGGACGAAGAAGATGCGGACGCTTCTGACCGCGTTTGCGGCGAGCATCGGCATTATCGGAATTGCCCTCGTCATGGGAATTTCTTTCGGTCTAAGCGGCTATATCGACCAAGCTCAGCTCGACACGCTTGCCAATCTGCCGCTTTCGATATCCCAGCAGATTACTTTCTACGACGAAGACATGCAGCCGAACACCAATCAGTGGGTTCCTTTCCCGGACGAAGACAAAGTCTATCCGTATTTAAGAAGCCCGAACTATACCCATATCAACAAAATATCGCTGGAGTTCGAAGAATACCTCAACCAGCTCGACCCGAATTTGTATAACGCGATTACCTACCGGCGGCAGTTTTACTTCTACCTGATGGTGCAAAGCGAAGAAAAGTACCGCTATGTTTCGTCTTCGACCCTGCGTTTTCAGGAACTTCTGAACAACGACGAATACATGCAGGGCGAGTATCAGGTGATTGCGGGGAAATATCCGACGGGTTACAACGAAATCGCTTTGGTCGTCGACCGTTACAACCGGATTCCGACCACGGTGTTTGCGGAACTCGGTTTGGACTTTCTGAAGGAATATTATACTTTCGACGATTTGTTGGGTTTGGAAATCAAATTGATTCCGAACGATGTCCGGTTTGTCAAAAACGCAGACGGCACCTATTTTGCCCGGAACGCTTCCAAAGCAGTATACGAAGACGAAAGAAACATTGTTTTGCGGGTTACGGGAATCCTAAGGATGTATCCCGATACCGCCACGAGTTTTTTAAGCAACGGTGTCGCCTATCCGAAAGCTTTAACCGACGAAATCCTCAGGGTCAACGGCGAATCGGCCATCGTTAAAGAACAGCTCGAATACGGCCTGACCAAAGACGTTATAACCGGCCAGCCGTTTAAAGACGAAACGACTTCGACCGGAACGATTACCGCGGAATACAGATTCCAAAGCCGCCTGATCGATATCGGCGGCCAAAAGAGTGCATCCGAAATTCTCATTTATCCGAAAACTTTCGAAAGCAAAGATCAGATCAAACTGTATCTTGATGCTTACAACGAAGGAAGAGAAGAAAAAATCCTCTATTCGGACCGTTCCGAAACGCTTTCCAAAACCATCGGGCGCGTGGTTTCCGCCGTCACTTTGGTCTTGGTTGCTTTTTCTGGCGTTTCGCTCTTTGTTTCTTCCATCATGATTGGCATCATCACATATATCTCGGTAATCGAAAGAATCAAAGAAATCGGTTTGTTAAGGAGCCTCGGCGCCAGGAAGAAAGATATCTCCCGGGTGTTTATTGCGGAAACGTTGCTAATCGGATTTGTGGCGGGGTTGATGGGCATGTTCCTTGCCTATATCGCCTCCTTCCCGATCAACAAAATTATCGAAAGGGAAACCGAAGTTGCTAATGTGGCGCAAATTAGACCGTTACATGCTATAATTTTAATCGGACTGAGCATGCTGCTTACGGTCATTGCGGGCTTTATCCCGTCGCGGATTGCGGCGAAGAAAGACCCTGTCGTGGCGCTCAGGACCGAATAAAGGAGTAAAATATGGATATATATCAGGACTATACCAATTACATGCGGGAGTTCCGTCCGCTGATTCACCAGATGGAAGCGACGAACTCGCCGATTCTGATTTCTTTCAAAGACGTTATTTTGGTCAACGACCATATCTGCAAACTCGTAGAACGGGGCGAACAGGTCGAACAGGAATTGGTCGACATCTTCGAAATGGGCTTCGGGTTTCTGACCAACACTTTGGAAGATCTGAAGGTCTATTACAACGATTATTTCAAGAAAAACGTATTGGAACTTAACCACTATGCTCCTTTGATTTTGTACCATATCTATCTGGATGATTTCAAATGGCATTTGGTGAACAAAGAAGAAATGACCGAAGAACGCTCCAAAGTCATCGACCGAATCGAAAGCGAAATCGACAGCATTTTGGTCAACCGGGGAACTTTCAGTCAGGCACTGATCGATTCCTACGAAGAAGAACTCCGGAACATCATGCCGTTCAGGGACGATTTTCATGCGGTGTACACGGTATTTTCGATGATTGCGGAAGAATTGAATATCTTCTGAAACAAGGTGAAAAACATGAAAAAACTCAATTTCAAAAACGACTATAGCAATATCGCGCACCCTTTTGTCCTGGAACGCTTAAAGGAACACTTGGACGACAGTTTCAACGGCTACGGTTTGGACGAAGCAAGCGACCTCGCAAGACAAAAGGTTAAGGATTTAATCCAAAGCGATGCCGACGTGCATTTCTTGATTGGCGGAACGAGCGCGAACAAAATCGCCATCGCTCATGCCTTAAGGCCCTACGAAGCGGTGATTGCGGTCGAAAGCGGCCATATCGCGGTGCATGAAACCGGAGCCATCGAACAAACCGGTCACAAGATTTTGACCGTAAAACCGGTTAACGGAAAAATCGTGCCGGAGGATATTGTAAAAACGGTCGAACTGTACCAGGACGAACACGGGGTTGTTCCGCGACTGGTCTATATCTCCGATGCGACCGAAATCGGAACGGTTTATACGAAAGACGAACTTACCCGGATTTCCCAAGTTTGCCGGGAGCACAATTTGTATTTGTACATCGACGGAGCCCGCTTAAGCAATGCGCTGGTGTCGCCAAAGAACGATTTGACTTTGCCGGAAATCGCAAGACTTTCCGACATGTTTACGATTGGTGGTACGAAAAACGGTCTTTTGATGGGCGAAGTGCTGATTGTGACCAACCCAGCACTAAAACCTTATGTCCGCCACTCCGTAAAACAAAACGGGGGAATGCTTGCGAAAGGTTTTCTGTTGGGGTTGCAGTTTCAGGTCTTCTTCCAAGACAACCTTTTCCTCGCAATGGCCCGCCATGCCAATGTTTTGGCGTTAAACCTTCAGGAAAAACTGGTGGGATTAGGTTATACCCTTGCGAGCATTTCCGATACCAATCAGATTTTTGTCAACATCTCTTGGGACAAATACAATACTTTGAAAGACGTTTGCGCTTTTGAAGTCTGGAACAAAGCGGACGACTATGTAACGGTTCGGTTTGTCACCTCTTTTGCCACCAAAGCGGAAGATGTGGAAAAGCTGATCGAAATAATGAAAAACTAGATAAAAACAAAAAACAAGTCTCATGTGGGACTTGTTTTTTTGTCAGATGATTTGAAAAAGCGATAAAATACCTAAAATGATGAAAAAGATTCCCGAATAGATTTCGGCATTTTGGACGCCTTTAAGATAGCAGCGGGCCGTTTTGATGGAAAGAAACGATGTCGCTCCGGCGATAACCCCGAAAATCGAGGCACCGAGGAAAATATTGTAAGTTCCGGAAAAACCTAAACTCAGGCCCACCATGATGCTGTCGATGCTGACCGATAAGGAAAGGAGAAGAATATCGATGATGCTGACGATAAAAGCTTTGACTGCTTTGTCTTTGTGCAGGATATTGAAGAGTCCCATCACGATAAAGATTCCTCCCGCAATATACGAACCGAACGCCGAAATTTTGGCGCTAATGGGAAGACTCACCAGGGCATTTGTCAAAAAGAAAGCAATCAATGGAAAGGCAATATGAAAGATTCCGATGATAAATGGAGTCAAAAGAACGGCTTTGACGTTTCTTCTTTTGTCGCAGCCGATTGCCAGGCAGGAAAAGAAGGCATCGATACTCAAGCCGATGCCTATCAGGATATAAGATATAATTGCTTTTATCATGACCGACTTCTCATATGCGGGAATAACAAGACATCGCGGATGGAGTCGGTTTGGGTCAGAAGCATAATCAGTCGGTCGATTCCGATACCGATTCCCCCTGTCGGAGGCATGCCGTATTCAAGCGCTTCGATGAAGTCGACGTCCATTTCCGAAGCTTCGTCGTTTCCGAGTTCTTTTTCTTTCAATTGGGCAAGGAACCGTTCTCGTTGGTCGATCGGGTCGTTCAATTCCGTAAAAGCGTTGGCGTATTCGCGGTTATTGATGAAAAGTTCAAACCGATCGGTAAAACGCGGATCCTGGGCATTCTTTTTGGCGAGCGGCGAAATTTCGATCGGATGACCGTAAACAAAGGTCGGTTGGATAATCGTGCCCTCGACGTATTTTTCGAAGAACAGATTGATGATGTGACCGACGGCTTTTTGGTGGTTCGGCACGGCGATTCCGTGCTCTTTGGCTAGGGCCAAAGCTTCGTCCAAATCGGTGATTTTGAAAAAATCGATTCCGGTTGTCCGTTTGATACCGTCAACCATATGCAACCGGGCAAACGGCGCTTTCAAGGATATGGTATGGCCCTGATATTCGATTTCGGTTGTGCCGAGGACTTTAAGCGCCAAATGTTCGAAAAGCGATTCGGCAAGTTCCATCATATCGTCGATGTTTCCGTAAGCCAAGTAGGCTTCGACGGTCGTGAATTCCGGATTGTGGTTGGAATCCATGCCTTCGTTTCTAAAGAGCCTGCCGATTTCGTATACCGCTTCCATACCGCCGACGATAAGGCGCTTCAAAGGAAGTTCGGTGGCAATGCGCAAATAAAAGTCCATGTCGAGTGTGTTGTGGTGGGTTACGAACGGCCGTGCGGCGGCTCCGCCCAAAATCGGTGTAAGAACCGGAGTTTCCACTTCCACATAACCTCGGTCGTCGAAGAACTGTTGGATGGCGCGTATGATTTTCGGTCGCATGAAGGCAATTCGCCGCGATTCTTCGTTCATAATCAAATCGACGTAGCGTCGGCGTCTTGCTTCTTCTTTATCCTGAAGACCGTGGAATTTTTCCGGAAGCGGTCTTAAAGCTTTCGTCAGGTGGGTATAGGATGTCGCTTTAACGCT
Source organism: Caryophanales bacterium UBA1427 (assembly GCA_002329485.1). GTDB lineage: Bacteria > Bacillota_I > Bacilli_A > ML615J-28 > CAG-313 > UBA1427. Next base: position 22,191 of record DCTZ01000027.1, on the reverse strand, counting down.
CAATTCCCCCGCATCCGTACGCATGACGTAACCGCCGATGCCCACGATATCGCCGATATCGGCCGATTTGAACAAATCGTAAGTGTCTTCGCCCAAAATGTCATACCGGCAGTAGATCTGAATCTGGCCGTAACGGTCCTGAATATGCATGAAGCCGACTTTGCCTTTGATGCGTTTGGTCATAATCCGCCCCGCAATCTTCACATATGCATTGATTTCGGCTAATTCTTCTTTGGTCTTGTCTTGGTACTCGGATTTTAATTTTTGCGAGTTGGAAGTTCTTTCGAATTTTTGGCCGAAGGGGTCAATTCCCTTTGCTCGCAAATCTTCCATTTTTTTGCGACGAACAAGTTCCTGTTCCGTAAGATTTAATTGTTCCATCTACAAACCTCTTTTCTTAATCCATTATTGTTTTTTATGCTTCTTATTATACCATAATTTTTTAAAACTTACGGGAAAAATGAAAAAATAAAGCAAAATACATAAACAGGCCCGTTTTTGAATATATGTATAGTAAAGAGGTGGAATTATGAACTATGAAAAAATCGACGGAGGAGCCCAGGAACTGACTTTGAAAGAACGAAAAAAACTGGAAATAACCGGGGTTAAAAAAATCGAAAGTTTAAACAGCGAACAGTTTTATATCCTCACGACCTTGGGAGATATGTTGGTAAGAGGAAGCGATTTGGAGATGCAGCATCTGGATGTCGACAAAGGGCTGCTCTGGATTAAGGGTTTTGTCTATTCAATCGAATATGTCGACAATCTCAAAAGCAAAAAAGAGAAAAGCAGTTTGATGGGAAAACTGTTTAAATGATCCCGCCGCTTACCGCCGAAATAAAAATCATTTTTTATTTGTTCCTTTACGGCATTTTCCTGATGTCGGCGTACGATATCGTTTTGTTTGTTACCCGGAAAGCCGGTAAGTTTATCAGGATTGTCGGGCAAAGCGCGCTTTTTATTCTTTTGGTTTTTATCACTGTCAGATTTACCTATTCGTTGCATCACGGCTATATTCCCTGGCTTTTCCCCGTTTTTCTGTTGGGTGGGGGTTTAATATATCTGTATCTTTTGAAAAAGCAAATGCTTCAAGGGCTCGAACAGCTGGCCGTACTTTGGGGATACCTTAAAAAACCGGTGAAAAAGATTGTTGTTTATATGCTTTTCCCCAAAGAAGCTTGGCGCATCCTGTGTTATCCCTTTCGCAAAATGAAAGAAACCTTGCGTCTGTTTTTCCGAAAGAAAACTTTGAAAGACGGTTCCGACTGAAGAAAAAACGGACCGCTTTTTTTAAATTGCGGCGAAAATCGGGTTAAAGAACAGAAAATGGCAAAGAATATATTATCAAAACGGTTTACAAAACGAAAAAAATGTCGTATAATATTAAAGCGATTTAGGAATGTCATCCGATCGTTTTTGGAGGGGTAGCGAAGTGGCTAAACGCGGTGGACTGTAAATCCACTCTCTCAGAGTTCGATGGTTCGAATCCGTCCCCCTCCACCATCGATAGGGCTATAGCCAAGCGGTAAGGCAACGGACTTTGACTCCGTCATTTCAATGGTTCGAATCCATTTAGCCCTACCATTCTTGAGTCGATACTGCAGGTTATGTCTTAACCTGTTTTTTTTATTTTTGCTTATGCTCGACATTTTTCAAAGAAATTTGTATAATAATATTGATCGGAGGACAAGTATGACGCAAACAGAATATCTGCTTCTTTTGGAAGAAGAACTCAAATTGTTGCCCCAAAAAGATCGCAAAGAAGTCCTTGCCTATTATCGGGACAAAATCAATACTGCTTTGGACTACGGCGAAAAAGAAGAAAAAATTATCGAGCGCCTGCCCAGTCCCCAACAGGTTGCCCGTGACGTCTACGCCAGCAAAGGCACCCTGTATTTTATCAAAAGAGAGAAACTGAAGCGTAGGAAAGATTTAGTCGGAGCCTGTTTAAGCAGTCTGATTTTGGTGTTTCTTGTGTTTGTGGCTTTAAGCATTACCGCTTTTGTTTTCTTTCTTATCGGGAACAAACTGCACATGATGGGAAATTTCCTGAAAGCGGGACTCGTGGAAACGGTATTGACCGAAAGCTTCCTGCTTGTTTATATTGTTCTTTCTTTAATCGTTTTGTTGTTTGGTTACGATTTGGTCATCATTGTGGCCAATCCTTTAATCGACAATATCCGGATTCTTTCCAAAAAAACTTATCACTTCGATGCCATCAATTTCAGTTTTCGCTCCTTTTTTGCCAAGTTTTTCAAAAGAAAAAAAGTATTGGAAAACAGTTTTTTTGTTTTGGCCGCCGTTTTTATCGGCCTCGGGATTATCGGCTTTTTCAATAAAACATATATCTACCGGGCCATGACGAATACGCCTTTAAACGAAGAAAAACTCTTTATCCAAGAAGCCGTTCAGGAAATCGTAATCGACGATTATCAGGCAACCGTCAGATTCGAATACGGCGACGAAGAAAAGATAACCCTGATTCACAAATACGAATTTAACCGAAACCTCAAAGTGAGCATCGATAACGGTGTTGCCAAAATAACGTCCGATGCCACCAAAACTTACGATTTGCTCGGAATCATTACCGAACCGGTTCACGTGATAACCGTTTTGCTTCCCAAAACGATTGTTATCGATGTAACGGTTTCTCTTGAAAAAGGTACCCTTTCCTTTAACAATCTCGAAATAAACGAAGGCGCGTTTTCCCAAAATTTCGGAGACATTTTATTAAACGGCTTAACCGCCCAAAAAGCGGATTTCAACCTTGACAATGTCAATCTGATCAGCGAGAAAAGCCGGATATCGGAATTGAAAATCGCCGTCCGCCGGGGTCTCGTCAAATCCATGAAAGACGAAATTATTGCCATGACGCTTGAAACTTACAATGCGGGGGTGGGGATTTCGGAATCGGATATCAAGGATTTGAAAATCACAAGTGAAACCTCGACCATCGGATTGGAGGATTATTCCGGCGAGAATATCAATCTTAGCCTCAGTACCGGCACAATGAGTTTTAACAAAACCGCTGTGACCGGAACCGTCAATTTGAAAACCGAATACAAAGGAAACGTCAAATTAAACGAAACCGAAGCGGAAAAGCTGCTTTTAGATATTGCTTCGGGACAGGTGGTCGGTTCCAAAATCAAGGCCAATCTGTCCAATACGGAAGGGAATGCGGCGGCGCTTCTGTTTGATAACCTGCAGGGAAAAGTCCATTTGTTCAACAAGGATGCCGAAACGGAAATTCTGCAGTCTTCTTTAAGCGAACTGATTCTTTCCACAAATGAAAAAACCACAAGAGTCCATGATACCTGGGTCGATTTCGGCGAAATCAAAGTGGTTTCCGGTATCTGCGAACTGAAAAACCTTTACGGTAAAAAGTTGTTCTTGCAGATGGAAAAAACCGCTCTGACTTTTTACAACGACGACGAAACAAAATCTTTCGAAGAAATAACCAAGAATTTGACCGGCGGCGCAACCGCGGATATTCAGGGTGTCAATTCGGAAAGGTGGAATTAAAATGAAAAACATTATAACCTTTATCGCCATGATTTTGGGCTTTTTCATGTTTATCGGTTTGTATCTCGTAACCGTGCTGGTCCCGGATACTCTGGGAGATATTCTAGTGGTTGTGGGTAGTTATGTATCGGTTTTGCTCTTCGGGTACGGGATTACTTATTTTGCGGCGTTGATTGGAAAACCCCTGCGCCAGCACGACGAAGAAATTTATCTGGTTTTAAAAGCCGAAAAGAAACGTCAAAAGGAACACCTCGAACTGATTGCCTCGGAAAACTATGTAAGCAGACCGGTGTTAAAAGTTACGGGTTCGGTTCTGACCAACAAATACGCCGAAGGTTATCCCGGAAGACGCTATTACGGCGGTTGCGAAAACGTCGATGCGATTGAAACCATTGCCATCGAACGGGCCAAGCAATTGTTCAATGCCAAATTTGCCAATGTTCAGCCGCACTCCGGTTCCCAGGCCAACTCGGCGGCATACCGTGCTTTACTCAACATCGGCGATGTGGTTTTGGGCATGAGTTTGGAAGACGGAGGACACCTGACTCACGGACATAAAATGAGTTTTTCCGGTCAGGACTATGTCTTTTATTCTTACCATGTGGGCACCGATGGATTTATCGATTACGAGGAAGTAAGAAGACTTGCCCGCGAAGTCAAACCGAAACTGATTGTTGCGGGGGCAAGCGCCTATCCCAGAAAAATCGATTTTGCGAAGTTCCGGGAAATTGCCGACGAAGTCGGAGCTTATCTCATGGTCGATATGGCGCATATCGCGGGGCTTGTGGCTGCGGGTTATCATCAGAACCCAATCGATTATGCCCACATCGTGACTTCGACTACCCACAAAACCCTTAGAGGCCCAAGAGGGGGAATCATTTTAACCAATGACGAGAAAATCGCCAAAAAAGTCAACCAAACGGTTTTCCCGGGAATCCAAGGGGGACCTTTGATGCATGTAATTGCGGCCAAAGCCGTTTCGTTCCTCGAAGCGATGCAACCGGAATTTAAGGAATATATCGCTCAGGTTGTCAAAAACGCTAATATTCTGGCCGAAGAGTTAAAAATCCGCGGTTACCGTCTGATCAGCGGCGGAACCGACAACCATTTGGTGTTGGTCGACGTTAAATCCAAAACCGGCATGACCGGCAAAGAATGCGAAGCGCTTCTGGAAAAAGTCAACATCACCTGCAACAAAAACACGATACCCCACGAAACCGAAAAACCGGCTTACGCGAGCGGCATCAGGCTCGGCACCCCGGCTTTGACAACCAGAGGAATGAAAGAAAAAGAAATGGTGGAAATTGCCGGAATGATCGACGAAGTGCTGACTCATCCGAGCGACGAAGCGTTGCACCGGGAAATCAAAAAAAGAGTCGTGAAGCTTGCCCAAAAATTCCCGACCCATCCCCATTTCGAACATATTCAATAAAAAACAAAAAGGCAAAACGGTCCGTCGGTCATCCGGCCGATTATCCCGTTTGCCTTTTTTTCTTGAAATAATTTAACGGTTGCATAGGTGAAAAAACAAGCCCACTCGCCTTTTGGCTAATATACTACTTGTGAAAAGGGGTTGATGCCGGGTGTCGTACGGGTATTACTGTTACTATCGCAACCGCAGTTTTTGGATTGCTTTGGTCATCTTGCTTTTGATATTATTGATTGTTTTAATCGATTGTGATCGCAAGCCCCAATGCGACGGCGAAGAAAAGGATTAACCGATAATTAAAACCAAAAGCTTTAAGTTTTAAGTTTTTTTGACGGTTAACTGATTCAAAACCGCTTGGTTTCTTTTGTCGAGCATTGACCACTTGAAAAGCGCAATGGTATCTTTGGTTAATAAGGTTTTTAAAGTATCGGTAAGCAATTGGGAATTAGGACAATGAAAGACTTTGTTTTGATCAAACCCTTCTTTTATCAAATAATCGCCGATGGTTTTTGCTTTGGTATCTTGGGTAACCAAGATATCGATTTTATTTTTCAGAAACATTCGGGCGATTTTTTTGTATGATTCGTTTTCCTGTTTGCCCAGATAGGAAATTCTTCCGATTACCGCTATTTTTCGCTTGTTGATGCCCAAATCCTTTAAGACTTTAAAGGCCGCTTCCACCGAAGTCGGGTTCGAACTCCAGGTATCGTCGAGGATGATGCTGCCGTTGGGGCCGAGTTTTGGTTCAATGTGGCTTCTGATTGGTTTGTATTCTCTTAAAAAGCGGATAATTTCTTCCGTTCTCAAACCGAGAACCGTTAACGCCGCAATCGCGCTTAACGCATTGTACACGGTATGGATTCCGAGCCCCGCCACGCCGACCGAATATTTTTGGTTTCGCCAATGCAAAACAAAGGACATGCTTTCTTTTTGGTAACTGATATCGGATGCATAAAAATCCGAAAGGTTTCTGATGCCGAAAGTGATGATTTTGCCTCTGAACCGGCTCATGTCGATTTTTTTGATGTTTTCGTCGTCGTTGTTGACAATGAGTATTCCTTCGTTGTTTAATCCGGTTAAAAGTTCCGCTTTGGCTCTGATGTAACAATCATGGTTTTCGAATGTGTTCAAATGGTCGATTCCGATAGTGGTGATGATGCCGATTTGGGGTTTGAAGAGTTCGCACGCGCGCAAGATATGGCCGGTGTGGGTAAGCGCGGTTTCCAAGACTACGTATTTGGTTTCGTCGTCGATTTGCATCAGGTAATCGTTGTGGCGGCTCAAGCCGTTTCTGCTTTGAAAGGTGAAAACGACCGGCCCTTTCTTTTGCAACACCTGGGCAATCATTTCCTTGGTGGACGATTTTCCGCACGTTCCCGTCACTGCCACTACTTTGACGTCGAAAAGCCCGCGGTAGTATCTCGCAAAATTAAGGTAAGCCGCCTGAATGTTGGGAACATAATAGACTTTGTCCTCGGGAAGGGTATTTTTGATTAAAGGCTGATCGGTTACGATGTAGCAATGTTCGAGCCGTCGGAATCTTTTGACGTTAACCGAACGTTCTTTGTTCAGGTGAAAAATGACCGAACGGTTCCGGATTTTTCGGATATTGTCGCCGACGTACTGAATCGTGACGGAAGGAGCGGGACCGTTGATTCCGCTTGCTTTCAAAATGGTTGACAGACTTAATGGTTTCACCTATTCTTCCTTTCCGAAAGTATTTTTTGGGGTTGCTAAAAAGATGGCATAGTTGACCGTGTTGAAACCCGTAAAGACTTCGATAAAAACGTGTCCTGGACGCCAGTTTACTTCGTAGATCCAAATGTGTCCGTTTTCGTCCAGACCTACGTCGACTCCCAGTTCGTCAAACTTGTACGGATAGAGGGCATCGAACAAATCCCCGAAACGCATCGCAAAGCCGTCGATTGTTTTTTGCAAATCCTCTGCCCGATTGCCGAAGTAAAGACTCATGAAGACATCGTATTTAATCATTTGCGATCCCCGGGAAAGATTGGTTATGACCGAATTTTTGTTCCCGATGCGCGGAACGATATATGTGATGGTCCATTGTCCGTTACGGTTTTTTTGCAGGTGAATCCGAAAATCGAACGGTTCGCCGGTCGGAAGCCGGCTCGGGATATATTTCTGGGCAAGTTGTTTTTCGCTTCCTTTAAAGATAAACTCCAAGAGTTCTGCTTGGTCAAGCACCTGGGTTTTTTGTTCTTTGGTTACCAGATATCCTTGGTCCGAGGAAGCGATTTTTACGACGTTGTTGCCGTGATGACCCCGCAGGGGTTTGACGATGACTTCCCGATGTTCCTTAATGAAGTTTAATAGGTCGCTTTTCTTATGTAAAACTCGGTAAGGGATTACATGTTTCTTTAGTTCGGTTGATTGCAATATTTTGGAATAAACATAGTTTTTCGTGCCTACCGGATAACTGGTGAAAGGGATTGTTTTTTTGAGTTCGCGCTCGATTTGTTTTTGCCACGGGAGGTAAAAACTGGCCGAATTGATGATTACGTCGGGATAGGGAAAACTTTTGGCAAGCCACTTTCCCTGGTGGTAATATAACCCGTCGATGGTTTTGTTTTTCAGGTTTACTCCTCTTGGGGTAAAGTAGAACAGTTCGGCCCCTTCGAGTTTGGCGATGGCCGAATATAAATATGCCCTCGATACAAGGGAAGGGTTTTTCCGGTTATGCAACATGCCAATCAAAATGGTTTTAGCTGCTATTTTTTAACACCTCTTACTTTCGCTACTATTTTATGAAGTTAAGCGAAACCGGTATCGGCGAAACTAACAAAAGGTTTTTTGATAAAAGGAGGGTATTGTCACATGCTTATTAAGGATTGCTTCATATTGTAAATTAGAGGTTGCGTTTTAAGGCAATCTTTAAAAAAGGGGGCTATATAAATCAAAACCGTTGTTTTTTTGGGAACAATGAAATCCGGCTCCAGCCGCGATGCTTTGCGCACAGCCCAGGAAATGGGGTATGTCACTTGCCTGCTGACCAAAAACACGGAGCACATCAAAAAGCAAAGCGAGTTTCCCGAGGTAAGCTTAATGTATTATGTCGACTTGGATTATCCGCCGGAAGTGCGTAACGCCATCATGACCCTGAAAGCACAAAACCATGCGATTTACGCCATCGTCAGTTTTGTGGATCCTTACTGCGGTTTGGCGGCTCAACTTTCCGAAGAAAACCGTCTGGAAAGTTTTACCGCTTCGGCTTTATATAAAATGGAGAATAAACTCGTTACCCGGGAAGTGTTGGAAGATACACCATACAATCCCCGGTATCTGGTCGTAAATGCAAAAAACCGCGAGCAAACGGAAAAGAAGGCCGAAGCGATGCTTCCCCTCGTTTTGAAATATGTGGAATCAAACGGTTCGCGCGATGTTTTCCTGTGCAAAACGAAAGAAGATTATCGCCGGTTTTTAAACAGGCTTTTGCGAAATTATCCCCGCGGGAATGTCTTGGCCGAAGAATTTATCGATGGCCGTCAGGTTATCGTGGAAGTACTGGCAACCAACGGTACAATCAATATCATAGCCATCATCGAGCAGGAAATCATGATCAACCGAAACCATTTCATCGTTACGGGGTATAATCTTGTAACCGAGGACGAAACGGAAAATTACCGAAAACTGAAAGCCGATGTGAAAAAGATTATTGAAAAATTCGGTTTGGTAAACGGTCCGTGTCATCTGGAAATGCGCTGTCTTAACGGCGAATGGAAAGTCATCGAAATGAACCCAAGGATCTCCGGCGGGGGAATGAATCAATTGTTGTCAATCGGACTGGGAATCAATTTGGTCAAAGAAACCCTGAATCTGGCATTGGACGAAAAGGTGACTTTGGAACCGAAATACAGGATTCCGACCTTTGCCCAATACTTAACCGTAAAAAGAGGCGGAGTTTTGGCGCGAATCACGGGCAAAAACCAGGTTTCGCAATCTCCGGGGGTCCGGTTTGTTTTTATCAAACCGCGCCGGGGCAAGCAACTCTATCCGCCGATCAATCTCGGAAACCGTTATGCGTATGTGATTGCGACCGGGGAAACAGGCGAAGAAGCCAAAACAAACGCGCAGAAAGCTTTGGAAAAACTCAAATTTCATTACTATTAAAAAAAGGATCAAAAGTAAAAACTTTTGGTCCTTTGCTTTTTTATTTATCGGTAAAGAGCAGAAAGGTTAATACGTCCCAAATATCTTTTCCGGTATAGGCCACAATGTCGTCTTTAACGATTCGGGTACCCGGATAAAAGGAAGCAAGATGAGCCTGCTTAGTCTTTCGGAAAAATATTTCGGCCTCGACCGGTTTTTCCAAAGAAAGGAAAAACTTCGGTTTGTTATTGCTTTCTTTCTTGAGTTTATTGACTGCTTCGATTGTTGCGGCTTTGATTTCCTCGCAGACATCGTCGGGATGCTTGCTGATGACTGCGCCGTGCAAGCCTTCCTTGGTCGAAACGGTTAGGATTTCTTGGTTTTCTTGTTTAACGAGATCGCATAGACCCCGGTCGCCCGAAACCATGATTACGGGAACATTTAGGGAATTGGCATAATAAGCGTTGATGTGAAATTCGCTCATTGGTTTCCCGTTAAGCAGAAGATGGTTGTGACCGAGATTCATCGTGTGGGACAACGGGTTTTCCTTTGATCTTGCCGGACTGTGATAGCCGATAAAAAGACAGGCATCAAAACTTTCGTCGAGCCCTGCCAACATGTCGCAGGGATGGTTTTCCCAGCCGCGGATAATCTTAATGCCTTTCGGAAGTTCTGATAAGATTAAGTTCCGGGCGCTGTCGTGCGCATCCCGTACATATATTTCCTCAACGCCAGCGGCTTTCAGACCTTCGATGCAGGAGGCGGTTTCTTTGGTCATTTGGATCTGAAAAGGAGCGTAAGATGAGTCACCAAGTTCGGTTTCTTTCCAATCGCAAATCCCGGCGACCCCTTCGATATCGACGCTGATATATACTTTCATATTTTCTGCTCCCCGGTTATTCTTCTTTTTTGGTCTTTTTGCGATAGAGCAGTTCTTCGCCGTTGATGCCAGGGGTTGTCATCTTATGCAAATCCAAGATGATATTGGCTTCCATTTCCGTCAGGTATTTGTTTTCGAGTACGATGTCGCGCACCGACTTGCCGGTTTCCATGGCTTCCTGGGCGATTTTTGCGCTTAAGTTGTAACCCAGGTGCGGCGAAAGAGCGGTTACGATAATCGGGCTGTGTTCCACCACGTATTCGCAGTATTCGGAGTTGGCGGTGAGGCCTTCGATGGCTTTTTCTCGCAGAGTGCGGGCGGCTCTTCTTAAGGTATTGAGCATTTCGAACAGCGAATCGAAAATAACCGGTTCGAATACATTGAGTTCGAGTTGGCCGGCTTCCACGGCTTTCGTAATCGTCACGTCAAGCCCCATCACGTAGAAAGCTACCTGATTGACGACTTCCGGAATAACCGGATTGACTTTTCCCGGCATAATGGAAGAACCCGGCTGCACTTTCGGCAGGTTGATTTCGTGGAAAGCGCTGCTTGCCATCAGTCGCAAATCGTTGGCGGTTTTCGACAGGTTGACGGCCAGAATTTTTAAAGCTGTGCTCATCGTAAGAAGCGCATCGAGATGACGGGTCGAGTCAATCAGGTTTTTGGCGCTTCGGAAATTTTCTCCGGTGTATTTCGAGATATATTGAACAACTTTTTTAATATATTTCGGATTGGCGTTTAAGCCTGTTCCGATGGCGGTTGCCCCCATGTTGATATCACGCAAACCGTCCATCGCCTGTTCGATTCGGTCGATGTCCCGGCCCAAAAGACTGGCCAGGGCTTCGAACATCTGGCCCATGCGCATCGGCACGGCTTCCTGAAGATGGGTTCGTCCGAGTTTGAAGACATCGTTTAATTCCACCATCTTTTCCAAATAGGCGTTTTGGAGTTTTTTGAGTTCCACCAGCAGTTTCTTGGTTTGGCGGATGGTGGCGATTTTACCCGCGGTCGGGATTACGTCGTTGGTCGATTGGCTGAAGTTGACATGGTCCAACGGATGGACAAAGTTGTATTTGCCTTTTTCCCCGCCCATCATTTCGTTGGCGCGGTTTGCGATGACTTCGTTGGCGTTCATGTTCATGCTGGTGCCGGCGCCGCCTTGGATGACATCGGTGATGAACTGTCCGTGCAAACGTCCGTTTAAGATTTCATCGCAACTCAGCATGATGGCTTTGGCGACTTCTTCGTCAAGCATTCCGATATCGGCGTTCGCTCTAGCGGCCGCCTTTTTGACGATGGCCAAGCCTTTAATCATTTGGCGGTTGATGCCGCGTTTCGTGATTTGGAAATTTTCTTTGGCGCGTAAGGTTTGAATACCGTAATACGCTTCTGCGGGGACCTGCATTTCCCCAAGTGAATCAGTTTCTATTCGATAACGCATATTAACCTACTTCCTTATAACGTTTTCTTTAATAGCTTGTTTTTTGACAGCTTTGGCGATGACTTTGGCTACCCGTTGATCGAAAGGATTGGGAATCAGGTAGTCGGGACGAAGTTCTTCGTCTTTGATGATACCCGCCAATGCGCGGATGGCTGCTTCAATCATTCCGTCGGTAATCTTGGTGGCGTGAGCAGCGATGGCACCTTTGAACAATCCCGGAAAAGCGAGAACATTGTTGATTTGGTTCGGAAGATCGCTTCTTCCGGTGGCATAAACCAACGGTTCGCATAGTTGGGCGTTTTCAATCGACAATTCCGGATTCGGGTTGGCCAAAGCGAAAACGATTCGCCGTTTCATCGTTTTGACCATTTCCGGCGTCAAAAGATCGGCCACGCTTACTCCGACAAAGATATCGGCTTCCGGCATCAAATCGGCGAGGGTTGCGCCTTCTTTGTCGAAAGAATCGATGATTCCTTCATCGAGCATTTCCCGGACGACAAAATTGTACCGGTCGTAGTTTGCATTTTTAACCACACCCTGGGCATTGTAAGCATAAATGGTTTTGATGCCCAGTTTTTTGATTCGGCGGGCGATGGACGAACCGGCTGCTCCGGTGCCCGACAATACCACGGTTAAATCAGACAAATTGAGTCCGTAAAGTTTGGCAAGATTCAGTAAAGCCGCGGACACCACAATCGATGTGCCGTGCTGGTCGTCGTGGAAAACCGGAATATCCAGTTCCTCTTTCAGACGTCTTTCGATTGTGACGCATCTCGGTGCGCTGATATCCTCTAAATTAATCCCGGCAAAATTCGGGGCAAGGATTTTAACCGTCCGAATAATTTCTTCGGTGTCCTGGGTATCGAGACAAATCGGCACCGCTTCCACTCCCGCGAACGATTTAAACAGCAGGCATTTTCCTTCCATGACGGGAAGCGCTCCGAGTGGACCGATATTGCCCAAGCCCAAAACGGCGCTGCCGTCCGAAACGACCGCAATTATTCTTCCTTTGCAGGTATAATCGTATGCGAGGCTCGGGTTGTCTTTGATGGCAAGCGAACTGTACGCTACGCCGGGAGAATAAAGCAAACTCAAATCTTCTTTGGATTTAACCTTGGCAACCGCCCCCATTTTTATTTTTCCCTGGTATTTTTTGTGCAGTGCCAAAGAGCGATTCTTTAAATCATCACTACTCATAAAGTAACCTCTTTTCTGTAATATCATATCATATTATCGAAAAAAATAGGGCATAAAAACATAAAAATCAAGTATCGCTCATAAGTTGAAAAAATGTTTAATAAAATTTAGGGGGTTGATGTTATGATTGTCAAAGTGTCCAAAACAGCCGGAGTGCACGGAGAGCTTTTGGTGAGCGGTTCGAAAAACGCCTCACTTCCCGCGCTTTGCGCAAGTCTCCTCACCAAAGAGTGGCTTACCCTCGAAAATGTTCCGCTGATTGACGATATCGACAAAATGCTGAAGATTTTAAAAAGCATTGGGTGCGAATATACGCTGGAAAATCACACCGTCCGGATCCGTTCGGCAAATCCGAGTTACAAGGTTTTGACCGAAGAAGTGGGTGACATCAGGGCCTCGTATTACCTGATGGGCGCGCTTTTATCCCGAAAGAAAAAAGTTTTAATCGGCTATCCCGGAGGATGCAATCTAGGCAGCCGGCCGATTGACTTTCATCTGAAAGCTTTTAGGGACTTGGGATTCAGAGTCACCGAAAACGGTCAATTTTTGCACATTGTTTACGAAGGAACCAAAAAACACCGTTTGCGTTTTGCCAAAGAAACCGTGGGCGGAACCATCAACGCGCTGTTTGCTTCGTGCCGCCTGGAAGGAACCACCTTAATCGAAAACGCTTCGCTGGAACCGGAAGTCTTGGATATCATCGAACTGCTTAACAAAATGGGTGCCAAAATCGAAAGAAAACCCGGACGAGTCTTAAGTGTTGCCGGTGTAGCCAAACTAAAAGGGACAACCCACAAAATCCTGTTTGACCGAATGGAAGCGGGAAGTTACATGCTTTTGGCTTCGAGCCTTCCCAACAGCAATCTCACCGTTTATCCGGTGGAAGAAAGTCTTTTAAGAACCGTCATTTCGGTAATCCGTTCCACCAAAACCAAAGTCAAAGTCACGGGCGATGCGATTAATATCAAAAGCGCCGAAAACCTTAAGCCCGTGAATGTTTTGATCGGTCCGTATCCTTTCTTCCCCACCGATCTACAGCAGATTCTCTCGGTGATGCTGCTTAGGGCGGAAGGAGAGTCGTTGATCGAAGATACCGTTTTTCCGGGCCGCATAAGCCATATCGGCGAACTGAAAAAACTGGGGGGACGGATTGAATTCGACGGCTCCCAAAACCGAATCGTCATACATCAAAGCCGGCTGAAAGGCTCAAGAGTCAAAGCGCACGATTTAAGATGTGCCTTCGGTTTGCTTGTGGCCGGGGGGATGGCGGACAATTCGACGATTGTGGAGAATGTGGAAAACGTGCTGAGAGGCTACGAAAACCCGCTTCAAAAACTTAAATCCATTGGCTTCCTGATCGAAGAAATCTAGTCTGATAATAAAAAATATGCATTTTCTTATGAAAATCATTTTTTTATTGTTAAAATATTATAAGAAACATGGAATTAATTGTTTTGAAATTGCCTAATGAAGGGAAGTGATGGGCATGTCAATTACACCTGAAATAATCAGAGACGTCCAACTATCGATTACGATTTTTAATTGGGTAGTGTTCGGATCTTTGGTGATAGCTTTATTGGTCGGCTTCGTCAGAGGAATGAAGAAATCGATTTTCCGCTTTTTGACCAGAGTCGTGCCATTGATCCTTTTGTTTGTGTTTGTCGATTTGTTTGCCAAAATAATTCTGACTTGGCAATTCCCAAGTTTTATCAATATCGATCTCGGAAATTCGGTGCTGGAAATTGTCACCAATGCGGCGGCGGAAAAATTTAATAACGGTGTTCCGCTTCCGGAAACGAGCGAAATTTATCAATTGGTGCTTTCGCTCGGCATCAGTGTTTCCCGCTTTATCGTTTTCTATATCGGTGTTGCGCTCTGTACTTTTATCGTAACGCCGCTTCTGAATTTGATTTTATTGATTCTGCGCAAAATCTTCGAACGTCCTACCTACGGACCGGACGGCAAGAAAGAAAAACCGAAGAAAAACATTCTTTCCCGTCTGATTGGCATGGGCATCGGCGGCTTGCAATATGTGCTCGTCTTTTTGTTGATTAATTTGCCGCTCTTCGGACCGGTTTCGCTTTTGATGAGCCTAAAAGACGAAATGCTGGACAGTTTCGATACTCAATCAATCCAGCAATCCGGTGAAGTTATAGTTTCGGAAAGCGAACAGAACAAAGAAAAAGTCGAAAATGCCTTTAAGGTTTTGGAACAGTTCGACCGGATTACAATCCGCCGGATTTTAAACCGTTTCGGCGGCAAGGAAAAACCGCTCGACGCTTTGTATTTCGGTTACCTCACCCGCATCAAAACCAAACAAGGAACCATCAATTTCGTTTATTTGGTTGACGATATGAAAACGACTATGGGTATCCTGAATGATTACCGCAAAAACGGTGAAATCGATGTTGCCGATTTAATCATCAACGAAAGAGACGCTTTGTTCGGTTTGCTAACCAAACATAACTTTTTGCCGATCTTTGCGCCGGCTTTAATCGAATACCTCGATGCCAACGATATTTTGGACGAAACATCCATCGATATCGAAGCCTTGAAACAAATCGATTGGGAAAAAGAAAATGCGGCGATAACCGAAATCCTGAACAAAGTGGCCAATCTGATGGAAGTCGGAGAATTCGATTTCGACGATCCGGGCAAGAGCTTGACAATTCCGGCGATTGACGATGCGATGGAAGAACTCGGCAAAGCCATTGCCAAATCGCAATTGATTTCGCAGCTCGGGGCAAGCCTGCTTTACGAAGAATTAAGCAAAGCCTTAACGGAATTCGGCACCAAAGAAGGAGTCGACATGACCGTTTTGATTGAACTGATCGACTTACGAAATATGTCCGAAGACGATTGGGGCAAAAACTTCAAAATCATCTCCAACATCGTCAGAGCCGCTTACGAATTGGGCCTGTTCGAAGGCAACGATTCGGCCGACTTAACCAACGAGGAGGCCTTGAGACGGTTGATGACCAAACCGTTTGAACTGACCAGAATCCAAGGGAAAGAAGCGGATCTTTTGACGCTTTTGCTTAAAATGACCGATTTGCAAAAGCATTTTGACCAATGGGGCGTATCCCAGGATTTCTCGCAAATCGATTGGAGCACCGAACCGAACAATTTGGCCGACGTCGTTATCGCTTTTATCAGACTCGGTTCACTTGACGATTTCAACCTCGATTTGATTTTCAGTTCGCTCGAAACCGAAGAAGGCAAAGAAAAGCTTCGCGACTTGTTCGACGCAATCAATGGAAGCGCCTTGTTGCAACCGGTTTTTCGGACGGTGGTGGAATCTTTGGTGAAAGAAATCGATGCTTCCGTTGATTTATCCGCAATCGATTTTGATACAATCGATTGGGTCGGCGAATTCGAAATAATCAAAAACGTCAAAGAGATGGTCGAAGAGTTGGACGAAGGCATCGAAACTCTGACCGCGGATACAATTGAAAATTTAATGCTTGAAGCAAGCAAGGGCGAAATCACCACTTTGATTGTCGGCAAAATGATCAACGAAAGTCTGGAAGAAATGTTCAAAGAATATAATCCGAAAGTAGACGGAGAACTTGTTTTCGACTATACAAACAAGGAAGTTTTGGCGGGGAATGCGGACGACTTGGGTGATTTAATCAACTTTGCGAACGCAATGAAAGAAGCTTTTTCCGATCCGACTGATTATTCTTTGGACGAAAGAATTGCCCTGGGAGAGGCTATCAAAGAATTTGACAAAGGCAGCGAAACACGGCCGACGCCGATAGATTATTACCTGCCGGCCATTCTGAAATATGCTCAAGTACCGGATGCCACAATTACAACCGAAGGCTTGGTATCACATGGTTACACATATACTTACGAAGGGGAATTGCTCANNAAACCGAGTCCTATCTGACAAAAGAAATATACTCGGTTTGGAACCCACAATTTGAATAAAAAACTAGCCTCACGCATAAAGTTCTAAGTGAAAAACTTAGGACTTTTTTCTTTTTTTGTTCAAAAATAATAAACGAATATTTCCTAATTGCGAGCAAAAAAGAAATGGATTTGGAAACAATCGCATCGTTCTTCGGGAAAATAGACCGACAAAATAATCAAGCGTTTTCAAAAATGCATGCATAATTGCTTGCAATTTTTTCGGTCTTTTGATAAAATAAGGTCATAATCATAGGAAAATGAGGTGATTATATGTTAAACGCTAATGCAATAATGCTATATTTCAGCTTGGCCATGGTTGCAATTATAGCATTGTTTGCGCTTTGGGGCTTTATAGCTGGGCTCAAAAGAGAGCTTAAGTTCACCGTCGTTTTAATCATCATACTGCTAATAGTATGGGCTTTCTTCGGCAACGGCTCCAATTTACTTGATATGAAACTTCCTGGTTTCTTATCAAACATCTTCCAATCGGGCTTTGACCTTTCCGACAATGCCACAACCCTAAGAAAGATTGTAGAAGAAATCGTTCGCGGTATTGAAATCGGCGGACAATTGTTGGTCGAAGGTTCCAGAGCTTATGCCCTCTTTACAAGCATTCTCGAAGGCGTGGTCCGTTTAGTTGGATTGCTTGTAGGTACTTTGTTTGCGTTCATTCTGGCAGGTTTGATCCGCTTCATTGCTTTCATAGTCCGTGGGATTATTTCTCTTGTCAAAAGAGGAAAAGCAAAACGCGCTGCTAAGAAGACCGAACAAGTAGAAACTGTCGAAGCAGAAGCGACTCCTGAACCAACGGAAACCGTTTCTGAAACTGCTCCCGAAGATGACGGTGTTGTCATCGTGGAAGCAGAAGACTACACCGGAGATGTGGTAGTCACCATTTCTAAGCAACCTCGTAAAGTTAAAACCGGTAGCAAACGTCGCTTGTGGGGCGCGGGTGTTGGTTTATTGAAGGGAATGCTTTTCGTAATTTTACTGAGCGTTCCGTTTACCGGTATATTCTCGATTGTTAATGCGGTTGATCCTAATACCGTTGACGTATTGGAATCAGCTCTGAATCTTAACGGCAAGGCATCCGAAAATGGCCACGTTTGGGTTGCCGATAGTGAATCGACGCTCGACTTTCTCTTTGATCTTGCCGAAGCATATGACAAAGCGGGAATTCAACGTTTTATCAATTCATCCAAATTCTTCTTCGGTAAATCGATTGATCTCTATCTATTCGACACCTTGGCCAAATTCGAGACATCTTCGCAAACCATTTACCTTCGCGAAGAACTCATCACTTACATCAATGTAGCCAACGTAGCCTTGAAGGCATACGATCCTGAAACCGGCTCCTTTGATATTTGGTCGCTGTCGGATGCGGATTTGGATATTCTTTTCGGTTATCTGAATGATGCGAAATTGATTTCGGAAATCATTCCGGTCGGAATCGAATATGCAGGCACCATCGACACCGTCAAGGATTTATTGGCCAAATCCAATCAATCGCTTGACAAGTTGATTGCTGTCGACTGGGCCAACGATTTGCCAAAAATTCTGAGAGCTGTAAGAGCTGCCTTAAAACTCGGCGACTTCACCAGCGAAGACTTTGACCCATTTGATCTTGACAGCGATGTATTACGCGAAATTGTCTCGAACATCGGTTCAACTGCCTTCATCAAAGAATTGATGCCGGTAGTTATCAATGCAGCCTTAAAACTTGACTTTGTTCAGGATTTAATCGGCGACATCGGCAAAGTCGATACATCCGAAGTTAATTGGCAACAAACCCTTTTAACTATTGTTGACGTATACGACGACTTCAAAGCATTGGAACTCGATTTCGACAACCTAAGCCTTGATACTTTCATTCAATTGCTTCGTGATGATGCGAAACGTGCCTTATTGCTTTCGATTCTCGAAAAATTGGGCATCACCGACCTCTTCATGAAGATCATCGTTCCGGTTTTGAACGATTCCCTCAACAAACAGCTCGATGATTTGGGTTTAGGCGAATTCAAAGACATTCTCGATTTGATCGGCATGACACCTGAACAATGGCTCGCAGACTTTGATACTATCCTTCAACTTGCCAGCCTCGCAGAACAATTAGGTTTATTGACCGGCGAATTCAAATTAAGCGATACCGAAAAATTGCAACAAGCAGTCGAATTGATTTTCTCGCTTAACTTGATTCAGGGCAAAGAAACCGAATTGTTGATTGCCGCCTTGAAACAATTCGAAATTCTCGACGCTTCCGATTTGGACTTCAGCAAAGTCGATTGGACAGCCGAAAAGAACAACATTATCGAACTTATCGGTATTTTGGCCGAATTCAACACACTCGACGGATTCGATTTGGACGATTTCGGAAGCCTTGATTTCAACAAGTTGATGGAACAGGAAGCTTTCTACGATCTCGTTGTCAGAGTTCTTGAAGTTGCGGCTAAATCCGAACTGATCAAAACTATTCTTCCGAAAGCATTGGACGAATTCGTTACCCCGATGCTTAAAGACAGCAACGTCGGTCAGGCATTGATTGATGCGGGTATTTTCGATGATATTACATCCGAAACCGCCCAAGAAGAAATTCAACGCTTGATTAACATCATCAACGACGTTGCCAAACTTATCGACTTCAGCAAAGAAGGCGACCTAATCGATCGCATCAAATTCAGCGAAGTCGACGCTCTTGAAGATATTATCGATAACCTTCTGTCTTCGCGTTTCTTGAAAGGCCGCGAAGGAAGAGTTATCCGCGCCTTGCTTGTTGTCTTCGACGTTTTGGAACTTTCCGAAGGTTACCTAAACGATGTTGATTTCACAAACGAAAAAGATATCTTGATAAATGCCATCGATAAGTTAAGACCTGTATTGACCGATCCTGATTTCGCTCTCATGGTTCAGGACGAAAACGGCGAAAAGGTCTTCAATACCGATTACTTTATCAGTGATTTCGTAATCGGCTACGGCTTGGATTTCTTTGATGCTTTACTCGAATCGCAATTAATCGCCAAATTGCTGCCTGAAATCTATCACCAAATGGTTGTTGAAATGATTCCGGAAGACTTCCGCGATTTGATTGCCGTTCAAAACGAACGCCTCGGAATCACCGAAGGCTTGACGGCTGCCGAACTGGTCGAAGACTTGCATTCGGTTGTCAAGATCGGCCGCGAAGCACTGGCCCTAGGCCTTGTAGGATTCTACAAATCCGAATTCAAAGAATTAACGCTTACCAACCTTGAACCGCTAGCCAACATCGTTAAAGAATTGTTCGATTTGAACCTCTTCAACTACAATCCTGCCAAGATCATGGTCAAAGTATTGGGCATGGCCGGCATCGAAATGGTTGAAGAAGACTTTGCAAGTATCGATTGGACCGGCGAAGCCGATTTGATCGCCCAAGCAATTCTTGCCCTCGGCGATGCCATCAACGCCACCGGCTTATCGACATTGCAAGCCGTCCTAGACTACATTGAAGCTGGCGACTATTTGGCTAATGTTACTACCGATGTTGTAAGCAAGGTTGCGGAAGCATTGGAATACCTTTTCAAACTTGAATTAGTCAAAGTTGTTTTCCACCCTGCTTATGAACAATTGCTCAAAGAATCCCTTGGCGATTATGCTCAATATCTATCGGTTGCCGAATACACCGGTAGCAAACTTGAAGCAGACCTCCTAGCAATCGTTGAAATCATCAAGGTTGCAAACACTATCCCTAACTATCTTGATATCGCAAGAGATTTCCTTGACGGAACAATCAACGATTTGACAGTTTACAATCAAGCAATCCCATACGATCACGAAATCATTCCATTCATCTTCACAACTCTAACCAGCCTAAATATCCTCAACGACAATATTCAAGGCATTCTTGATTTTGTAACTGATAACTTCGGAATTTATTTAACTCATGTTCCGGTTGATGAAATGAATCTTGTTGCAGACGGCGAACAACTTGTTGCCGTATATCAAGACTTATTGAAGATTCTAACCGATTCTGACTTCTTCTTGAAGACTTTCGGCGACATCGAAAAACTTGAAGAAATCCCATTTGACTTCTTCTACAGCAAAGACGAATTCGGTCATATCGCGCTTGACGCTCTAACAAAACTTGTCAACTTGCCAACCCTTCGTCTTGTTATTCCAGATGTCTTTGTTTATGCGAAGACCATGATTCCAGACGAATTTGACTTCTTGCTCGATTTGAAGAATACGAATGCGGAAAATGTTATAGCCGATCTCAATGCGTTAATCGAAGCGCTTCGTCCGTTCATTGACGCAGAAGTTCTCGACTTCTTGCGCGTTGACGATATTTCGCTCGACCTTGAAGACGAAGTATTGAACCTCATCGACGTTATCGCAAACATGAGCCTCTTAAGCGGCAAAGGCAACCAAATCGTTGAATTGGGATTGTCGTTTGCGGAAATCGAATATGAATTCGCTGAAGAAGCAGTTGACTGGCTTGCTGAAGTGGAAATCCTTAAAGCGATTATCCACGAGGTATTCGTCGTTCTCCAAAACAACGGCTTCCAAACCTATAAAACTTTAATGGAAGAAGTAGATGCTATTTCTGAAGGAAGCGTAAGTCCGCTTGACTACGTTACTAACGAAAACATTACTTCGGTACTTGCAATTTTGGATCAAGTTGTTTTATCGAAAACTTTAGAAGAACTAGTCAAAGTCGTTTATGACAAATTCGGCGCTCCGATTGTTGATGAACTTGATCCGATGATTCAAGACATCGTTGACATCAGTGCACTAACAAATGCGGAATTAATGGCAGACTTGCGAACCGTCGTAAGCATTCTCCATGAAGCTGCCAAAGGCGACATAGTGGGATACTTAGAATACGAAGATACTGACTTATTGCCATTAAAACCGATTGTCATTAACGTCATCAATCTAGTCAAAGAATTGAATATCCTAGTCGGTAAAGAAAGCGCAATCTTTGAA
This sequence comes from Caryophanales bacterium UBA1427, assembly GCA_002329485.1. Classification (GTDB taxonomy): domain Bacteria; phylum Bacillota_I; class Bacilli_A; order ML615J-28; family CAG-313; genus UBA1427. Next base: position 741 of record DCTZ01000027.1, on the reverse strand, counting down.
TTTGCCTTGTCGTACTTGGATATGGATGCAGATACCAGCGGAATCGTTCTCAAAGACGACTTAGCCGTATTAACAGAAGTTGTTGCCGTAGTATTTGACGTATTTGCCAACAATGATCTTGTAAAAGTAACTGACGTCTTAAATCTAATCGAAGATGCTACAGGCGGCGAATTTGATTACTTTGATTATTTAACTTCCGCCAACGTTGACAGCGTGGCTCGCATCCTTGAAGCTTTAACCCGCTTAAGCACCGTTAAAGTTTTAGCATTCCCTGCTATCGACAACTTTGTTGTTCCGATGGTTGAAGGAACCGAATTTGCTCAACTTCTTGACTTCGATAATACATACACCGAAAACGAACTTATCGAAGACTTAAGAACAATAGTCTTTATCCTTGACAGTGCCAACGAATTCGGCGCAGTCGACATTTACAATGGATATCCAATTGATTTCGCCAATACTGAACCAGTTGTCGCAATCTTTAATGCCTTATTTGGATTGAACTATCTAGAATTGCATAAAGAAAAAATTCTCGGGGTAGCCGAAAATGTGTTGGATATGGACTTGAATCGTGTGGACTTAAGTGATGTCGATTTAGCTTCTGACGGCGAAAAACTCGGCCGCTTCTATGTTGAATTGGCCCAAGTTCTTGCCGATGAAGACTTCATCGTTAAGACCCTAGATGACATCCTTGATTTAATCAACGGAACCAAAGAATTCGATTACATGGATTTAGTCCGT
>DCTZ01000037.1 GCA_002329485.1 Caryophanales bacterium UBA1427 | reverse complement strand
TTATGTTTTTTTGTCAAGTAAATATGCTTGCTAAAAATTAACATTTTTAGACGTTTCAACTGCTTTTTAGCATTTTTACAAGCGACATGGACAATTATACTCTTTTGCGATTTTAATGTCAAGAAAAGTGAATATAAAATGACAATTATTTGCATCTTTTTTTAAAAAGCAGTCATTAAATATTATATTGCAATGTTTTCCCCGTTATACACGAAATTAATTGTGGTTTTAAACTTTTTTTATAAGTTTTTAAACCGATCCAAAATCGGCCAAATTTCTTCCGGGGAAGAAACCACATAATCCGGCTGGTATTTTAAGAGTTCGCTTCGTTCCTTGAAACCCCAGTCGACGCTGATAACCAGCAGATTCGAATTCCGGGCAGTCTGAATATCCACCTCGGAATCGCCGACATAAAATATCAAGTCCTTGCCTTTTTGCAAGCCAAGTTTTTGCAAGGCTTCGTTTACCGGTTCCGGATCGGGTTTGGTGACTTTTCCGAAACGCTGACCGACCACAACCTCAATATAGGGAGAAAAATAACGTTTCACCAAAGCGACCGAGGCTGCCTGCAGTTTGTTCGTTACAACCGCCAACCTGATTTCTTGTTTATAACATTCAGAAATAAAATCGACGATGCCGGGATATGGTTTGGAACAATCGTTCAGATGAGCCTGATAATAGTCCGCAAAGAAGGTTAGGCATTTTTCCAACGTTTCGTTCGAAGCATTGGGCGGCAGAGCCCGTTCCATCAACTTTATGACACCGTTACCCACAAATCTTCTTACTTCGACTTTGGTGTGTAGGGGGAAGCCAAAGTAGGCCATAGTTGCATTTACGCTGTTGGTCAAATCGTCCAAAGTATCAAGAAGTGTCCCATCCAAATCAAACAACAAGGCCGTCTGACGTTTTTCCATAAGCTTCATTCCTTTTCATTAATATAAAATGGTAACAAATGGCAGCATTAGTTACCATTAGGTTACCATTAGGTTTTTGGGATTAGTATTTGCTGCGGAAGAATTCCGCGATACTTTCCAAAGACTTAATCAAGACTTCATCCTCATCGATTTTCATATCTTCCAAAAGAGCTTCAATCATTTTCGAATGAAATTTTTCGTGGGCTTTCAGCACTTCCAAAGCGTTCGGCGTAAGTCTGATTAAGACTTTTCGCCGGTCGTTTTCGTCATTGTCCCGCACGACATACTTTTTCTGAACCAACCGATCAATGGAAGTCGTCAGGGTTCCCGTGGTAATCCGCAGCTTTTTCGCGATATTGGTCATGGTTGGGTATTCGGCGTTTTTCACCGCTTCCAAGATATGAACTTCGTTAATCGACAGTTTGATTCCCGCTTTAATCAGTTCCGCTTCTTCGATGCTGAGAATATGGTTAAACACGTCAACCAGCAATTCATTTATTAAAGCTTGCGTTTTTTTCATTTCATCAGTCCCGTTCTATAATATAACCGATTCCGAAAGTACCCGGTCCCGCATGCGCTCCCACCACCGGTGTTAAAGGGGTTAGGAAAATTTCTTTGATATCCGGTCTGGCCTTTTGAATGTCTTCCGCAATCTCTTCGACCAAATCGATATTGTTGGTGTAAGCGATAAAGACCGAAAACTTCTTGATTCCGGATACATCTTCCAAAAACTTTTCTTTCAGGCGCTCGACCGCTTTGGCATGGGTGCGAATCTTTTCCAAAGTTTCGATTTTGCCTTCCGGTGTAATCCAAAGCATCGGTTTAATCTTAAACAGCCCGGCAAGCAATCCCGCGGTGGAACTGAGCCGGCCGTTCTTGACCAAAAACTTCAAGGTATCGACAGAAAAATAAACACGGAAATTGTCACGGATATAAGCAAGTTCCGTTAAGATTTCTTCGACGCTTGCTCCCCGGCGTGCCATTTCGGCGGCCACAAGAGCCATTTTTGCTTCAGGATAAGAAACCGTTTTCGAATCGAACACATGCACTTTCAATTTATTTACCATCTGTCCCGCAAGCACCGCATTCTGATAAGTCCCGCTTAAATGCGAGGAAATCGTTATCACGATAACATCGGTAAAGCCTTGGTTTTCCAATTCCCGATAGGTCTCGCGCATCGTTCCGGTCGAAGTCTGCGAAGTTTTTAAATCGATATTGGGATTATCGGCAATGCGACGGTAAAATTCCGCGGCGGTAATGTCGATATAATCGATATAGTCTTGATTTCCCAAATGAAGGTTACTGCGAAATACTTTGATATCGTAATCGTGTTTGATATAGTCAATACCGGAATTACCACAGACAATTACAGCTATTTTTTCTTTCATATTCAATCCTCCTGTAATTTATTTTGACTATCAAATATTTTGACAAACAAAATATTATCACAAAAGGACTGTAAAAGACAAGCAATATGCTAACAAACAGTATGCGATTATTCGATTTCTCGCAAACCGTCGTGATCATGAATCGTGATTTCTCTTTGACCGTTTTGCGAAATCAAACCCAATTCTTCAAAATAAGAAAGATTTCGGCTCAATGTCGCATTGTTCATCCCCATTTGCGAAGCTAACATTCCCTTGGAAATCGGCAATCTGAAGGTTTTTTCCCCTTTGCTAAGACTAAGGAGCGTTTGCGCAAGGCGCCATTTTGTTGATTGGTGTCTAATTTCTTCCACCCGTTTGTCAACATTTTCTAACCGGTTGCTCAGTTCTTCCAAGATTTTGAAAGCAATCGTCGGGTTGTCTTTCATGATATCTTTCAATCCGCTTCCTTCAAGCATGCATACAACCGTATTTTCGGTTGCTTCCGCAAAATCATTCATCGGTAGCTGGCTGAAGAGTGACAATTCCCCCATAAAGTCCCCGGGACCCAAAACGCGCATAACCTGCTCATCGCCTTTTTCGGTTATCCGGCTGATTTTGATTTGACCGCTGTTTACCACAAACAACTTGTCGGTCTCTTCGCCGGCTTGGTAAACATGGGCTCCTTTGGTAAACTTTTTGCTTTTGGCAATCTTTTGAACTTGCTTAAGTTCTTCTTCGGTTAAATGTTGAAAAATCGGAACGCCCTGAAGGCAACTGCTAAAACCGGAGCCTGAGCTGTTGCTATTGCTATTGGCATTCTGATTAGTGTTAGGTCGAGTTTTCATGATGAACATCCTTTTCTAGTATTGTTAACTTATTTGAGGGGCATATGATGTCGTTTTATTGATTATTCGCATTGGCCAGGTCCCATAAATAAAAGGAAGCAATGCTGGCATAGGGAGAATAACGTTCCTTGATTTTGGCAAACTCTTCTTTCGAAATATCGGCCAAACCATAAAGCATCTGCAGCCCTCGAAAAATCGCCAAATCATTATAACTCAAAATGTCAGAACGTTCAAGAGAAAAGATCATTAACATTTCCGCCGTCCAACGCCCGATTCCTTTTAAAGAGACCAGTTTTTCGATTAATTTTTCGTCATCCAAGGTCCGGATACTTTCCAAATCAAAGGTTCTGCTTGCGACTTTTTCGGACAAATCCCTAATATAACCCGCTTTCCGCAGGGACATCCCGCATTTTTGCATATCTTCGATTCGACATCGGACAAGGCATTCGGGTTTGATTCCGCCCGCCAGTTCTTTCAGGCGCCGATAAACGGTTTGGGCGGCTTTGCCGGTGATTTGTTGGCTGATAATCGATTCAACCAAGCCGAAAAAAGATCGGGATTGACCGTTCGGTAAATCATTCCTCTTGAGTCGATGTAAGCACCCAAAACGGAATCCCGAGCTTTCAAATGAGCGATTTCTTTTAATCCGTACTTAAAATATGGCATTTAAGACTTAACTCCCTGCAAGACCTTTTTTTCCAAGTCCAATAAATGGCGCTTTTTGGCTAGTCCGCCGCCATATCCGACCAATGAACCGTTTGCCCCGATTACCCTGTGACAAGGGACAATTACGGCCAGCGGATTTTTATTGTTGGCACCGCCGACCGCCCGGCAGGCCTTTTCGTTTCCAATCATTTTGGCAATCTCCGAATATGACCTGGTCTCCCCGTAAGGAATCGTTTTTAAGGCTTCCCAAACGCGTTTCTGAAACGGCGTCCCTTCCATAAAGGCGAGCGGCAAATCAAAGTCTGTTAATTTTCCTTCCAAATAAAGTAGCATTTGGCGTTTGGCTTCCGTTAAAAGCGGGGTCGGTTCATTGTCCGAAACTTTTTTCGCATCGTCTAAAAAGTTGATTTCGGTAATACAGCCGTCTTGTTCACACAGTTCCATTAAACCCAAAGGTGTGTCAAATACAATATGCTTTTTCATTATATTTTCCTGATTATTTCCCGGTTTGTACCTGGTTTGCACCATCCGCTGCCCCGGGCTTTTTCCATTTGATAAACGGAAGATACAGAAGGAAAACAATGACGATTCCGATTAAGCCCAAAGTAAAGATATGGTGCAGACCAGGGATTTGAAACGGTAATGGGTTCTTAACCAAAAACATATGATTGGCTCCCGGAGTGATAAAGTTATTGGCGATCCAGGCATAGATAACCAGTACAATCAAAGCAACAAGCGGCCGATAATAATGCCGGATTCGGAAACTGAACTCGCCGTTCGCCAAACGGACATAAGGCAAATAAACCAAAAGCCAGTGAACAATCAGCGATTCCAATTTATTGAAATCCATCCCAGAACCGTTGAAAATCCACTCCGAATAAGCGATTGTGACAATTCCTCCGACAATGCCCAACGGATAGATAAAAGTATTGAGTTTATCCGCTTTGGGAAAAACGGTGAACGGAAAAACAAAGGACATGATGGTGCAAAGTTCAAAAGGAACAATATCTTTCCAAGTTTCGCCCCAGAAAAACGGTTTGAAAATATAATACTTCACGATTCTCAAAAGAAGCATTGCACCGGCGATACCCCAAATGAGATATTTGTTGTATTTCTCATAACCTTTTTTCTTTAAAAAGCGCACCAAAAAGCATAAACCAACCAAAATGATGAGCGGAACGACAAGCCATAAAATTTGGGCCGAACCGAATAATTTGTAATGAACGTTTTCTCCTGCGCTGCCAGGCATAAAAAAATTTAAACTGATCATATTACTAACCTCGCAACTAATTATAGCATATTTTTTGGCATTTGCAAAAAATTAATCTTGGGAAAATTTTGACAAATGAAAACAATTTCATTAATAATTCTTCCAATCGTAGGCTGAAGATATGATATGATATTAATGTAGTTTTGTTACTGTGAAAATAAAAATAAGCAAATCGCCAATATAATCTGGATAATTTGGTTCCAAAGTTTCTACCAAGCGACCTAATCGCTTGACTATTGGTATTTTATGGCATGAACGGTTTTTTCGTTTATTTTCGGAAAGGCCGGCTTTAGCTTGTAAAATATTGGCGAGTATAGTCCACTATACTTGCTTTTTTTGCTTTTCCATGCCAAAACTAACATATAATAAAAAAGAAAGGACTAGTGAAAATGGTTAAAAAGTTTTTTAAATTGGACGAACATGAAACGACCGTCTCTAAAGAATTGTTAGCCGGAGCTACAACCTTCTTTGCGATGGTTTACATCATCTTCGTTAACCCGTCCATGCTCAGCGAAACGGGCATGCCATGGGGGGCAGTTTTTCTTGCCACGATCTTTGCCACGGTAATCGGCACCTTGTTTATGGGCCTTTTTGCCAACGTTCCATACGCCTTGGCACCGGGCATGGGGTTAAATGCATTTTTTACTTTCGTCATTTGCATCCAACTCAAATTTACTTGGCAAGAAGCACTAGGATTGGTTTTTATTTGTGGAATTATCAACATTATTATTACAGTAACAAAAGTACGCAAAATGATTATCAAAGCTATTCCAGAAAGTTTGCAACACGCGATTGGGGGCGGAATCGGAATTTTTATCGCTTATATCGGGCTTAAGAATTCGGGACTACTGAGTTTTACCGCCGATCCTGGTCACTGGAGTCCAATCGTTCCCGGACTTCCCTTTGATCAAACCGGAATGGTAGCCGATTCAACCATTACCCCTTCCTTGGTGAACTTCAGCAACGCCGTACCGGCTTTGGCGACAATCGGACTGATCATAACCGTCGTGCTCTTGCTTCTTAAGGTTAAGGGGGCAATTCTTATTGGCATAGTCGCAACGGCTTTAATTGGAGCCCTGCCTGTTTTCGGTCTAACCTCGTTTGCCAACCTGAAATTCGACATCATCGCTCCGTTCAAAGAACTTCCCCAGACGTTTTTTGCGGCATTTGACGGCATCGGATCGTTATTTTCTTCCGGAAGCAAGCTGCTGATTTCTTTCATGGCCATCTTTGCTTTCAGTATCACCGACACCTTTGATACAATCGGAACATTTATCGGAACCGGCCGTCGCAGCGGCATCTTCTCCGATCAGGATCTTCAGGCCATCGAAACGCACTCCGGTTTCAACACCAAAATGGAAAAAGCGTTATTCGCCGATTCCATTGCCACTTCCATCGGTGCTTTGCTCGGGACTTCCAATACCACCACTTACGTGGAAAGTTCGGCAGGTATCGAAGCCGGGGGAAGGACCGGTTTGACCAGTGTCTTTACAGCTCTGCTTTTCTTTCTGTGTATCTTCATTTCGCCGATTGTCGGAATTGTTCCGTCGGCAGCCACGGCACCTGCTTTGATTGTGGTCGGAATCATGATGCTGGCCAGTTTCAAAGAAATATCCTGGGATCAACTCGAGGAAGCAGTTCCGGCTTTCTTTGCGGGAGTCTTGATGGCTCTAGCCTACAGTATCTCGACCGGTATCGCTTTGGGTTTCATTTTCTATATTATCGTCAAAGTAAGCCGCCAAAAAGCCAAAGAAATTCATCCGGTTCTTTGGGTTACTTCCGCTCTCTTCGTCGTTTACTTTGTCTTTATGGCTTTAATCGAAACCAATATTGTTCATATATAATAAAAACGAATAGGTTTTTACTCCGTGAAAAAAGGCCTTGAGAAAAGTACATCCCTTTTTTACCAACGGATTAATTCCTACCGTCAAATAAAAATACCCGGGGTTTTCTCTGCCTTTTAAGCAGATTTTTCCCCGAATAAAAAGGCTTGTTGAATCCAACAAGCTTTTTTTGCTAATCGATAAATTCCACTTCGAGGTTCATTTGCGCAACTTTTCCGACGGTTTGGTAAATTGAACAGTACTCGCTCGCCAGTTCGGCGCTTTTGATAAAGCCTTTTTTCTTATCCTGGGCGCCCTGAATAATCAGTTTCAGCATTACATATTCCAAAGTGGTAGGTACTTCCTGACGTTTGCGCCCGTCCACTTCCAAACGCGCGCCCGAAAAACTTAACCGTTTCTTTTGGACAATCGAAAGAAAAGTGGCGTAAAAACATGATGCCAGTGCGGCAAACAATAAATTGTAAGGTTTCAGACCGCCTTCCTGATTGCCGATTAACAATTCAGCTTTGTCGGAAACCAAACGGCCAATAAATTCGTTTTGAAAATCGAGCGTGATTTTTTCCATTGATTATGTTTCCTTTCTTAAATTTTATTTCGTTTTTAAAGCTTCCACAACCTTGACGATATCGTCGTTGATTACCAAATCAGCCCGGTAATCGTACGGTGTGGAGGAACGGTTGATAATCACAAAATATCGGCCCCGAAAATAAGAAACTAGTGCCGCGGCCGGGTTTACGAGCAGACTGGTCCCGATCACAATCAGACAGTCCGCCTCGCCGATTAACCGAACGGCTTTTTCCAACATTTCGGTATCAAGCGGTTCTTCATAAAGTACAACATCGGGTTTGATGGTTCCGCCGCACGAACATTTCGGAACCCCGGTCGATTCTTTGACATAATAAGCTTCATACGCTTTCCCGCATTTCTGGCAATAATTGCGATGGATGCTGCCGTGGAGTTCGACGACATTTTTGCTTCCCGCCATCTGATGCAGACCATCGATGTTTTGGGTAATTACTCCGAGAGATTTGCCCTCTTTTTCCAAGCGGGCAATAAATTCATGAGCGGGATTGGGACGGGCCGATAAATACATCATTTTATCTTTGTAAAACTCATAGAAAGCTTCGCCGTGGGCAATAAAAAACGAATGCGAAATGATTTCTTCCGGTTCGTATCCGCGATATTGCCCCTGATGATAAATCCCTCGGCTCGACCGAAAGTCGGGAATTCCGCTTGGGACGCTGATTCCCGCGCCGGTAAAAAAGAGGATTTTGTGTGAAACTTCCAAAATTTGGGCTAATTGATTAAGCATTGCTACTCACCAATTACATTATATCACAAAATCCTCTTAAAAGGTTGGTTTTTATTTGGAATTCTAAACTTCGGCCAGTTCCGGGGAAGTAAGGTTTAGGTTTTTGCGCTTATCAAAAACCATAAAAGGAACTGTCACAAGCAGCGCATAGACGCCTAAAACAACGATGCCGAATATTTCATAAAGAAACGGAACCGGCAACCAGGAGTAAAAGAGCTGCAAAATACTGATATCGGGCGGGAAAGTATAAAAATAGTTGGCGATGGGACTGACTGTCGAACGAAGAACAATATTAACCCCGTGCATAATCAAGGCGAGAAAACCCAAAATCAACATGACTTTCGGGACGGTTTTTAACTTTGGTTGGAAAAACCCTAGGGTGCATAAACTGACTCCCGCAACCATAATCAATCCGTGGGTAATATAAAACCCGAGATTTCGCAAAAGGAAAATACTGCTTCCGGTAAAAGCGGGTTCCGGGAAAGTTATCGCCATAAAAGCTCCGAGCGGAGCCACAAAAAAGGCAAAACCCATGATGGATTTTTTATCAAAGATAACCGCATACAAAATCAAAAACATATTGATGTTGCAAAGTTGCAAAGGCAGTTCGCTCCACCAGTCAAATTTCTCGATGCCGTTGATGACCAAGAATTCCGCATCCAACGATAAAGCGATTTTGTACAGGAAAAACAGGACAATCATGACACTGCATAACCAAACCATTACTTTCTTTCGGACCGATAAACTTTGGTTCCGGAAAAGTTTGGCGATTACGATGATACCCCCGACTATCAAAACAATAAGTAACCAATATACGCCGTTAAATGCTTTAATATTCATTGGCGACACCTCCTTTATCGGAAACAATTTTTCTGACCAAGCGATTGCCTAAGTCATATTTGGAAATCAAATAATAAACGATTTCCGCAAGCAACAAACCGCTGATTAAATCGACGATATAGTGCTGTTTGATGAATTGGGTCGAAAGCGCGATGCAAACGGCAAAACTCAACGAAAACAGGCGGTACCATTTGGGGATGGCGGTTTTGCCCCTGACCCCGACATAACACATCCAACTGATGAAACAGTGAGTGCTCGGAAACAAATTGATGGCTCGCTCGGGCGTGTCGTTTTGGTAAACGATATTAATCAAGCGATGGAAAATCGTCGTGTTTTCAATGGTAGGTCTGACAATCGTAGTCGGAAAAACAATATAAACGATTCCGCAAACCAAATAACAAATCACAAATGCCAAAAACCAATTCCAAAAATGCGGTTTGGAAACTTTGGCAACAATGAAGGGAACAATGTACCACCACGGCAGCGACAATAAATAGAAAACCACAAAAAACGGAACCAAAGGCATCCGATCGTCAAATCCTTTAATCGTCAAATCATAAGCTGGTAAATGTTCATTGATTAATTGCGACCCGTAATAAATGGTTATTTGGGTAAGCAACAACAAAAGGGTGGGAATTATCGCATACAGGGGGATTTTTTTCATTATTTTCATTGTTCAACCTTTAACTTCTCCAATTTAAACTGATGTCTTATTTTAGCAAATTTAGCTTTTTTTTGCAAGCGGGTTGCAATGCGAAAGGACTTGGACAGGATTGTTCATCAACATAAATTCCCTTTTACACAATTTCAAAAAAACAAAAAGGTAAAAACCCGTCGATTTTAACCTTCTTGAATTATTTATTGGTTTCGCTCCACTTTTTCTGACTGTCCATTTTTTTCCTTTCGGTTGTATCCAGCACTTTTTTTCTGAGACGGATATTGAGCGGGGTAATTTCAACCATTTCATCGTCGTTTATGAATTCCAGATAGTTTTCGAGGCTCATTTTCTTAGGGCGCTTCAATACAATGGTGGTGTCTTTGGTTGAGGAACGCATATTGCTTTGTTGCTTTTCCTTGGTGATATTGACCGCCAAATCTTCTTCCCGATTGGCCACCCCGACAATCATACCTTCGTAAACTTCCGTTCCGGGTTCGATGAACAGTTCGCCCCGTTCTTCCAAAGCGGCACTGGCATAACCGGTCGACAATCCCTGATTGATGGAAACGAGTACTCCGGCTTTTCGGCTCGCAATCTCGGTATTTTCCATCGGACGGTGTTCCAGATAGGAATGGCTGATAATGCCGTAACCTTTGGTTATGGTCATAAAATCCGTCATAAAACCAATTAAACCGCGGGAAGGAATTACATAATCCAGCTGCACTTGGTTTTCATGATTGATCATGGAGGTAAGAATTCCTCTGCGGTTTCCGACCATTTCCATCACGGCCCCCAGATACTCGGCAGGTACATCGATTCGGGTAAACTCATACGGTTCGCAAACGACTCCGTTTTTTTCTTTGAGAATGACCCGCGGACGCGAGACCTGAAACTCGTAACCTTCGCGGCGCATATTCTCGATTAAAATGCTCAAGTGTAATTCGCCCCGACCGGAGACAATCCATTCGTCTTTGGTTCCGATTCGTTCAACATGAAGGCTGACGTCCCTTTGAATTTCCCGATTCAAACGGTCTTCGATTTTCCTGGAAGTGACAAATTTGCCTTCCCGACCGGCGAGTGGACCGGTGTTGGTTCCGAAAGTCATTTGGACGGTCGGTTCGCCGACTTCGATCGGCGGCAAAGCTTCTTCATGACCGATTTGGCAAATCGTTTCGCCCACAAAGATATCTTCCAAACCCGCCACCGCAACAATATCCCCGGCTTCCGCTTCTTCGATTTCCACTTTGTTCAAGCCCAAAAAGCCGAACAGTTTTTGAATGCGGAATTGGACGATGCTGCCGTCGCTTCTGATGCAGCTTACCCGCTTATTGACACTGATTTTTCCTCTGGTAATCCGTCCGATGCCGATTCGTCCGACATATTCGTTATAATCCAGCAAAGCCGGCTGGAATTGCAGCGGACCGTTCACATCCACGACAGGGCTCGGAATTTCTTTGATGATTATATCAAGCAAATTTTTCATTCCTTTTTCCTGCTTGGCCGGATCAGGCGACAGACTGGAAGTATTTTGGTAAGCCGAGGTATAAACAACCGGGAAATCCAGTTGTTCGATGGTGGCGCCCAGTTCAATAAACAAGTCCAAGACTTCGTCAACCACTTCGAGAGGTCTTGCGGCATCACGGTCGACTTTATTGATGACAACAATCGGTTTCAGCTTATGTTCAAGAGCTTTTTTTAAAACAAACCTGGTTTGAGGCATCGTTCCTTCAAAGGCATCGACTACCAAAAGAACCCCGTCAACCATTCCCATGATTCTTTCGACTTCGCCGCTGAAATCGGCATGTCCCGGCGTATCAAGAATATTAATTCGGTAATCATGATAATTAATGGCGGTATTTTTGGCAAGTATCGTAATTCCGCGTTCTCTTTCCAAGTCATTGGAATCGAGCAGCCGTTCACCCAAATTTGGGTTTTCGCGAAGAATTGTCGAACTGATAAGCAATTTGTCGACCAAAGTCGTCTTTCCGTGGTCAACATGGGCAATAATGGCAATATTTTTGATTTTCATATTTCTTCCTTCGAGTTATCTATCATTATATCATTAAACAATATCTGATATTTTATAACTTACATATTATACGGGATTTGTTAAAAATTGTCAAAATATTTAGCCTTATTTTTCAGCGAAAGCAAACAAGCCGCACTGGACTTTTTTGAGATTTTCTTATATATTGGAGATTGTGGTTTTCGCCACTTTTCAACGATTGCATATCAGTTTTGATTCAATACAAAAAACGCCCGTAAAGGCGCTTTTGCATTTTGGGCTTTTTTATTTATAAGGAAAGTTTTTTTACACGTTCATGGAAATCCTTGGCAAGTAACGGCAAAACCTTGTCTGCTTTGACGGCTTTGATGAATTCCACCAAAGCTTCTACTTCCAAAGCAACTAACTGCTTGCCCTTTTCGTAGCTGGCTTTTTGGGCATCGCCGACATAATGGTTTGGATAATTGCTGTACCAAGTTAAACCCGAAAAGTTGCTCGGCAAATGGTTCAGCCGTCCCAGCGGTTCGGTAGTTCCGGCGGGAATTTGGTCCATTTTAACAAGGTTGCGATGCAAATAAAGGGTTTTGCTGGTTTCGCATTCGCAGGCATGGCCGTGCAGTGGTGATTCCCACAAGGAATTGCGTTTTTTGAATCTATCCGGATTATGGTCACCCTGGTAATAATAAACTTGGTAAGGTTTTTCTTCCCACAATTGGCATTGAGCCAAAAACGGAAGCAAATAAGCATTGCCCCCATGGGCATTGAAAAGAATGATCTTTTTAAAACCGTTTCGGCCAATTTCGTCCAAGACTCCTTGGATTAAATCAATCAATAATCTCGGGGAGATAGTTACGGTGCCCGGAAAACAGCGTGCTTCGTAAATTTGGCCAAAATAGAACGGCGGAAAAACAACCGCTGATTCTTTTTGAGCAGCCAAGGTAGCCAATTTATGGCCGTTTAAAAAGTCTGTCCCAAGGGGCAAGTGATCGCCGTGGCGTTCGATAACCCCGAAAGCTACGATACAAACACCGGTTTCTTTGACCGCTTGGGCAAATTCTTTGGAAGTAAGGTTTTCCCAATTCATTTCTTTCTCCTTTTCTTATTTCAGTTATACTGCAATATAACAATTGCGCGATTCTTTGGCTTGGTAGAGGGCGATGTCGGTTTCTCTGATAAAATGTTCAACGGAATCGTCTACTTTGGGAATGATGGTTTTGATTCCGATACTGGTAGAGCGGAAACGATATCCGCAAATCAAAAAAACCACAGCCATAGTAATGCTTGTATTTTGTGCCAGTCCGGGGAACTCTTTCTAATAAATCAAGGTCATTTGTACTTTTTGCAACATTCCCTTCTTTTATTATTCCTGAAACAGTTGATAAGGAAATTCTTTCGTTACATAGAAAACTCGATAAACACCTAGCTTTCTATAAATATTATAGCAAAAAAAGCAAAATAATCATACTATATCGAGCTATCAATTTTTATTTTGAGGAAAAATGTTTTTAAGAATTGCTTTAAAACCTATAAAATGGTTTTATTCTTTTTGTATTCGGGAGATTGATTGCAAGGAAGGATTGCGGTTTTAGAAAAGGTTTATCACCTGAATTCCCAACCGAATTTTTGGAAAAGGAATTCAACCGAAATAAAATGACTTTCTTTTTATCAATAAAACTCTCCTTGAGAAGAAAAATTTGTCGATGTTTATTCGTCTACCTTCATTACATAACAGATTATCCGATTTACTTCTTTGAACCCGCACTTTTCGTGAAACCGGCTACTTGCGACATTTTCCAGTTCGCAGTCCGAGGCCAACTCCCGGCATCCGTGTTCTTTCGCCCAATTTTTGGCAAACCGAATCAACTCCGTTCCGATTTGTTTTCCTCGGTATTCCGGTTCCACGTAAATTCCTTCGAGATAAGCAACAGGGCTTGAAGTGGTTCCTTCGACATAGTCATGGCGAAGCGATAAACTGATAAAGCCCACGGGTTTTTTACCTTCGTAATACAAATATTCATAAGGCAAAGAACCTTTTTTCCGTTCCGAAATAAACTCTTCCGCTTCAGTATCCGGCCAGAGTTTGTGACAAAAATTAGCCCATTCGTTTTCGTTTAATTTTTTTACCGCTACGATCATTTTTCACCTTTTGTGTTTTTTATTTTTCTGGATTTTTTATTTTTCCCTTGGGACAAATAAACATCCGTTTTATCTCAGTGATTGATTTTGTTGATGAAACGTTTGTATTTATTGAGGTTTTCCGGCAAGAAAATCGGTTGAACCACAAAATCAAACCGGCCATGCAACCCGAGCTCATTCAATTCCCGGACTAACCGTTGATTCAGTTTAATTAGGTCTATTTCTTTCAATAAGTCCAAAATGACGGTTGCTTCCCCCACTTTTTCCTGGATTACCTGAAATTCTCGGATATCGTCGCTTTCGGTAATAATCCAGCGGGCAAACAAATCAGGGAACACAATCCGTTTTTTGCCTTTTTTGTCCCAAAAATATAACATATCGTCGCTTCGTCCCAAGATTTTTTTGATGGTTCTAAAGGAAGAGCCGCATTTGCAAGGTTCGTCCAAAACAATCATATCATTCATCCGATAGCGGATTAAAGGCTGGGCGGTATTGACCAGATTCGTGACAATCATTTCGTAACCCACAACCCCGGGCTCGGTAATCCGTTTGTGGTTTTGGTCATACAGTTCCACAAACACCAAGTCTTCGTTAATATGAAGTTTTCCTTCCTTGCAACAGGAAGCGATTTGTCCTTCCGAAGCCTGATAAATTTCCAAAACCGGCGCTTTGAAGGCTTTTTGAAACTGTTCTTTGTCGGTTTCGCTCAACACTTCGGCGTACGTGATTACTTTCTTTAATAATACTTTGATTTGGTCGCTTAAAGGCAAAATCGTCCGAAGAAACGACGGCGGCGCCATCAAAACATTGATTTTCTTTCGGTTGATCAAATCGATTGTTTCTTTCGGGTCTGTCATTGTGGATGAGTAGTGCAACTTCAGTAACGGGGCATTGATATTGTTAAAGCCTTGAGAAAAAACACGCAAACAAAAGAGAATTCTTAGCGGCAGATCGCCGATACTCACACCACCGCGAGCCAAAAAGACCGCCGGCAGTCGCTTGGTAAGCGATTTTGGCGTGATGTACAAGCCTTTGTTTCCGGAAGTTCCGCTTGATAAGCCGATGACATATTTGCCGTTGTAATAGCCCAAATAGTCTTTGTTACGTTCTTTGGCAATGGCGTATTCCATTAAGGTTTCTTTGTCCAAACAAACGGTGTTGAGTTCGGAAAAATTATCCATCATTATTTGCTTGTCGATTATCGGCAGTTGATAAAAATCGTTTAAATCGCGGAACTGTTTCCCTTCATAGAGTTTTCGATAAAACGGACTGTTGGAAATCGCAAAATCATACATTTGCTTAAGCAAATTAAGTTGCAGATTTTCCAATTTCCTCTTATCCAACCGATATTGGTTTTTCTTCAAATAGCGAAAATCTTTAATGAAACTAATCATTTACACCACCCATTAATTTATTCCGCTTGGAAGAATAACCGACTTTAGCCAAAAGTTTGGTCATTATCCATTCCAACCCATAACGATAACCTTTTTTCTCCCAAAACTTTAAAAATAAGCCCCAGAGGATGGCCAAGGTTACGCCATATATTAAGGTGACCGGAATATTGAAATATACAGGATAGATTTGCGTGATAATTAGGTAAATTAAAGCGCTGACAATTTGTTCCAAGAAGAAAGGCGTAAGTCCCGCTACCCCAAAACGCTTGAAAAAAGCAAAGACAAAACAGCTGCGTTTCTTTTCTTGGTCAAAGAACAGCATTGCCAATAGCACCATCAATAAAAACAAACCGATTTGCATTACCATGATGAAATACCAAGTCGGGTCGATGGCTCTTTCCAACATTGTTTCCGGTGTCAGAATGTACCCCGCAATCCCCGCTCCAAGATACCCCAAGCTCACCGGCAAGATCCATTTGACCAATCCTTTTACCGGATTGTGTTTTAATAACAAACCGACCCAAACACCGAACATGCCAAAGGCGAGAAATGGAAAAATCGGATTGTTTTTGTTAACCAACCAATTCAATAAAAAGATTAACCAATAGTTTTTTTCCTGGCGGGCTTCCAAATAAACTTCGTAAAGCGGTATTCGGATATATGATACAACCATAAAGACCGTTGCCATAATCAGGACAAAAATATGGACTTTCGGTTTATCCAATAATTTCTTCAAACCGAACAAAAGCAAAGAAATAAAGATGACGTTAACGCCGATCATTACCAAAGAATCGATATAAAACAGACGGTCAAAGGTCAAAGGCTGAAAACTTCCCTGGCGAATCAACGCCACAAACAAACTTTCATCCATCGAACGGGTTTCAAAATGAATGATTCCCGGTCCCGTAAAAATAAAGTAAAGGTAAGCAATAACCAAAAGCAAGGCTCCTTGGCCAAGCATGTAACCAAGCCGCTTCCTGGGATTTTCCCGACCATAGTTCAAAAAAGAAACCGTATGGGAAATGCCGCTCACAATGGCGAATAACCCCGCAAACATCAACAGAAAGCCGATAACCGTAATAATCGGGCTGGGGTTATTCAAATCGACATCGTAAATGTCTTGATAGAAATAGAATGAGGTATGGAGAATCAAAACAAAAAAGATTCCGAGTCCCCGTAAAAAATCCAAACTGTCATAATGTTTTTTCATTTCATTCCTCGTCAAGAAAATTTTTTTTGTTGTATGATGAACATCTTTTTTATTTACATTATATCATACTTATGGGGTTTTGTCTAAGGAAATTTTATTCTGTTGACTTAATATTAGAAAACAATCATTTTTCGAATAAAGGTTCAGAAAAGCCAGTATAATAATCAAAAAGGAAAAAAACGGAGGGTTTTCGATGACCAAAAAAGAAATCGTCGCCGATCTTTTTATGCTTGTTTTGGGCACCTTGATGCACTTTTTTTACCGGTGGTCCAACCAAAACCCTCTGGTCGGATTGGTTGCGCCGGTCAATGAAAGCGTATGGGAACATTTGAAACTTTTGTTCTTTCCGGGTTTGATTTTCCTGGAAATAGAATTGTTTTTATCCCCTGAAAAACAGCCGAGCCGCTTAATCAGTTTTGTTTTATCCCAATCGGTCGGTTTGGTTTTTATCCCTTTGGCTTTTTTCGCTTATACCGGGATAATCGGTAAACATTTTTTGTTAATCGATATCGCCATCTTTATCGGAGCGGTCCTTCTAACCAATCGGTTAAAATACCGGATTTTCGACCAAAAAAAGGAGTATCCGCGCTGGACTACTCCTTTCGCAATCATGGTTGTGCTTATTCTAAGCGGCTTGTTCGAATATTTCAGTTTCAATGCGCCGGATTGGCCTCTCTTTACTCCTTAAGATTTTTATTTTCGTACATCAGTTTGTCGATATAGCGGTAAAAATCTTCCGCCTGCATTTTCTGGTGCCAATCATAAACCGTATATCCCATATCAAACTTTAGCTGATATGGTTTTTTCTTTTCCGAGTTGAACAGTTCGATTTCCTGTTGAATACATTTTACGATTATGGCCAGTTCAGCAGAGTCGCTGATATCCAAAATCAGAAAAAATTCGTCTCCCCCGTAACGGGCAATGAAATCGTCCTTGGCGATGCACTTCTTGAGGATTTTTACGCTTTCCTGAAGCGCTTCGTCTCCGATCTGATGGCCGTATAAATCATTGATTTGCTTGAATTTCGTGATATCAATTAAAATTGCCGAAAAACTTTTCCGTTCGGAACTGGTTTGAATTTTGTAACGCAAATAATTGTCCAACTGGCGTCGGTTAAAAACACCGGTTAAATAATCGGTTTTAAGGCTGCGGTCCTGAATATTGAAATAGATTATCAACAAAGCCACCATCATGCCGGACCAATTGTAATTAACCCCGTAATTGAAGTATTGGATGGTAATACCGACAACGGGCGGAACGAAGAAAAGGAGCAGCGAAATAAAATGTTGTTTCTCGATAATCGAACGGTTACGAACAATCGAAACAAAGGAAAATCCGAGTATGATAAAGCTCATGATAACCAAAGTCCCCAAATATTCTCCCCGATAATATACATTGGCTTCATCAATCCAATAGAACCATCCGGTTTTTAGATTGACGGTGGTGAAAATTAAATTGACCGCCAAAGGAAAAATCAGAAAAAGCGAAAGTTTCTTTAACCGTTTCGCATCATTATAGATCTGATAATTGGTATACAAAATCCAAAGAAGGGGTGCCACCGGAGCCAACACATAAAGCAAATAATTGGCAATCCGATTTCCCCATAGGTTAAAATTTCCCGGCAAAGTGTTAAAGTACCAACAAAGGAAATCGACAATCAACATAATGATGTTGGTCAGAACCAAAGACCGATAAAGCACGTAACTCGTAAAAACCTTTTGCGAACGGCTGTACATATTGAAGTAAAGAATGATTAGGATGATTAATGAAATAACCGTGGAATCGAATGTTTTAAAGGTATCCATAATTTTTACTCGTTTTTCGCAGGATAAACTGTCTGCTACTTGCGCATAATCTTTTCGAGCGGTCTTCCTTTTGCCAATTCGTCAATAAGTTTATCCAGCCAACGCACTTTTTGCATTAACGGGTCGGTTATTTCTTCGACACGGTATCCACAGATAACTCCCGTTATCTTGGAGGCATTGGGATTAATTATCGGAGCATTTTCCCAGAATGTGCGATAATCGACCTGTTGAAGGCATTTTTCCCGGATTTCCGGAATGCTGTAACCCGTAAGCCAGGAAATAACTTGATCGACTTCCTCCTGGGTGCGATTCTTGCGTAAAGCTTTTTGGACCAATAAATCGTAAACGGTCGCAAAAGGGATTCGAAATATGCGTTCGTTATTCATTTTCATCATCCTTTTCATTATATATCGAAAATATTATAATCCTTTTTTTAAAATAATTTATTCATTATGCATAAATTTCTGTCTGATTAAAGCTCTTAACACTGGAATTACTTCTTCTTCAAACCAAGGGTTTTGTTTTAGCCAGCCTAAGTTCAGCGGCGATGGGTGAACCAAAGGAAAATAATCCGGCAAATATTTATCGTAATTTTTAACCGTTTCGGTTAAAGTTTTGGCTTTGTCTTTTAAATAAAACTTTTGGGCAAAGCTGCCGATTAAAACTAGGGTTTTCACTTTCGGCATCTCCTTAAGCAAAAGGGGATGCCATTTTTCGGCGAAGCCTCGGCGCGGGGGATTATCCCCGTTTTTGCCTTTCCCGGGATAATAAAAATCCATCGGCATATGGGCATTTTTTTCCGATTCGTAAAATTCTTTGCGCGAAAGGCCCAGCCACATTCGCAGGCGTTCTCCGCTTTGGTCGTTCCAAACCATTTTGGTTGCTTGGGCCAACCGTCCGGGAGCCTGCCCGACCAGGACAATTTCGGCTTCCGGACTCACCTTGAAAAGCGGTTCGATTCCCTGGTCGGTAAAAACTTTGTTCATGGAATCGGCCATGATGGCTTGTTTGATTTTTTCGACATCCATTTTGCACCCCTTAATTTAACCGATAAAGAAATCTACTGTTTTGTTGACATTTTCCGACAATATTATACGAGGCAAGGTCAAAAGCAGTTTTTCCCGGTCTGCAAAAAGCGACAACGGAAAAACATCAAAAATCAGATTTCCTTCTTCCCCCGCATCCAAGCACAAATACTCGCTCCCCTCGATTGTTTGGAAATCATCCTTTCCCGAAACTATCCTGACGACAAAATCGAATAAATATGCGGTGGAAAACCCTCCCATATAATCAATTGTAGTATTGGTCAGCTTTTCCGGTGCTACCCCTTGAAAATCCTGAATTTTAATCCGGGTAACATCCAGATAATTGCCTTTGTTACAACCTTTAGCAAAAGATCAAGCCCTAAAGCAAGCAGCAAAATAACAATTCTTTTCATTATTATCTCCTATTTTATTCATGGACTTTCGGATAGGGTTGAACCCTCTTCTTCATTCTTTCTAGGAAAAGAATCAGCCAGACAAACGAAACGAGAAACATGATTCTTTGCCATAGACCCGCATAATCGGATACTCCGAACATCAGAAGGGAAAATAGCAGAGAAGAAAGAGCGACCAAAATATCCGTAAATTTGTGGAGACGTTTTTGTTCCAAGAAGGCGGCTGAAACGGCCAAGACAATAAAGCAAAAACCGTTAAGACTGGCAAAAACAGAATGCAAACGGTCCAATAAAACACTGTAACCGATTCCCTTTTCAATCGGTGCATGACGAAAAAAACCGGTAAAAATAAAACTGATTCCGAAAAGGGTTAAAACGAATCTGGGTAAAACTAGCGTTTTTAACTTAACCCATGCCTCAATTACACACGATAATCCGATTATCATGAAAGTAATGTTCATTATCCAGGCATTGGGGGTTTTTTGCGCTCCCAATTGGCTGGTAGTATGTCTGAGCAGCGAATAAGAATCATAGCTGAAGCAAGGCAAGACAAACATGACTGCCGTCAACAACAAAACCGCAAAAAAAAAAGATTTCCGGGATATTTTACGTTTTTTTTCATCTTAAATTTCCTTACTTTTTTTGTTTTTAAATTGGCAAGTATTTCCTGATAGCGGAGGGTGGCAAGAGTGCTCGGTCTTCCTTTTTGATAAAAGGCGAACCCTTCAACAACCTTTTATCGGCAGTAGTCCAATAATCCAAACCCAAATCAAAGCGATGAGAAAGGATTATTTTGATGTCTTCTTCGTATCGGTAATTTTCTGCCATTTCCTTCCTCCAAAAATTGCCTTATTTTTTTTGTTTTTTTTGTTATTCCAAAGGAAAACAAAAACTCTCGACAAGTAAAAAGCATATTACCTTATTGCTTCAATTATAACAATAATTTCGGTGTTTGTAAAGGCTTTTCAGCAATTCGCTTACCAAATTACTAAACCGAATTTTCCCTTTAATAAACTAATTTTGGTTTTTCTTTTGTAAGCGTGTAATATACGACGTAGGTTCATAGAAAAAAATGGTTTCTCCATCTGGAAAACCGGTTCTTTTCTCTTGCTTTTTAATTGAGACTTGTAAGATATTATGGGTAAAACACCTTCTGTAAGAAATCATGGGTAATTGTACCCGTAATTTCTTACA
>DCTZ01000023.1 GCA_002329485.1 Caryophanales bacterium UBA1427 | reverse complement strand
TTTTTTTCATAGTTTATGGTATAATACGAATTGAATTGGATTAATTTTAAAGTTGTTTTAAAATTGCCAAAAAATAAAAAAATTATTTTTTAAAAAAAGACAAAGAATAAAGGAGATTGAATTATGGCAAATAAATATTATGCGATTGTTTTCTTTTTGTCGTTTTTGTTTATGTTGGTAATTTCTTTAAAAGTTTTGTTTGATTCGCAAATTCACAAAATTTTCAAACAAGGCAGCGTTACTTCCATCCGTGCTTTTTATATTATCATAGCTATTGTCGTTTCTTACATTGTTTCCAGCGCCATCATCGATTTTATCAAAGCGATTAACGCTATTATCTCCTAATAAATAATTGTATAAAAACTCTTTAATGTATCATAATAACTATGAGGTGATACAGTGAAGAGTTGGATTAAAAAAATTGGTCAGAATCGCTTTCAATTTTTCTTTTTTGTGGGGATATTAGCACTATTATTTATTGCCCTCATCCTTTCTGCAACCGCCGATCCGATTGACAACACTCCGATTGAGGAACCGAACGATAAGCAGCCGATTGACCATGAAGAAGATCCCGTTCCTGAGGTCTTAAAGCACCCATTTGACAATGTGTCTGATTTTATAGTCGTGCGGAAATTTTACGAACGAGATGCCAGCCAAAGCGACCAGGAAAAAGCTTTGATAAAATACGGGACCAGCTATCGGATTAGTGTGGGAACATCCTTTGCCCGAATCGACAATCAACCTTTCGATGTCAAGAGTGCTTTCAGCGGAACGGTCATTGAAGTGCGCGAAAGCCCGCTTTACGGAAACTATTGCATTATTGAGCATGCGGACAACATTAAGACGCATTATTACGGCTTAAGCGAGGTAACGGTCAAAGCCGGCGATACCGTTAAGCAGGGCGACAAGATTGGGGTAAGCGGAACGACCGAAATCGATCAAGAAGCTGGCAATCATGTGTATTTTAAAGTCGTGCGCGGCAGTAAAAATATCAATCCCGAAAAAGTTTTTGGCAAAACAACAGCGCAGATATAACTAAAAAAGACCTAAAAAAACACATAATGTTTATTTAGGTCTTTTGC
Organism: Caryophanales bacterium UBA1427; assembly: GCA_002329485.1. Lineage (GTDB taxonomy): Bacteria > Bacillota_I > Bacilli_A > ML615J-28 > CAG-313 > UBA1427. The sequence continues at coordinate 17,442 of DCTZ01000023.1, read as the reverse complement.
GTTCTATCGTCAGGATATAAGGGGCGTTGTGTTGGTTTAGCGGCACGATTTTGGTGACCAAATAACCGGAATCAAGTTGGGAAAGGAAGCTTTCTAAGACGAGGCTTTCTTTTTTGCCTTTTTCATGGCCGGGATACAAAACAACCACGATTAATAAATTGGGGTTTTGGTCCATATGGTTTAGCAGTTTTTGGACGGTGCGTAAAACAACATCGGGTTCGGTCGTTATGGTTTTATCACCGGCAGGAAGATATCCCAGATTGAAGATGACACCGTCGATTTTCGGCAAAGCGATATTTTCGTGCGATTCCCAATGGTATTCGATATTGGTCAGTCCCAGTTCGGCAGCTAATCTTTTGGTGCGTTCGATGGCGATACTTTGAATATCATATGCGTGAACTGTTCCTTTTGGCCCGACAAGGTTCGCCAAAAAAACCGTATCAAAACCGTTGCCGCAGGTGGCATCAACCGCAATCCCCCCTGCTTTTAAGTGTTCCTTAAGCAATTGATGGGCAATTTCGGTTATCTTTTGCATTTCGCCTTGTCTCCTTGCCAAATATTTCTTTTTCGCATGTATTTGTCGATTTCGTTCAGAACCACAAATTTCTTTTTGGTCCATTCGGGCGCAATAAGTAAATTGAGTGGGGCATCTCCCGTCAACCGGTGAATCACGATATCGCTCGGAAGATACCTTAACTGTTCCGCGGTAATTTCAACGTATTCTTCGAGCGATAGAAGCGGAAAAGGTTTTTCCAGATACATTTGACCGAGCGGCGTATCTTTCATGACATGCAGCATATGAATCTTGATTCCGGAAATGGGAAACTCGGCCAGATATTGCACGGTTTCCAACATCATCTCTTTGGTCTCGAAAGGAAGACCGTTGATGATGTGTACGATGATAGCGATGTTTGCTTCATGCAATAGTTTTACCGCTTTTTCGAAACATTCGTTTTCGTAACCGCGGTGAAAGAAACGGTAAGTTTCGGGATGGACAGTCTGAAAACCGAGTTCCACCCAAACCGTCTTTTTGGTTTGGAGTTTTTTTAAAAGTTCGATAATTTCGGGATATATTTCATCGGGTCGCGTGGCGATACTGATGCTTTTTACTTTTTCGTCCAAGTTCAATAGCGTCGAAAAAGTTTTTTCCAAAACATCAAGGGGCGCGTACGTATTGGTTCCGGCCTGAAGATAAGCGATATAAGACCCTTCTTCCCATTTGGCCTGCATTCTTTCTTTGACGGAAGCAAACTGGGCTTTTAAGGATAGACTTACATCCCCCGAAAAATCTCCGCTTTTCATACTGGAACAAAACAGACAGCCGGTCGTATCGACTTTTCCGTCGCGGTTGGGACAGGTGAACCCGGGATTTAAGGAAATCTTATAGACTTTTTCGCCGTAATAGGCTCTTAAATAATTGTTCAAGGTTATATAGTGTTTTTCGTGATTCATCAAATGTTGCAAAATCATCACTTCTTTCCTGATTATTTTTTTAGCTTTGATAATTCATAATTAAAAAACCTGCTTCATACAATGAAGTGGGTGAGGCAAATGGATCCTGAAATGAAAGAGCGGATATTATTGGGTGCAGAGCTCTTGTTGTTGGAACAAAGCAACGTCAGAAAAGTGGCGCGTCGACTTGGGTGTTCAAAAAGTACCGTACACAAGGATTTGTCGGAACGTTTGCCTTACCTCGACATGCAATTGTTCGAGCAGGTGCAGGCTCTTTTTCAAATCAATAAGCAGGAAAAGCATCTGCGGGGCGGAGAAGCGACCAAAAGAAAATACTTGGTAGGTAAAAAAATATCAAGATAGTTGAAAATGCCTTTCGTTTAAAGTATAATAGGTGGTAAACGAAAGGTGTTTTTTTTATGGTGCGTTTTCCTTTCCTCAGGACGTTAATCCTGTTTTTGTTTTTGGCAATCGCCATGACTTCCGCTATCCTTCTTTGGAGTTTTTTGAATATCAATGACTATTTAACCAAACTGTTGATCGGAACAGCCGTCGCAACCCTTCTTTTGTTTATTGCGGAATGCGTTTTGCCGCTGGACTTTTCTTATCTGTTTGAACGCGTCATGCCGATAACAATCGTGGTTTATGCAGCATTGCTTGTCAAAAGCGGTCACGGTTTCGGCGTTGCCGGTTGCTTAAGCATGGGATTGACCTTCCCGATTATCGATGCTTTGTTATATCCTAAACTGGTCGGCCACCGGGAAGCCAAAAATTGGTTTCTTAAAATGATTGTCCGCTGGCTGGTATCGTTTATTTTAAGCATTTCACTTTCTCTCCCGGCTTTGGTTTTAATCGTTTTATCCGTCAAGGAAATCAATTTGGCCACTATTTTCAGTTTAGTCATCGGTTTTGTCGGAATGGTCGTCTTAATCATCAGCACATTGCAACTGTCGGTTTTCAATCACAAAAGAGACCATCAATACGCCATCAACAACCGGGGACTTTGGAAAGTCAGCCGCCATCCGAACTATTGGGGCGAAATGATGTTGTGGTGGGGAATTTTCCTCATTATGCTTTCGCTGGACGGCTCCAAATGGCTGCTCATTTTGGGACCGCTCATGCTCTTTTTGCTCAACCAGTATTATCGGATTCCCAAACTGGAAAAAGAATGGGTTGAACACAACGCGAAATATACTTTATACCAACAGGAAACCAATTTATTGTTTCCGTTTACCAAACCGAATAATCATTAAGCTAAACAGAAGCGCTCGAAATGCACTGTTTAGCTTTTTTTAATCTCGATTTGGCCGAGGGTTTTTTCGGTCAGGATTTTAATCAGTCCGTCGGTTTGGTCGCTTGGGACCCTGATTTCGATTTGGACGATATGACTGAATGTTTTGTTTATGATTTGGTAGGCCGAAAGAACCTGTTCGACATCGTTGATAAAACGGTAGGAAAAGGATATCTTTAAGTTATCGTAACTGATAATCGGAACAACCATAGCGGTTTTGACGTTTTCGCTTGCGCTTTTGCTGTAGGCTCGGACCAACCCGCCGGCGCCCAATTTGATTCCCCCGAAATAGCGGATCACCACACAAATGCAATTCGTCAAACCGTTTTTGCGCAGGACATCGAAAACCGGCAAACCGGCGGTGCCGCTCGGTTCCCCGTCGTCGCTGTAACGGCCGTTTTCCCCGCCCAGACCGACGATAAAAGCACTGACATGATGGGTGGCATCGGGATAACGCATTTTTAACCCCGCAAGGTATTCTTTGGCTTCTTCGACGGATTGAACCGGGGCCAGGTATGAGATAAAGCGCGATTTGTTGATTACGGTTTCGTAGATATTTTCTTTGGTTACAGTCTTCATCGTGTCCTCCCGTCTTTCTTTTATTATACCATGAAATGCCCGTTTGGCGAAACCAAAAAGCAGGTAAACGGGTTGTTTTTTATAAAAATGAGAACGGTTTTCGGAAAAATTTGCTATAATAGATTTATAAAAGACAGTTAAGGATAGACGATATGAACGAAATCAGACCTTTTAACGGAGCAACCATCGAAACTTCCCGTTTGTTTCTGCGACCGATCGGTTTGGCCGATTTACAAAAAATGTATGAAAATTGGGCCAGCGACGACGAAGTAACCAAACATTTGTCATGGAATACCCATCAGTCCATCGAAGAAACCAAAAGAGTTATTACTTCCTGGCTTTTGATGTACGAAAGACCCTATTTCTTTCAATGGGTGATAACGATTAAAGAAACCCAGGAAGCAATCGGCACCATCAGCCTTTTTGATTTAAAGTTCGATTTGATGCAAGCCGAAATCGGTTATTGTTTGGGCAAAACTTTCTGGAATCAAGGCTATGCCACGGAAGCTTTGCAAGGAGTAATCGACTATGCTTTTTCCCGAAACAATTTCCGGGTTTTACTTGCCAAACATTTAATCGAGAATCCGGCTTCCGGCCGGGTGATGGAAAAATGCGGGATGAGATACGAAGGAAATCTTTTTAAAGCCAATTGCAAAAGCCATCAGTCGGGCTTGCTTAAGTGTTATAAAATCACGAAAGCTATGTGGGAGGAAAATCAGCCTTTCCCAAAAACGAGGTGAACAAATCATGTTTGAAGAAATTAAGAAATTCTTAAACTTTCCGTTCGAACTAAATATTCCTGAGGTAAAGTTTGATTGCATATGGTCGGAAATCCGAAAACTTCCCCGGGTTTTAACCAAAAAAGTGATCCTAATCAATAAATATTTGGCCCGGGAAACAAAAAACGATTGCGACGGTTTCCGGACGGAAGGCGGAATCGGAATCATTACGGAAACCCAAGGCCTTGCGACTTTCTTCTATTTTCTGATGCAGGATACACCGAAAAACCAAGTAATTTTTGCAGAATATGTTAAACAGTTTATCGACTCGCACCAAAAGGAAATAATCGGAATTGACGAGATGACTTTGGAAAAAATGGTCGTCAATCTGCTTCATCAAAAACGTCTTTTGATCAGTTGCGCGGAATCATGTACCGGAGGAATGCTGATATCGCGAATCATCAGCGTCCCGGGGGCATCGTTGGTTACCGAAGAAAGTTATGTGACTTATTCCGATCCGACCAAAGCCAAAATTTTGGGAATCAAACCGAAGTTCCTGAAAGAATACGGTACCGTTTCGGGGGAAGCCGCGGGCAAAATGGCGGAAATGGTCCGCGCCATAGCTTCATCCGATGTCGGTATCGGCGTCACGGGTTATACGACGGGCGATACCAAAGCACCCGAAGACGGTTTCTTTTACTATGCCATCAGTTACCGGGACACTTTGCTTGTCGACAAAGACCAAGTGGAGGGTACCCGCGACGAAATGCGCTTTGACCAAACGACGATAATTCTATGGCGATTGCTAAATCTTTTGCGAAGCTGACCCCGTTGATTTGGGTATGAATAACTTGCAAAAAAAGCGCGTTTATGGTAAAATGTTTGGTATATAAAGGGAGGAAGTATCAATGGATGAAAATTACCTATCGGACCAACTAATAGCCCAAGTTGCCAAAGCACAAAATGTAAAAATAAGTCAGATCCGTGCTGTCCTTCAGTTAATCGTAGAAGAAAATGCGACTATTCCGTTTATCGCTCGTTATCGTAAAGAAGTAACCGGGAATCTTGATGAAGAACAGATTCGGGCCATCTACCAGGAATGGGATTATGGCAAGAAACTGGCAGAAAGAAAAGAAGATGTTCGCCGTTTAATTGAAGAAAAAGGTCGTTTGACGCCGGAAATCAACGAAGCAATCAAAAAAGCCACCAAGCTTGCGGAACTCGAGGATATTTACCGGCCGTTCAAAGAAAAGAAAAAGACGAGAGCAACCGAAGCCAAGAAAAAAGGTTTGGAACCGCTCGCCGAATATCTGCTTTCCTTTCCGGACGGCAGTCCAGAAGATGTGTTGGCCGAAGCCGGCAAATACGTAACGGTTTTGCCTGACGACGAAGAAAAAGTTCAGGAAATGATTAAAGAAGGCGTTGTGGTCAATAATATAGATGAAGCCTTGAACGGTGCGAAAGATATTATTGCGGAAATCGTTTCGGATGAACCGACTTACCGGACCTGGATCCGCAAAGAATTCGTGCAAAACGCGACCATCAAAACCGAAGTCCGGGAAGGCGCCAAAGACGAAAAACAAGTCTACGGCATGTATTATGCCTACGAGGAACCGCTTAAAACAATTAAACTCCACAGGGTTTTAGCCATCAACCGCGGCGAAAACGAAAAAGTTTTAAAGGTATGGATTAACGAAAACGTCGAAAAAGTGCTTAATTATATCCTAAGCGACGTTATCAAAAAAGAAGATTCCATTACCGCCCCATATGTCAAGGATGCTTGTACGGACGGATACTTGCGCTTAATCAAACCTTCGATTGAACGGGAAATCCGTTCTGAACTAAAAGAAAAAGCCGAAAACCAAGCTATTCATATTTTCGGAGAAAACCTGCGCAATTATTTACTGCAGCCGCCGATGAAAGACCGGATTGTTTTGGGTATTGACCCGGCTTACCGTACCGGATGCAAAATGGCGGTTGTTGACCCGACCGGAAAAGTCTTGGTTAAATCCGTGATGTATCCGCACCAAAAGAATGTCAACGAAAAAGTTCCGGAAGAACGTTACCAGCAGGCGGTAAGAACTTTCCTGGAACTTGTCAATAATTACGATGTGGATATCGTCGCCATCGGCAACGGTACCGCAAGCCGCGAAACTGAAGCGTTTGTTGCGGAAAACTTAAAAAAACTCGGACGCAAAGTCCAATACGTAATCGTCAACGAAGCCGGAGCATCGGTATATTCCGCTTCCGACTTGGCCCGCGAAGAATTCCCGGATTACGAAGTCGAAGAACGTTCCGCCGTTTCGATTGCGCGCCGTCTTCAGGATCCGCTTTCGGAACTTGTCAAAATCGAACCGAAATCGATCGGTGTCGGTCAATACCAACATGACGTTACCCAATCGAAATTGGCCGATCAGCTAAACTTCGTAGTGGAAACGGCCGTTAACCAAGTCGGCGTTAACATCAATACTGCTTCCCCGTCGCTTTTAAAATATGTTGCGGGATTGAATGCGGGTATGGCCAAAAAGATTGTTCAGTATCGCGATGAAAACGGAAAATTTTTAAGTCGCAGCGATATCAAAATCAAAGGAATCGGTCCGAAGACATTGGAACAGGCTATCGGTTTCTTACGGATAACCGACGGCGTGGAACCTCTTGATATGACCTCAATCCATCCTGAGTCTTATGATTTGGCTCGGACAATTCTAGCCACTTTAGGTTTCACAAGCAAAGACATCGGTTCGCCTGAACTTGTGGAAGCAATCAAAAAATTGGACCGCGAGAAATTGCGGGAAGAACTTGGTGCCGGCGAATATACTTTCAACGATATCCTCGATGCGTTCATTTCGCCGCTTCGCGACCCGCGCGATGAAATCGAAGCGCCGATTTTAAGAAGCGACGTGCTTCACTTGGAAGATTTGCGACCGGGAATGGAACTTCAGGGTACCGTACGCAATGTCGTTGATTTCGGTGCCTTTGTCGACTGCGGTGTTAAAGACGATGGACTAATCCATATTTCCAAAATGTCCACCAAATTTATCAAACATCCGCTTGACGTCGTTCAAGTCGGACAGATTGTCAAAGTTTGGGTTCACGATGTGGATGTGGCAAAGGGTCGGTTGCAACTTACCATGATTGATCCAACCCAACCTGCTCCGCCGAAACCGGAACCGAAGAAAAAACAAAAAAAGGATTAATAAGGAGAAAAGAAGTATGGTATTTGAAAAAGTTAGAGACATTATTGCGAAAGAATTGGATGTCGATGCCAGCAAGATTACCATGGATACGCATATCATTGACGACCTTGGCGCCGATTCTTTGGATGCGGTGGAATTGATTATGGCTATCGAAGACGAATTCGGCATTCAGGTAGATGATGAATCCGCCCAAAAAGTAAAGCGCATTTCGGATTTGGTCTACTACATCGAAGAAGCGCTCAAATAGCTAAAAAAAGACCTTCGGGTCTTTTTTTGTTTCGGCAACAGTCCCTGAACAACGAAAATAATACATTAAGTTTGACATTAAAAGTATTATTTAATATAATAACAATAGGTGATGATATGGAAAAGAAAGAAACCCTAACCACAAAAACCAAAAAAGAAGCTTCATCAAATGAAAAAACAACAGGCAAAGCAACCAAAAGTAAAACTACGCCCTCTGATACCAAATCAAAAGGAACCAAAATTCCCTCCAAAACAACTGCCCAAAAAAAAGCAAAAACGTCTAAAAAAACAACTAAAACAGCTAAGAAAGAACCTCAAAAAGCAGTTAATAAAAAAGCGGAAGACGCAAATACTAAAGAAGTAACTACCAAAGAAACAAAAGCAACCCCCAAAAAAGCAACTTCCAATACTTCAACCAAAACTGCCAAAACCAAGTCTGCTGACGCAAAAACAAAAAAAGCCAAAACCGAAGCAAAAGAAACAGCAGCCGAACCTGTTTTGAATATTCCGATTCTCGAAACCGAACCTTCGAAAAAAGGATCAGGCCGCCAAAAGAAAAAAGCCGTCGAAAAACCGATGGAAATGTCTTACGAAGAGTTGTTCGGCAAAATCACGCCTGACCCATGGGAAGAAACCGTTTCTCCGGAAGTTCCGATCGAAGAAAAAGCGTCGCAAGAAATCCCTGCGTTGGAAGTTGCGGCCGGAACACCAAAAGAAACCAAAGCTTCAGAAACCGAAAAAGCGGAACCGGTAGAGGAAACGCCAAAAAAAGCAGAAAAGGCAAAAACGGAGAAACCGAAAGAGGCTAAGCCAAAACAAGAAAAACCGAAAGCGGAAAAACCAAAGGAAACCAAAAAGCCGAAAGCGGAAAAACCGAAAGAAATAGTCAAAACCCCGCAGCCTAAACCGAAAAATTTCACCAAAGAAGAAAAGAAACTGCTCGCCAAACTAGAGGAAGCATTCCGTTTTGTCGTCAACATGACCAATGTCATCGAAAGCCAAAAAATGGACACAACGGTTATCAAAGACCTGACGCTCGGCGAAGTGCATGTTTTGGAAACTGTCGCACTCAACAACAACAAACCGATGACTTTTATCGCCAACAAACAAAAAATCACCGTCGGTGCTTTGACCACGATGATTAACCGTTTGGTGCAGAAAGGTTATTTGGTGCGAACGCGGGATGAAATGGACAATCGGGTCATCCGGTTAAGCGTTACCCCGCAAACCAAAAAAATCCTCAAATCCCACGACAAATTCCATGACGATATCATCGGCTTGACCTTGGACGGAGTGACAATCCGCGATGCCACCAAAGTCATGGTGATGTTTGCGGAAGTATTGGAAAATTACCATAATCCGAAACCGGTGGCCAAAAATGCCGACACCAAAAAAACTTCCTCGAAAACCGCTGCCAAGAAAACCACAACCGCGAAGGCGAAAAAACCTTCCGGTAAAAAATAACGGACAGAAGCTTAAAAAAGCTAGGAGAATATATATATGAATGCAGAATTTTTTACCAAAAACCGAAAAAAAGTCTTCGACGTAATCGCCGATAATTCGCTTGCTTTGTTTCATTCCGGATACGAACATTTCAAAACCGCGGATGCTGTATATCCGTTTGTGGTCAACCACAATTTCTTTTATCTGACCGGAATCCGCCAAGCCAATGTCGTGGTACTTATCGTCAAATTCAACCATCAATACGACGAATGGCTCTTCATCGACGAAAACGATCCGATTCTTGCCAAATGGGTGGGCCATAAGTTATCGAAAGAAGAAGCATCCCAGATTTCCGGCATTCCTGTGCAAAAAATCCGGTACAACGTCGATTTCACAAACCTCATGCTCAATTACATGCAACCTTTGAGATTTTCCGAACATGTGATCGAAAAACTATATTTGGATTTGGAATACCGCAATTTGCCTTTATACAATACTTTTGCCCTTGATTTTGCCAAAAAAGTCAAAGAAGATTATCCGGCTTTGGAAATCAAAAACATTTATCTGGATATGATAAAACTCAGAATGATTAAGGAACCGGAAGAAGTCGAACTGATTAGGAAAAGCATCGTCACCACGAAAGAAGCCATTTACAATGTCATGAAGAACCGGCACAACCTGCAGACAGAATGCGATGCGGAAGGATATTTCGGTTTCGTTTTGACCAAAAACGGCAAAAAGAATTCCTTCGGCAACATTATCGCAAGCGGCAAAAACGCCACGGTTCTCCACTACGAAGAAAACAATAGTCCGATTGAAAAAGACAGCTTATTGCTCATGGATGTCGGCTGTTATACCGAAAACTATTCGAGCGATATCACCAGAACCTTCCCGGTAAGCGGCAAGTTCACGAAACGCCAAAAGGAAGTTTACGAAGTGGTTCTCGAGGTCAACAAGAAGTGCATCGCCTTTGCGAAAGCCGGCGTTACCTGGCAGGAAATCAACGATTACGCCAAGGAATTGCTTGCGGAAGGTTGCATCAGACTCGGTTTGATAAAAGAAAAAGCCGAACTGTCCCGATACTATTACCATTCCATCGGTCACTCCTTGGGACTCGATGTCCATGACCCATCGCTCATGAGCCTGGGTTTGAAAGAAGGAATGGTGATTACCATCGAACCGGGACTGTATATTGCCGAAGAAGGTATCGGGGTTCGCATCGAAGACAATATCCTGATACTTGAAAAAGAAAGCCGGAATCTGTCGGAAGATATTATCAAAGAAGTCGCCGATATCGAAAATTTTCTTGCTGATTAATAATTCGTAATTTGCAAAAAGCACCCGTTTTTCGCAACCGATAACCCTTGAATTACGTTTCTGGGGTTGTTATAATGGTTGCAGAGTTCCACATTAAGGAACTTCAGAAAGGGTGCTTTTTTTACATGAAAAAAATCTTAACAGCCTTTTTGTTATTGTTCATTTGTTTTAATGTCTCGCTTTTGGCTTTTGCCAACGACACGGGACATCCCACTTTTCAATCGATTACCATTCCGAAAATTTCGCGTGCCAAACTGTTGGTTGCTTTTTCCGATACCGAAAAAGCAGAAGCATTGGATCGTGTAAAACGTAAACTTTTCGGGTGGAGCGTCTATGTTGTCAATGAAAACCAAACCGTAACCTACGTTGGGGAAACCATTTTTGCCCGGGCTAACAACACCAAAGAACCGCTCAAATTCAATTACGCGACTACCGAATCGACTTCCCAGGAAATAACGAGAAGCGCAACCGGAACGGTGGGCTTAAAAATATCGGGTAAAATCAAAACCTTAACCGCAGGGCTCGATACGGCGGTTAAACTGGAAGTTGGTGTAAAGGAAAAAGAAGACCGGACCGTCAAACAGGATTTCAATATTGTCGTGCAGCCCAAAACCAAAGTTACCGTCAGTGCCAAAGGCGAAGCGCGTCTCAACAACGGTGCCTGCAAATACTACATTATGGGTATAGCATTTAAAAAAGGAATGTGGGAGACGATTGATATCATCAATCAGTATTATGATTTTTATGAAGAGCAAATCCGGTAGAACCCTCTTGGTTGTTTTGGGACTGGCGCTGTTCTTGGGACTGCTAACCTATTTAATCGTCGTCAACCAAAAGCGCCAAAAACCACATGCGATAATTACCGTTCCCACATCTCTCGCCTTTGTTTTGGATGAAGCCCAAACCTTTTCGCTTGATCTATGGTTAAGCCATCAGGACAGTTTCTTTCTGACTCCGGAAGCCATCGTTTCCGCAACCCTAACCGACGAAGATTCGCTCGACGAATATCGGGTGGAACCGAAGAAATTGACGGTTGAAGAGAATTTCATCAAATTATCCAAAACCAAATATTATCCGGCCCGGCTTACCTTGCACTTTCCTTTCTCAAGCGATTCTCCGATTTCCTTAAAAGAAGCCAAACTCAATTTGACCGTCGGGGACGGCACTAATTTGAGTTTACCGTTGGGCAGCATCGCCTTTTACCAGGGCAAAAGCCGAAAAGCTTTTATCGTCAATCAATTGCTGGGTTTGACGGGGCAACTCAAAAACCAAACCGGTTTGGCCGGCGTGGTGCTTCAGTTATCGTCCCTAGAAAGCGAAATCGTAAAAATCACCAATATCGAATTGATCAATGCCACTTGCCAGATAAATTATGATTATACGAAAATAATAAGCAACAGTATTCCGGAAACCCGGAATGTAGCGGAAATAATCGAAGAAGAAGTATCCTTGACCAAAAGACCGAAAGAAATGAGTTTTTCGATGGAATTTGCGGACAGGGAAACAAGAACAGTGGTTTTGCCTTTCAGCTATTTCGGTCAGTATTTAACCGAACAGGCCGGATTTATCATTTATTACGAATACCTTGGCAAACCTTACCGCCAGATTATCGAACCGATTACTTTGTTGCATTCCTTCGAAGGATACGATCAGGGGGTGGTGATTACCTATGATCCAAATTGAAGCCATCGACTTATCGAAATCGTACGGTAAAGTGCAGGTATTGGATAAACTGAATATCACCTTTTCCAACGACTGCCCCAATTTCATCGTCGGTCCAAACGGAAGCGGCAAGTCCACTTTGCTTAAGTGCATCATGAAAATCATCAAATACCAGGGAAGGATAAAAGGTAACGATGTCGCAATCAGCTATATGCCGGAACAGCTCCCTTTACCGGATTACTTAAGCGTCGATTCTTTCTTAAACCTCATCGGAAGAATCCGCGGAATGACTTCGCAGGAAATCGCCTCGGTTTTACGGTATTATTACGAAAAGTTCGGTTTGGCAGAATTCCGCTCAACCAGCATCATCAACCTTTCCAAAGGGACAAGACAAAAAGTCATGTTGATTCAAACCCTGATGACCGAAGTCGACATCTATGTTTTTGACGAACCGTTAAGCGGTTTGGACGATGAAGCCAAGAAAGTGTTTATGGAAGAGCTGAAGAATTTGAAAAAGAAAAAGAAATTAATCATCATCTCTACCCATCATCTGAAAAACTATCCCTTCAGAAACAAACGGGTAATTGAACTGAACGATTATTTCGACTTGGAAGCAATCGAAAATGAGCTTGCTTAAACTGCATTTTCGTTATCTGTTCGGCAAACGCAATATCCTTTTGCTTTCGGGGGTATTACTTCTTACAGGCATCGGTTTCTTTTTGTCCGCTAGGCCGTTCAGCAGCCCAACCGAGCATTTGGTCAACAACAAAGCCTATTTCCATAATTACTTTTCCAACTGTCTGTTGCTAACCAAAATATTGCAACTGCTCCTGGTTTCATTTGTGATGGGAATGAGTTTTACTCCCCAAAGCGACAGTTACAATATCCTGTATTTAAGTTACAAAAGGATGAGGCTTCCCTTTATTTTAAGTAAACTCATTCTTTTGACCATTGTGGGAGTATCAATCGGCTTTTTGTTTTCTTTCCTTTATTTTGCGATTGGCTTTTTGTCTGCTTCCTGGTTTGTTTTTAAAATAAGCCACCTGGAAGCTTTCGTTCTGTTAAGCCTGATAAGCATTTATTACGGGCTGATGTCTTGTGTTTTGGTCTTTTTGCTTAAATCCCCTTTGGTAAGTGTGATTGCCTATATCATGTATTTGGCCTCGGAATTTTTCCGCTCGCTGGATGCTTCCCGCTTTAATAATGCGGTTCAGGTGTTGTTCCCGTCGCTTGTTGCGACTCCCGATGGGGTCAAATTACCCTACGGAGCGCTCCATGTTTTGGTCCTGATCGGCTTTTTCTCATTTTTGGGGAGCTATCTTTATTTGCATTTTGATTTATCGTAAGACAAAGATTTTGCGAAAAATATTTTGCAAAATCTTTTTTTATATTTTGACAATTGGTTAAAATCGTGTATAATTAAGGTGAGATAATAAAACGGAGGGTTTATGAACAAGTTCAGCATTCGCGTTTTTCTAATCTTTTTCCTCTTTTTTACGCTTGCTTATGCACTTGTTGCCTACTTCTACCAAAGAGTTTCTAAAAACTTCATGGAACAAAACCGGATAGACTATGTCGCTTCGATGAGCAAGAGCGCGAGTTTTGCGGTGGAAAGTAGAATCGAGCAGGACTTGGAATGGTTGCGATTCAAAATCGACAATTACCAAGACATGGGGGAAAATTATGCTGACCATTTGGATGAACTTTCCATTCATTCGGTTCCGGTAGTCGGTTACGGAAAAGTGGCCGATACCCTGGATGCTTATGAAATCGAAGGTATCAGGTATTACTATACCAATACCGATTTATCCGATACCTATGTCAAAAACGACTTTAACGATTACGAACAGCTGATTTCTTTTTACAGTTTCAAAGACGGATTCAAAGGTTACGACAAATTAACGAAGTTTATTTTTTTTAATATCGACAATCAGTTGCTTTTTTACGAAGCGCATCCTTATCTGAAAGACGTTATCCAAGACGAATACATGACCGACAACTATTATTTTCTGATCAGCAAGGACGCTTCCATTCACTATAAAAAAGAAATCGATTCCCCGAAAGACAAATTGTTCGACGATTACATTCGGGGGGCCAACAGCGAGCTGTTGATTGCCCAGATGACATCGGCTTTGTACAGCCTCCAAGAAGGCACCTATCAGATCAGATTCATGGGTAAAAGCGCTTATCTTACCTTTTATCCGCTGACGCCAAAGTTTTCGATCCGCCAGTATTTTGTGGCGTATATCTTTTTTGCGGAAGACGTTACGTCGGATATCTCGTATTTGCGCATCACTCTTTTCACTTTTTATCTGATTATCAGTCTTCTCTTTATCTGTTTGGGTTTGGTGGTTTATTTTATTCTGAATAAGAAAAACTCCGATGTGGAGTTGTCGCTTATCCGGTATTATTATCTGAAACCTTATTCGTTCAAAACCAACAGAAAGGGTAAAATCGTTTCTTACAACAAATCCTTAAAAATCAACTTTCCCGCCATTGCCCGATACAAGCATTTGCGGGATATTGTCGAAGAAGAAGACCAGGAAGGCATCAAACACCTCATCGGCCAACAAATGCCGATTACCCTGATGGTCAACAACAGCGATGGCCAAAAACGGACCCTGCGGTTTTTCCCAGTAAAACTGTTGTTTAATTACCTTTACATCGGCGAAGACATCACCGAATTCCAGATGGAAAGTATAAGAAACAGCCGTTTGGCTCTTTACAACCGCGTTACCGATTTGCCGAATTCGATTATTTTGCAGGACAGTTTGCAAAAAATCCTCGACCGAAAAGAAGAATCGCTCAAATGCGCCTTTGTCGTTATGGATATTGTGCAATTCAGAAATTACAACAATTTTCTCGGCCGTAAAATCGCCGATACGATTTTGGTGAAAATGGGCGAAATCATCAATGCCAATCTGCGCCGCCCGAGCGATACGCTTTACCATTTGGAAGGCGACCTGTTCGGGGTTTTGATGCACGAAATCGACCACGAACGCTCCATCACCGATTGGTGCCAAAACTTAAACGAAATCCTGCGCAAGCCGGTTCAGTTCGGCACCTACTCGCTCACTTTAAAATTGAAAATGGGTATTGTCAATTTCAAAGACTTGGAAGATGGTGCCACCGCTGCAACCGTAATCGAGGAAGCGGAGCAGGCCTTGAAACGGGCCAAAGAGTTCCCGAACCTCAGCTTTGCGATCTTTGACGAAGGCATGAAGAAATTCTATACCCATGAACAGGTTATGGAAAACGACCTTCGCAAAGCCATCGAAAACCGCGAGTTTGTCATGTTCCTGCAACCCCAGTACGACAACTCCCTGAATCGAATCGTGGCTTTCGAAGCCCTGATTCGCTGGGACAATCCGAAGTATCGTTTGTCATCGCCTGCGCACTTTATCGAAGTGGCGGAACAGAACAATCTGATTATCGAAATCGGACGCATCGTTACCGAAGAAACCTTCAAAATGGCCAAAATTTTGGAACCGTACAAGGTGCGGATTTCGATGAACCTTTCGCCGATTCAGCTCATGCAGGCGGGCTTTGTCAAAGAGTTTGTCGAAGCCTTCAAAGAAATGGAACTGCCGGAAGGTTCGATTGCCATCGAAATCACCGAAAACTTCCTGATGACCAATCTCGAAAATATTATCGATAAAATGTATATTCTGAAAAACAACGGTTTTTCGCTTCACCTTGATGACTTTGGCACGGGATACAGTTCGATGCTTTATCTCAAAGACTTGCCAATCGATACCATCAAGATTGACCGTGAGTTTATCCGTTACCTCAATACGGATAAATATTCCCGGGCTATTGTTCCGAAGTTAATTTCACTTGCGAAAAGCTTAGACCTCGGGGTCATAGCCGAAGGGGTGGAAAACGAAAAGCAAAACCAATTCCTGATCAAGAACGGCTGCAACGTTATTCAAGGCCACCTTATCAGCAAGGCTATCCCGCTTGACCAAGCTATCAGATTGCTGGATGAACGCTTTACCTTAGAAAAGAAAAATTAATAAGGAGGTTCCACTATGCTCTCAAACGTAAATTTCAGTCCGGGAATTTATGTCTTATTCACGGTTATCGTCATCATCGTAACGGTCGCCGTTACCTTGTATCTGGGATACCGCGTAATTCAGGAACGCCGCCATTATCGGGAAGAAGCTTTTACCCTGATCGACGGTTTGCTCACCAAATCGGAAATTTACACTTCGATTACCTCGTATTTGTCCAAAGCCCCCAAAGATACGCTTTTTGCTTTGTATTTAATCGATTTAGACAAATTTTCCGATGTCGTCAATGCTTTCGGCCAAAAGCAAAGCGAGAAAATCCTGGAAAAAATCACCCAACGGATTATTCCGCTGCTTCCGAAACGCACGCAAATCGCCCGGGTGGAAAAAGATCAGTTTTTGATTTTCTTTAGAGGCGAACATACGCGAAGCGAATACCTCAACATGGCCAAGGATATTCAAAAAGCTATTTATTCCCCCCTTCCGATTTTCCACAATACCACGATTCAGGTATCTTCGAGCATCGGAATCAGTTTCTATCCTGCCCACGGGGAAACCTGGAAACAGTTGCAAAAATCGCTTGATATCGCCCTCTATATCGCCAAAAGAGAAGGCGGCAACAAGATTATCCTATATTCCGACGAAATGAGCGCCACCGAAGGCGAAAACCTCCAATATTACCATCAAATCAAAGAAGCAATCGAAAACAAAGAATTCGTGCTTTATTATCAGCCGATTATCAATGTCAAGGATAAAACCATCTTCGGCGCGGAAGCGCTGCTCAGATGGAATCATCCGGAACACGGAACCCTTGCCCCGCAGCATTTCATCAATATCCTCGAACAATCCGGGGATATCAACTGGGTCGGTATTTGGGGCTTGGAAGAATTGATCAAAACCCACTTAACTTTAACCAAACGTTTCCCAGAATACGATATCAAGTTATCGTTCAACTTAAGTCCGAAACAGCTAACCAACGAACGGTTGGCGGTGGATTTTGAAAAAGTCCTGAAACGCTACAAAATGAGCGCCAAGAATTTCGTTTTGGAAATTATCGAGTTTGCGGTTTTCGAAAGATATTCGGTTATTCACAACAACATCAAGCAGTTGAAAGAACTCGGATTCCAAATTGCCATCGACGGACTGGGCCTTGATTACAATACTTTGACAAAACTCGAATATTTGCCGATTGACATCATAAAATTAGATAGGTCGTTCCTTCAATCGGATAACGAATCGCTGATGCGCGATAAGTTTGCGCAGATGCTTGTGGATTTCGCCGACGCAACCAATCGGTTGGTTGTGGCCGAAGGCGTGGAAAACCAGGAAATGCTAAAACTCGTAAGCGATCATAAAATCGGCATCGTGCAAGGTTATTATTTTTCAAAGCCTATACCGGAACTCGACTTCCTGACATATATTACTAAAGAAGAATGGCTCGAGAAAATGAATATCGAGGAAGTTCCAAACCAAAAAGAGGAAATTTCCGGTAATCAAACAAGCGAAGGGGAAGACAATTCAGAAAA
>DCTZ01000019.1:2674-4917 GCA_002329485.1 Caryophanales bacterium UBA1427 | reverse complement strand
TCAAAAGATATTGACACAAAAACAATGCTTAATTTTTTTCCTTGGTCGATTTTGTTTCGACAGCTGAAGTTGTAACCGCTGTTTTTTTGGTTTTCTTTTTTTTGCGTTGCGGGCTGCGGATTCTGGCTCTTCTTAAGAAGTTGTAAATGGTGCTGCGCGAAGCTTCGATATTGTACTCGGTTTGAACTATGCGGGCAAATTCGCTGAAATTGGTACCGCGATATTCTTTGCGATATAATTTAACAATAAATTCGCTGATTTCTCCATCAATCGCGTTATAAGGTTTATAATATTTGTTTTTATGAATAACGCCTTCGGCTCCTTGTTCGAGTACTTGGCGTTTTAAATTTCTCACTTGGCGAGTAGTTATCCCCAACATATTAGCTGCTTTCGTTCCGTTGATTTCCCCGTCGATTAAGCGAGTGATAACCCGTAATTTTTTTCGTTCGGCTCTCGACATTTTCTTTTTCGGCTTCGGTGCAACTTCAGTTGTGCTAAGCGGTGAATTGCCGGGTAATGTCTCTTGGCCATTCACCGTACTTTTAACTTCATCCATAATATTACCTCTTCTATTTGTTATTTCTAGTCATTACATATCTTAACATATTTGCGCTTTTTTTTCAAATTATATGATTATAAAATAAAAAGTTAATCTTCTGAAAAAATCGCTTAAATTTGCTATAATAGTAAAGGTGATTTGATGAAGCAAATTCAGGAATTAATTCTTTACGAAGACAATCATATGCTGGTGGTGCATAAACCGCCGGGAATTTTATCCCAAGGCGACGAAACGAACGATCCCAATCTGTTGACCTTGTTGAAACAATACCTAAAAGAAAAGTATCAGAAACCCGGCAATGTCTATTTGGGATTGATTCACCGGTTGGATCGAATGACCGGGGGTGTGATGGTTTTTGCCAAAACTTCCAAAGCGGCTTCCCGCCTTTCTGCCTCCATCCGAAACCGCACCTTCAAAAAGCATTATTATGCGATAGTGGAAGGGGTTATGCCCGAAAAGGTCGGTCAAATGGTAGATTATTTGCGCAAAGACGAAACCGAAGTCAAATCCTATGTAACAACAGTAGAAGGGGGAAAACAAGCCCTCCTTAGTTATCGGGTATTGGAACAAACCGAAAAAGCCGCCCTTGTGGATATCGCATTGGAAACCGGACGCCATCATCAAATCCGGGTGCAGTTTTCTTCCCGGGGATTTCCCCTTATGGGCGATACGCTGTATGGCAGTAGCGTTAAAATGCCGCTTGCTTTATATGCTTACAAATTGGAATTTCTTCATCCGGTTACCAAAGAAAGCATGGCTTTTGAAGTCAAACCTCAAGGAAAACCTTGGGACGATTTTCTAAAATAACAAGTTTGATTATCCCCACGCCAAGCGCAGTCGCTTAGTTGTGGTATAATATAATACAATGAGTTTAGAAGGAGTATTAAACAAAAATGGAAAAGGTTAGACATATTTTTACCTCGGAATCGGTTACCGAAGGTCATCCCGACAAAATCTGCGACCAAATTTCCGATGCCATCTTAGACGATTTATTAAAACAGGATCCATATGCCAAAGTGGCCTGCGAAACCTGCGTTACCACCGGATTGGTTTTGATAATGGGCGAAATTACCACCACCGGTTATTCCGACATTCAGAAAATCGCCCGTCAAACCGTGGAACGGATTGGTTACAATCGGGGCAAATACGGCTTTGACGCCGAAAATTTGGCGGTCCTAGTTTCGATTAACGAACAATCGCCCGATATTGCGCTGGGCGTTCGGGAAGGCGAAGGGGCCGGCGACCAAGGCGTGATGTTTGGGTTTGCCTGCGACGAAACCGAAGAGTACATGCCGATGCCGATTATGCTTGCCCATAAACTGGCACGCCGTTTGGCTGAAGTCAGAAAAAAAGGCATCGTCAACCATTTGCGTCCCGACGGTAAAACGCAAGTATCCGTGGAATACGACGAGGACGGCAATGTCCAAAGAATCGATTCGATTTTGATTTCCACGCAGCACGACGAAATCGTCACACAGGAAGAATTGCGGAAAAATTTAATCGAACATGTCATCAAAGCGGTTATTCCGAACCATTTAATGGATGAAAATACCAAGATTTACACCAATCCGACCGGACGGTTTGTCATCGGCGGTCCGAAAGGCGATTCGGGTTTGACCGGACGCAAAATCATCGTCGATACTTACGGCGGTTATGCCCGCCACGGCGGAGGTGCCTTCAGCGG
>DCTZ01000019.1:0-2636 GCA_002329485.1 Caryophanales bacterium UBA1427 | reverse complement strand
CATCGGAATGTCCGAACCGCTTTCGATTGCCATCGATACTTTCGGAACTTCGCAGTTATCCGAAGCCGAACTGATTGCCATCGTGAAAAAGCATTTTAAGCTGCGTCCGCTTGACATCATCAACGATTTGGATTTGCGCAGACCTATCTATGAACAAACCGCGGTTTACGGTCATTTCGGTCGCAACGATTTGGATTTGCCTTGGGAACGGCTCGATAAAGTAGCCGAATTAAAACAATACCTGGAGGAATAAGATGAAACTTTGTATAATCGGTGCGGGCAGCACCTATACGCCGGAATTAATCGAAGGAATTATTGCGAAATATCAGACTTTGCCGGTAAAAGAAATTGCTTTGATGGATATCGACGAGCGGAAACTTTCGATTGTCGGCGGGCTTGCCAAGCGGATGGTGGAAAATTCCGGCATTGACTGCCAAGTCAAACTGACCATGAGTTACGAAGAAGCCTTAAGGGGTTCAAGTTTCGTCATGGTACAAATCCGGGTCGGCAAACTTCCGGCGCGGGTTTTGGACGAAAAGATTCCGCTAAAATACCATTTAATCGGTCAGGAAACCTGCGGCATCGGCGGTATGTTCAAAGCTTTCCGCACGATTCCGGTCATGCTCGATATCGTCAAAATGATGGAACAATATTGCCCGGATGCCTGGCTGATTAACTTTACCAATCCGTCGGGCTTGGTGGCACAAGCCTTGTTGAATCAAACCAACGTCAAAATGATAGGGCTATGCAATGTTCCGCTCAACATGATCGACAGTATCAAAAAACCGCTGAACTTAAACGAAGCCGAAGTGGAATATGTCGGTTTGAATCATTTGTCTTATGTCACAAGCATCAGATACCAAGGCAAAGATTATCTTCAGGAAGCGCTCGCCCAGGGCGTTAATTCCGAAGCGATGAAAAATATCCCTGCTTCGGGTTTCACGCCGGAACAAATCCAGGCCATCGGTGCCATTCCTTCATCTTATTTGGAATATTATTATTTTCCTGCCCAAAAACTCGAAAAACTGCTTCATACCCCGAAAAGCCGTGGCGAAGTTTGTATCGAACTGGAAGAAGAACTCCTGGCTCTTTATTCCCAACAGGAATTGCATGAAAAACCGGCACAGCTTTCCAAACGGGGCGGTGCCAGATATTCCGAAGTGGCCATCAATTTAATCAACGCGATTTACAACGATTTGCAGGAAGTGCATGTCGTGAATGTCCTGAATAACGGTGCTCTCGACTTTTTGGCCGATGACGATGTCGTCGAAATCAGTGCAATCATCGGCAAAGACGGCGCCAAACCGATTAAAGCCCATATCACCAATCAACATGTTATCGAATACATTCAGATGATAAAAGCTTACGAACGCCATGTCGTCAAAGCCGCTCTTACCGGCGACAAAGCGGAAGCGATGCGGGCCGCCTTAATGAATCCGTTGACGAGCGATATGCAGAACTTCAGTGCTTGTTTCGACGAAATGGTTCAGGCTCACAAGCAATATTTGCCGCAATTCAAGGAGTAACATATGCCACAAGTAGTCTTAGGCGTTGACGGGGGGAATACCAAAACCGATTATTTGTTGTTTGATTTGGCCGGAAATTTCATCGACGGAATCAGACTGGGGACGTGCAGCCACGAGGGACTTCCCGACGGTTTTGACGGTGCCTACCGCGTCATGAAAGAAAACATCAATCAGCTGTTAAAGCGCAACAATTTAAAGATCTCCGATGTTCATTCCGCAGCTTTCGGGCTGGCCGGAGTGGATATGCCGAGTCAGAAAAAGCGGTTGGAAGGAATTATTGCCAAAATCGGGTTTAAGCATTTTGTGGTCAACAATGACGGCTTTTTAGGTATAAAAGCAACCTCTCCCACCGGAGTCGGTGTCTGTTCGATCAACGGAACGGGAACGGTTACGGTAGGATTGGATGAAACGGGAAAAATGCAACAAGTGGGCGGCGTCGGTTATCTTTCCGGCGACGAAGCCGGAGGAGCATATTTAACCAGAAGAGTTTTTCAGGGGGTTTATGACGAATTATTCCGGGTTGGCAGTCCCACTTCACTTACAAAAGCGGTTTTTTCGTTGCTTAGTATTACCGATAAAGATGACTATTTACCGATTTTAATCGAAAAAATCAACAGCCGGCAAATCGATCGCACTGAAATCATCAAATTACTCTTTGCCCACGGGAATTCCGGTGATGTGGTAGCCCAGGAAATCCTTCGTCAGGCAGGAATCAGTATGGGAAGAAGTGTTGCGGGGTGTATCGGAAACCTTCATTTCGAAAAGGCCGTACCGGTGGTTTTGGCCGGGTCGGTTTGGGCAAATGCCACTTGTCCTGTAATGTATGAAGCTTTCTCAGAATTTGTGGAAGCTAATACCAATGTTCCCGTTCAGTACCACATATTGACTGCTCCACCGGTTTGTGGGGCAATTCTTTGGGCTTTGGAAATAGCCCATCAAAAGGTCCCGAGCCCGGAGTTAAAAACCAAAGTTTTGGCTCAGGTTGAAAATTATCAAAAATCCTGTCGATAAACACAATTCGTTTTTATCCGACATAATGAAACAAGATTCGACAATTTGCCCATAACTTGGCGATAAATTATCATTTTTATCTATTAAAACCATACGACT
>DCTZ01000009.1:16755-26459 GCA_002329485.1 Caryophanales bacterium UBA1427 | reverse complement strand
TGACAAGTACACTATGTATCAAACATATGCATTCAATATGGTACACCTTTAGGGACTCGAACCCTAGACCCAATGATTAAGAGTCATTTGCTCTACCAACTGAGCTAAAGGTGCATCGCGTTATATATTATAACAAAAAGCGCCGATTTTGGCAAGATTTTTGATAATGAAATATTTGACAAACCCCTCGCAGGGGTTGTTATGCAATAAATAAAACTAAGGAAATAAAGCTATGACGAAAAGCATGCAAATAAAAAACAATCAACTTTATTTGGGAAAATTTCCGCTTTCTGATCTTGTGAGAAAGTATCAGACGCCCCTCATGGTTTTTGATTGGGCTCATATAAGGGAGCGGATGAACGAATTTACCGAGTATACGAAAAGTTCTCTTTTTTCGACGCGACTTGTTTATGCATCGAAAGCCTTCCTTGCGCCTTATTTTTGTGTTTTGATGAAAGAAGCGGGCTGGTGGATTGATGCGACCAGCGGGGGTGATTTGTATATTATTGAACAAAGCGGTTTTCCGCTTTCCCGGGTTGTCTTTCACGGCAACAACAAATCGACCGAAGAACTGAAAGTTGCGGTAACAAAAGGGGTCGGCATTATTGTGGTCGACCACATCGAAGAATTGCGAAAAATCGTGCAGCTGGCAACTCAATATCGCTCTGAAGTCAACACGATGTTGCGGATTAATCCCGGCATTGAAGCGCATACCCATTATTACATTCAAACTTCGCTTTTATCCAGCAAATTCGGTTTAAGCATCGAAGACGCGCAGGGTTTAGAGGAAATCATGCAAATTTATTTGCATAACCCGATGGTTCGTCTTTTGGGTTTTCATGCCCATATCGGTTCGCAGATTATCGATGTCAAACCTTTTGTTGCCTGTGCCCGACAAATGCTGGAATTTTCTCATCATACGGAAAAACTTTATCATTATCCGCTCCGGCACCTGAATTTGGGCGGAGGATTCGGAATCCGTTATACCGATGAAGAAATCGATTACGGGAGATTATTGAGTTTATTGTTGAATGAAATCAACGCCAACCTCTTAAGTCTATCCTATCAATTGGATGCGCTGTATTTTGAACCTGGACGGGCCATCGTGGGAGAAGCGGGAACGACTCTTTATACCGTGGATTATGTCAAATCTATTTGGGGAGGCAAAAAATACCTCTTTATCGACGGGGGTATGACCGATAATATCCGTACTGCTTTATATCAGGCCAAGTACCGGGTTGCTAATGTGAATACCGCGGTTTCGGAAAAAATGATCATTGCCGACGTGGTTGGCAAATGTTGCGAATCCGGGGATATTATTGCCCAAGATGTGGAAATTCCTTTTCCTGACCAAGGGGATGTCTTGGCGGTTTTTTCCACCGGTGCCTATTGTTATCCGATGGCCATGAATTATAACGGTGCCTTAAGACCCGCAGTAATTGTGGTGGATGGTGACCAAATCGAAGAGGTTTGCCGAAGAGAAACATATCAGGATTTAGAAAAATTGTTCACGAAAAAATAATACTTTTAAAAAACGTTTTTTGGAGAAACACTATTCAAAAAGTGTTTTTTCTTGCTTGACAAGAGTAGTATGAAGATGTATAATATTATTAGCACTTTATGGTAACGAGTGCTAAGGAGGTAATATTATGGAAATAATCGACTATAGCAAAGATGAAAACGTCCTTGCCAAATTCGGTCGCGATGTTACGCAAGCTGTGCGTGAAGGTAAAGTCGATCCGGTTATCGGTCGGGAAAACGAAATAATCCGTATCATCAAGATTCTTTCCCGCAAAACCAAAAACAATCCGCTCTTAATCGGCTTGCCGGGTGTCGGTAAAACCGCCATCATCGAAGGTCTGGCCGCCAGGATCGTCAAAGAAGATGTACCGACGACCCTTAAGAATACCCGTATTTACGAACTAGACATGGGAGCCTTGGTAGCAGGGGCCAAATACCGGGGCGAATTCGAAGAAAGATTAAAAGCTGTTTTGAAAAAAATCGCCGAAAGCGAAGGCCAAATAATTCTTTTCATCGACGAAATCCATTTAATCGTCGGAGCCGGAGCCGCCGAAGGTGCGCTTGATGCCGGAAACATGTTAAAGCCGATGTTGGCGCGGGGCGAACTCCACTGTATCGGTGCGACGACCTTAAACGAATATCGCAAATACATCGAAAAAGACAGCGCGCTTGATCGCCGTTTCCAACGGATTTTGATCGAAGAACCGACGGTCGAAGATTCAATCAGTATTTTGCGGGGTTTGAAAGAACGGTTTGAAGCCCATCACGGTGTCCATATCAGCGACGGTGCGATTGTCGCAAGCGTCATGCTTTCAAACCGCTACATTACCGACCGGTATTTACCCGATAAAGCCATCGATTTAATCGATGAAGCGTGCGCTGCCATCCGGACCGAACTTGATTCGATGCCGATGGAACTCGATTTGCTCAAACGACAGATTATGCAACTCGAAATCGAAAAAAACGCTCTGGCCAAAGAAAAGGATGTCCTGAGCAAAGACCGTTTGAATTTAATCGAACAGGAACTATCGGAAAAATACGAACAGGAAAAGAAACTTAACGATCAATGGATGAAAGAAAAAAAGGAGCTCGAAGAACTCAAAAACAAACAGAAACAATTGGAACGGATGCGTTTTGAGTACGAACAAGCCTTAAACCGGGCCGATTATGCGGAAGCGGCGCGGTTGCAATACGGAACAATCCCCGCCTTGGAAAAAGAGATTGCGGAAGCGCAAGCCAATAACCGGGAAAACCGCTTGTTGTCGGAAGTCGTGACCGAAAACGAGATTGCGGAAATCGTGGCGAAAGCGACGAATATTCCGGTAGCCAAACTGGTGCAGGGCGACCGCGAAAAACTTTTGCATCTGGAAGATACCCTAAAAAAACGCGTCATCGGTCAGGATCATGCCATCGAACTCGTCAGCAACGCCATCATCCGGCAGCGGGCAGGCATCAAAGACGACAAAAAACCAATCGGTTCGTTTTTGTTCCTCGGTCCGACCGGTGTCGGCAAAACCGAAGTCAGCAAAAGTCTTGCGGAAGCTTTGTTTGACAGCGAAAACCACATCGTGCGCATCGACATGAGCGAATACATGGAAAGCCATTCGGTTGCCCGTTTGATTGGCGCGCCTCCAGGTTACGTCGGTTATGACGAAGGTGGGCAGCTGACCGAAGCGGTCAGACGCCGCCCTTATTCGATCGTTTTGTTCGATGAAATCGAAAAAGCCCATCGGGACATTTTCAATGTCTTGTTGCAGGTTTTGGACGACGGACGGATTACCGATTCGCAGGGCCGAACAGTTAATTTTAAAAATACCATCATTATCATGACTTCCAATATCGGCAGCGAATATTTGCTTAACAATGATCCCGATGCCAAAAACAAAGTCATGGAATTGGTACGGCATCATTTCAAACCGGAATTTCTGAACAGAATCGACGAAATCGTCATGTTCAATCCGCTTTCGAAAGATGTTCAAAAGCATATCACGCAAAAAATGCTTAACGATTTGCGCGAACGGATTGCCAAAAACGGCATCAATATTACGTTTGCGCCGTCGGTGGTCGAAGAAGTGCTGCGTCAAAGCTACAACACAACTTACGGGGCTCGGCCGATTTTGCGTTATATCCAACGGGAAATCGAAACGATGCTGGCGAAAAAGATTATTGCATCCGAAATCGCGCCGCACAAACCTTATTTGTTGGAATTTGAAGGCGATTGGAAATTGTCGCTGCTTAACCAATAAACGACCGATTATTCATCCTACTTTTGCAAGGGAAAATGATTTTTGTTTTCCCTTTTCTTTTTTTATGCTATAATAGTAGGGATAAAGTATCAGAGAGGACGATAAAATGAAAAAGAGTTCCCTTTTAATTTCGCTTTTCATTTTCGTTTTGGCAATTTATGCCGTCTTACTCACTGTATTTGGCAATAAAGAATGGGAAGGCAGCTATGCCATCATTTTCAATGCCTTGCATACGGTCAATATTATTGCGACCATTATTATCATGCTGACCATCCTAAGCAAAAACGATAACAGCCAGCGAAAAGTAATTTGGCTTGCCATCATGATTCTGATACCGATTTATGGTATTTTTATCTATCTGATTGTGGCGCGCGATTACAAAACGAAATTTATCCAACTCGATCGTCCTAAAATTAAAGATAAAACCTTTTTGTTGCATGAACCCGGTGTCGATATCGATTTACCCGCTCACGATATTTTCGGTTATGCCCACCGGCTGAGCGGCCGGACGCCTTATGAAGGCGACACCAAAACCAAAGTACTGACGAACGGCGATATGTTTTTTCCAGAACTGTTAAAACGCTTAAGCGAAGCCAAAGATTCCATTTATATGGCTTTTTATATCATCAAACGCGATTTGATTTCGCGTGAGATTATGGAAATCCTTAAGGAAAAAGCCCAAAAGGGCGTTAAAGTCTATCTAATTTACGACCTTGTAGGTTCGAAATGGTTTCGGGGGAAACTGGTCAACGAGCTGAAAAGCGCGGGTGCCCATGTCGTGCCGTTCGAACGGCTGACTCCCCTGCATTTCTTCAATGCTATCAATTTCCGCTATCACCGAAAACTCACGATAGTGGACGGAAAAGTCGGCTTTATCGGGGGTTTAAATATCGGCAACGAATACAATCACAAAAGCCGGAGGTTCGGCTTTTGGCGCGATACCCATCTGTTGGTGGAAGGCAGGGGCGTAATCAGTTTAACCAATATCTTTATCAAAGACTGGTATTTTGCCACCGGTAAATGGTTGGATACGACTTACCATTACGAAAAAGTAAAAGAACGGGGCAAGGTAGTCGTGTTGGAATCAGGTCCCGATTACGAAGAACCGATTATTAAGCAAGTGTATTTCAAAATGATTACCGATGCGAAAAAAAGCATCAAAATCACGACCCCTTATTTGATGTTGGAACCCGAAATGCTTTATGCTTTGCAAACGGCTGCCGAATCCGGAATCAGCGTGACCATCCTAGTTCCGGGTAAACCCGATAAGTTTTGGGTCAACCAGGCCACCAAATCGTATTACGAAGTATTGTTGCAAAAAGGCGTGGAAATATACGAGTACACCAATGTTTTTGTTCATTCCAAAGTGTTGATTATCGACGACAAAATCGCTTCGGTCGGCAGCGTCAATTTTGACCCCCGCAGTTTCAATATCAATTTCGAAGCCACGGTCTTAATCGAAAATGCGAGCGTAAAAGATTTGGTCCACGATTTTGCGCAGGATTTATCGAAGTCGACCCGGATTGAACTAACCGAGTGGCGCAAACGCTCTTTAATCAACAAAATATTCCAGGGGTTTGCCAATCTTTTTACGCCCTTATTATAACGGTTTATGGTATAATACTGGCATTTAGGAGGATTTTTTCATGGAAAAAACTTTCGAAAATATTCCGAGTTTCGAAGTCGATCATACCAAGCTCATTCCCGGATTATATGTTTCCCGGATTGACAAGGTAGGAAAAGAAGTAATAACGACCTATGATATTCGCCTGGTACGTCCGAACCAAGGTTTGGAGTTTTCAACCGGCGCCATGCATGCCCTTGAACATTTGGGGGCTTATTATTTGCGCAATCAACCGGATGTCAAAGAAAAAATCATTTATTTCGGTCCGATGGGTTGCCGTACCGGTTTTTATTTGGTGATGGCAGGCTACTATGAACCGCTTGAACTGGTTCCGTTATTGCGCTCTGCCTTTAACTATATTACCCAATACAACGGAGTTGTTCCGGGCGCCACGGAAAAAGAGTGCGGCAATTACCGAGATATGAATTTGGCCGAAGCCAAAGCTTATGCGAAAAAGTATCTTGAGGAATTTTTGCTTAATCCGACAGCACGCCAAACGGAATATCCCCGCTAAGAGGTTAATATGTTAGGGACAATCGTTAATGGTATTGCGGTGGTAATCGGTTCGGGTTTGGGATTAATTGCCCAAAAATTTCTGAAAAAAATCGATGCAAAACCCCTGCTGCAGGTTATCGGCATTTTTGTCGCCTTAATCGGTTTGACCGGCGTCTTGAAAAATATGCTTTTTGTCGATCAGGGCGTTTTGGAAAGCCGCTACGAGTTGGAGGTGCTCATCAATTTGGTGCTCGGCACCATTTTAGGCCAATTGCTTAAATTGGACGATCGGGTAACCAGGTTTAGCGAAAAACTGGCCTCCCGGTGGGGCGGAAGCGCTTTTTCGGAAGGTTTAATCAGTGCTTCGCTAATTTTTTGCGTCGGCGCGATGGCCATCATCGGTACGACCGAATCGGTTCTCGGCCGCCACGAAATCTTGTTTTTGAAGGCCGTCATTGACGGAGTAACCGCCTTTATTTTAACGGTAACCATCGGTTTCGGGGTAATCTTTGCTTCGCTTTCCGTGTTGGTTTATCAGGGGATTATTGCCGGGCTTTGTTTGGTGGCTTATGATTATTTGACCGATCCGGTTTTTTATCAGCCGTTTGCCATTTTGGGGTATATCATGGTAATTTGCATCGGTTGGAACTTTTTGTCCGAAAAGAAGATCAAAACCGTCAATATGCTTCCGGCTTTGCTTTTTTCTATCATCTCTTACATTTTGGGAAGAATATTCTAGAAGTGGTTGTTTATGGAACAGGAAACCAAGAAAAAAATTACGCCAGCGGTTATTTCTGGCATATTCATTGTAATATTCGTTGTTTTGATGGTTTACGGAACCGTCAAACTTTGGCCCTATGTCAAAGCCTTGGAAAATACCCAAAAACAAATCGAATTTCGCGCCTGGATTGATTCTTTCCGTTGGTGGGGGCTATTGATTATGATTGGTCTTCAGGTTTTGCAGGTGGTCATCGCCTTTTTGCCCGGGGAAGTTGTCGAAGTTGTCATGGGGATGATGTACGGAGTAATCGGGGGCATCATCGTCTGTTGGATCGGTCTTGCGATTGCCACGGTCATCATCTATTATTTGGTGCGCTTGCTCGGTAAACCGATTATCAATCTGTTTGTGAGCGAAAAGAATGCGGAGAAGTTTAAATTTATCAAAAGCGCCAAACAGGCGGAAGCATTGTTTTTGTTTGCCTTTCTTTTACCCGGCACTCCGAAAGATGTATTGATTTATTTGGGACCGGCGACATCGGTCAAGCTGCACCGCTTCCTGATTATTTCTTTAATCGGCAGAATTCCTTCGCTGCTATTGTCGACTCTAATTGGCCATCATCTGATTAGCGGCCAGTTCACCCATTCGCTTACTTATACGATTATTACGATTGTGCTTGCGGTCGTGGGAATTATCTTTTACCGTCCGATTATCACTTTTTTGGAAACCAAAGTCTTAAGAAATAAAGCATAAACCATTAGGAAACACAGAAAGGATGATACGGGATGATTAATTTTGATTTTTATTCACCGACGAAAATTTTCTTCGGCCGAAACCGGGAAAGCGAAATCGGCCGGATTATTAAACAATATGGCTTTAAGAAAGTTTTGTTGCATTACGGTCAAAGTTCGATTAAAAAAAGCGGTTTGTACGACCGAATCGTTTCTTCCCTTAAGGAACAAGGTATTGCGTTTGTGGAACTGGGAGGAGTCGAACCGAATCCCAAAGTTTCCTTGGTAAGGAAAGCCATCCAACTTGCCAAAGCCGAACAAGTGGATTTGGTGCTTGCGGTGGGAGGGGGATCCGTTATCGATTCCAGCAAAGCCACGGCGGTCGGCGCCTGCACGGACGAAGATATTTGGCGCTTCAGCTTGCATGAATTAACTCCCCAAAAAGCGCTGCCGGTCGGGGTAATTTTAACCATCAGCGCCGCGGGAAGCGAACTAAGCAATTCCTGCGTGCTGACGAATTCTGATAATTGGTTAAAACGCGGGTTTAACAGCGATATTATCCGTCCGCTTTTTGCGGTCATGAATCCGGAACTGACTTTCTCGGTTTCCCGCTACCAGACGGGCTGCGGAATCGTGGATATTATGATGCATACTTTGGAACGTTATTTTACTGATACTTCCGATATGGAACTAGCCAGTCATTTGGCGGAAGGTCTTTTGAAAGCGGTAATGGAAGCCGGCAAAAAAGCGATTGCCGACCCGAACGATTACGAAGCTCGGGCAACTTTGATGCTTGCGAGCAGTTTCTCCCATAACGGTTTGACAGGATTGGGAGGAAAACTCTATTTTACCGTGCACCGTTTGGAACATGAAATAAGCGGTATGTTTGACCGGGTTGCGCACGGTGCGGGGCTTGCGGTCTTGTTCCCGGCGTGGGCCAAATATGTTTACCGCCATTTTACCGCCCGCTTTGCCCGTTTTGCTTATCAGGTTATGGATGTAAGCAAAAGTTTAACAGAGGAAGAAGCCGCTTACGAAGGAATTATCCGTCTGGAAGCATATTTCCGGCAAATTGGCATGCCGGTTCGTTTAAGCGAACTTGACATCGACGAAACCAGTTTTGAAAAAATGGCCGAAAAAGCTTTGGGCCAGAATGATACATTAAACGGTATCATTCCTTTAAACAAGAATCAAATAATCGAAATTTTTGAAATTGCAAAATAGAAATCGAGGATGAAAAAATGACTATCACACCCCTAATAGTTGGACAATTTGAAGTGCGTTTGCTCGACAAAACTAATCCGAAAGAGCTTGAAGATGTCCAACGGATGCGCTACCAAGAAATTGTGCTCGAATACAATAAAGATAACTTAAACGAAAAAGGTACCGATTACAGTCCGTACGACCAATACTGCGATCATATCATTGCCATCGACAAAGAAACCAATGAAATTGTCGGTACTTACCGGGTGATGCAAAAACACCATGTCGAACCGCTTGGGGGGTTTTTAACGGAAGAGGAATACGACATCACGGCTTTAAAACAATCGCCTTATCCGATTTTGGAATTGGGACGGGCGGTGGTAAAAAAAGAGTATCGCGGAAGTATTGTCTTAAAATTGATTTGGAAGTTTTTGCTTCAGTATGTGGAAGCCAATCAAATCCGTTTCCTTTTCGGAACCGCCAGTTTCCACGGCACAGATCCAACGGTTTATCAAAACGGTCTGGCATTCTTATATCACAACTATTTAATCGATAACGAATATTGTCCGAAAGCTATCGGCGAAACCTCGGGACCGATGAATCGGTTGGGATTGGCGGAAGTTGACCCTCAAAAAGCCTTGGAGGAAATTCCCCCATTGATTAAAGGGTATTTGGCTATGGGGGCCAAAGTCGGCGACGGTTATTTTGTGGACATTCCCTTTAATTCGGTAGATGTTTTTATTTTTTTGGATTTATTAAATTTCAATGAAACCTTTGTTAAACGTTTAATTAAGTAAAAAACTAATGTGGAGGGAAATATGAAGAAAAAAGTACGTTCATTTTGGCAAGAGTTTAAGACTTTTATCATGAGAGGAAGTATTATTGATCTTTCGGTCGGTATCGTAGTCGGCGGTGCTTTTACCTCGATTGTCAAATCACTAACCAATGATATTTTGATGCCGTTTATCGGTGCCCTTTTGGGCGGGATCGATTTTTCCGGATTAAGATTCGGATTATGGAATTCCAAACCGATTATCGACAACGGTGTTCAGGTTCTCGATGAATACGGTCAACCAGCCTTAACTTCAGCAATCTACTACGGCCGTTTCCTTCAAGCGGTGCTCGACTTCCTTATTATCGCATTCGTAGTCTTTATTTTAATCAAA
>DCTZ01000009.1:0-16732 GCA_002329485.1 Caryophanales bacterium UBA1427 | reverse complement strand
AAGAAGCCGAAGCGGAAACTCAAAAAGCCCAACCGGAACCTGCCGATATTGTCTTGTTAAAAGAAATCCGCGATTTGCTTAAAGAAGGAAAAGAATAAAGTCAGCTAAAAACAAATCCAAAAAAATTAAAAGCAAACACCATTTTTCTCGGTTTGACCAAAACAACCGGTAAAAATGGTGTTTTTGTTTGTTTGAAAAAAATCGATTTTTTTAGTATAATGAAATAAGAAAAGAGGAATGGCGATGAAAGAGACATACATTTTAGCAATCGATCAAGGAACGACGAGTACAAGATCAATTATTTTTAATCGCAAAGGCCAAATCATGGCCAGTTCCCAAATGGAAATCGCCCAAATCTGTCCCAATAACGGATGGGTCGAACAAAACCCGGAAGAAATCTTCGAAACGGTTATTCAAACAATCAAAGATGCCCTAAACCAAGCCCATCTGTCCATTGAATCCATCGAAGCGCTGGGCATAACCAACCAAAGGGAAACAACCATTCTCTGGGATAAAATTACCGGAAAGCCGCTTTATCATGCCATCGTCTGGCAATCGCGGCAATCGACGGCGATTTGCGAGGAGTGGATTAGCAAAGGGTACCAAAAAACCGTCCACCAAAAAACCGGCTTGATGATTAACCCTTACTTTTCCGCAAGCAAAATCCGCTGGATTTTGGATCATGTACCGGGCAGCAGTGAAAAAGCCAAAAGAGGCGAAATCCTGTTCGGGACCGTCGAAACGTATCTGCTTTGGCGTCTGACGAAAGGAAAACACCATATTACCGATTATTCCAACGCTTCGCGCACGATGGTCTTCAATATCAATACGTTGAACTGGGACGAGGAATTGCTTGCCTTATTTGATTTCCCGCTCAGCTTATTCCCCCAAGTCGTCGATAGCGCTTGTTTGGTGGGGGGTGCGGATGGACTAAGGGAATTTTTTCCGAATGCTCAAGTAAAAATCGCTTCCCTCGTCGGCGACCAGCAGGCGGCCTTGTTCGGCCAATGTTGTTTCGACAAAGGCTCCATCAAAAGCACTTACGGCACCGGCTGTTTTATCCTGATGAATACGAAAGAAGTGCCGATTTATTCCCAAGCCGGACTTTTGACTACCATTGCCTGGGGCATCAACGGAAAAATCGAGTATGCCCTGGAAGGTTCGGTGTTTGTGGCGGGGGCGGCGGTTCAGTGGTTAAGAGACGGACTGAAGTTTTTTCCCAAATCGAGCGATTGCGAAGAATACCTGCAAAAAAATCCCGATAGCGGCGGCGTCTACATGGTTCCGGCTTTTGTCGGTTTGGGAACCCCTTACTGGGACAACGATGCCAGAGGTGCGATTTTCGGTCTGACCCGCGCAACCACCAAAGAAAATGTGATTGCGGCGGTGATTGAAGGAATCGCCTATCAGGCCAAAGACGTCATGGATGTCATGAAAAAAGAAGCCGGCTTCGACATTCAGTATTTGGGTGTTGACGGCGGAGCTAGCGTCAACAATTTCCTCATGCAATTTCAGGCCGATTTGCTGAACGTGAAATTGGTTCGGCCGCGCTGTCTGGAAACAACCGCTCTCGGAGCGTTCTATTTGGCCGCTCTTGCCATCGGGTGGTTTAAATCAACCGAAGAAATCAAAAAATACCATCAGGTGGACAGGCTTTTCCTAAGTCATATGACAGAAGAAGAACGGGAAAGACGCCTGAAGGGCTGGCAAAAAGCCGTCCAAGCGACCCTGACCTTTAAATAAAATTATTATATTAAAAGTAGAAAAACAGAAAAAAGAGTATAATAAAATTGATTTGAAAATGATAAAACATATAGGAGGTTAATAATGGGATTATTTAGTGCTTTAAAACGCCAATTATTGAAAGTTATCGAATGGAAAGACGATTCTACCGATACCATCGTTTATCGTTATCCGATGGAAGACCGGGTAGAAATAATGAACGGCTGCCAATTGATTGTCGGTCCGGCCCAAACCGCAATCCTCGTCAAAGAAGGACAGATTGCCGATGTTTACGGCCCGGGACTTCACAAATTGGAAACCAAAAACATGCCGATTTTGACCAGTCTTGCCTCTTGGAAATACGGCTTTGATTCTCCTTTCAAAGCAGACGTCTACTATGTCAATACCAAGCAGTTTATCAACCAGACTTGGGGCACAACCAATCCGGTAATGATGCGGGACAGAGATTTCGGAATGATTCGCGTTCGCGCGCACGGAAAATTCTCCTTTAGAGTCAGCGATCCGGCCGTGTTGATGCGCGAAATTTTCGGCACCAACCGCGATTATCGCACAGCCAGCTTAATCGGTCATTTCCGTTCCATCGTCGTCAGTTCGTTTGCGGATGCATTGGGCGAAGCCAATATTCCCGCTTTGGATATTGCGGCCAAA
Source organism: Caryophanales bacterium UBA1427 (assembly GCA_002329485.1). GTDB lineage: Bacteria > Bacillota_I > Bacilli_A > ML615J-28 > CAG-313 > UBA1427. Next base: position 14,341 of record DCTZ01000009.1, on the reverse strand, counting down.
TACCGTGAACTGGCGGATGTTTTGATTCAGACATCCAAAGACGATTTTGCCAAAATGGGAATTTCCGTCGAAAGCTTATACATCGAGAACGTTTCGCTTCCTCAGGAAGTCGAACAAGCCATCGACAAACGGACCTCGGTCGGTGTTATGGGCGACAAAATGCAATCGTTCATGCAATATCAAACCGCCGAAGCCATACGCGATGCGGCTAAAAACGAAGGGGGCGTAGCCGGTGCCGGTGTAGGCCTCGGAGCCGGTCTCGGTATGGGTCAAATGTTTGCGGAAGCAATGAAAACCGCAAAAGACGAACCGAAACCGACCGAAGTAGCCAAAGTCGCCTGCAGCAAATGCGGCAAAATGATTCCGGCCGATGCCAAATTCTGTCCGGAATGCGGGGAAAAACGTCCGGAAAAGAAATTTTGCGTAAAATGCGGCAAACCGATGCCTGCCAGCGCCAATTTCTGTCCAGAATGCGGAACCAAAGTCGGAAACTAAAGGGATGCTAGCATGGATAATCAAAAGCAAGCTTTTGAAGAAGAACTGAAAGCCGAAAACGAAGTATTTAAATGTCCGGGGTGCGGGGCCAATTTAACCTTTGAACCGGAACAAGAAGAACTAACTTGCCAATACTGCGATTATCATGTGCGCTTAAAAGGAACTTCTTCCCAACAGGAATTTGACTTTTTTGGCGCGGAGGATGTAAAGAACACCTGGAATAACGAAATGAAAATCCTCCATTGCCAAAACTGCGGTGCCAACAATGTGGTGGAAAAGAAAATCATTTCGTACGAATGCCCGTTCTGCGGCACTGCCCAAGTAACGGACAGCGAAGAACTTCCCGGGCTTCGTCCTCAAAGAGTCTTGCCATTTTCGGTTAATAAAGAAACAACCATCAAATTATATCAAAATTGGATTAAGCGACGCTTTTTCGCTCCCAAGAAATTAAAGAAAGATATTCCGAATGCCAAAATCAACGGCGTGTATTTACCGGTTTGGACTTATGATGCGGAGACATTTACTTCGTACCGGGGCCGTTTGGGAAAACGGTATACGAGAACGGTCGGAACGGGCAAAAACCGACGGGTGGTTACGGAAATCAGATATTTCAGTATTTCGGGAACCAAACACGTTTCGTTTGACGATATCGTTGTCAGCGCCAGCCGAAAAATATCCCAAGGCCAAATAACGCAACTTCAGCCTTTCAATACCAACTCGTCTTATTTGTATGATCCGCGGTATTTGTCGGGCTTTTCGGCCGAACATTACGATATTTCGTTAAAAGAAGGTTTCAACAAAGCCAAAGAAATTGCCAAAAAACGGATTGAACAGCTTATTTTGGCGCGTTATAATTACGATGTGGTTAGTTATTTGCATACCAATACGACTTACGACCAAGTCAAATACAAGTATGTTTTGATTCCGGTTTGGATTTGTTCCTTTGATTACAACAAAAAGACCTATCGCTATTATGTCAACGGGGAAACCGGACGCTTGGTCGGATCGGCACCGGTGTCGGTAGGACGCGTCTTGTTGATTGTCTTCCTTGTTTTGGCCGTCATAGCTTTGATTGTAATCTTATTTATGAGTTTTGGCACGACTTCTTATTATCCTTATCCGTAAAAATCAAACCAAGGCCCTTAAAACCTTGGTTTCTTTTTAAAGATTTGATATTACCCAGCCCCCAAAAAAATTAAAGCAAGAAAGGAGAGAATCGGTTGTCATAACCGAAGGAATAACCATGGATGCACGGATTGAACATATCATCAAAGAAGCTTTAAAGGAAGATGGTTATGATAACGATGTAACCACCAAAGCGGTCTTACCGAACAATTTTGTTTTGACCGGCCAATTTATCGCCAAAGCCAGCGGCGTGGTATCGGGAGTTGAAGCAGCCGGAGGAGTCTTCCAATACATCAATTCCAAAATCAAAGTCGAAATTTTACGGAAAAGCGGTTCCTATGTCAATCGTGGTACCGTTATCGCTTATGTGCAGGGACCAATCAAGGATATCCTGCGGGGAGAACAGGTGGCCTTAAATATTTTCCAAAGGATGAGTGGGATTGCGACAGAAACCAATAAATTTGTTCAGGAACTCCATGGTACCGGCTGTGCGATTCTTGGGACCAGAAATACGACTCCGCTTCTAAGAGCCTTGGAAAAACAGGCCGTTATCGACGGGGGCGGACAAGCTGACCGTTTAAATCTGAGCGACCGGATAGTAATTACCGCCAATCATGTTGCGGCGGTGGGGGGAGTGAAAAAAGCGGCCGACCTAGCCGCAAGCAACAATACCCTAAATCTGATAATTGAAGTAGAAGTGGAAAACGAAGCCGAAATGCTCGCAGCGCTCGATTCGCCGTGCGACTCAATAATCCTTTCCAACATGACCAACGAAGAACTTACGCGAATGGTCGTACTAAACCAAGGTCGGAAAAAACTTATCGCCCAATGCAATCCGACCTTAAAAAGCGTCCGCAGCATCGCCTTAACCGGCGTCGATTATATTGCTTTGGATTCGATTACCAATTCCTGCAAAGCTTTGGATATTATTTTTAAAATTAGCAAACTCCGCTAAACAAACTTTTGCAAATGCAAACGTGTGTTAGAACAAACGTTTAAAGTTTACTCCCAAGATTCCGCCGAAAGTACCCGATGCCAAAAAAGCGAGATATTTAATCAATCGGTTCCAGGTGAAAGGATCTTTGGCAAACAGTTGGATGATTGCGACAATTACCACGACAATCAAGGCTGACGATAGCCCGGCTATCCAGCCTTTTTTTTGTTCGGTGTTGCCGCTGAAAAACCCGAGAACCAGGAAAAGTCCCAAACCGATTAAAAAAGTTGCAATCCGGAATTTATTGGGTTCGTTGGAAGCGTGTCCCAAATAAATCAGCAGAGTATAAATTAAAACGGTCGGGGTCAAAATAATCAGGAAAAGCAGAAGTTCTTTTGCCTTATTACGCAAAAGTTGCATAGTATCACCTATGGTATTTTATGAGACAAACTGTTTTTTTAGAAGGAGAATTGCATTGTGGAGTGGGATTTAATTAATGTCTTGTTGCGAACGCTGATCAGTTATGTGTTGTTAATCATCCTGATGAAATTTATGGGCAAGCGCGAAGTCGGTCAGTTGAGCCTGTTTGATGTCATGATTTTGCTTACCATCGTCGATATCATGGTGGTGGGAATCGAAAAATACGATTCGACCCTTTGGTTCAGTTTTTTACCGATGATTCTTTTGGCCTTAATCGAGAGGTTCCTCGGTTTTCTTTCGATACGGATACCCGCTTTGAGGCGCCTGTTGGACGGCAAGGAAGCAATTATTATCCAAAACGGAAAACTGCAGGTCAAAACGATGTTGAAAGAACGCTATAATATGGATGATCTGCTTTTGCATTTGCGCCAAAAAAATATCCGCAGTATCGAAGAAGTGGAGTATGCCATTTTGGAAACTAACGGCAGATTAAGCGTCTTCACCAAAGAAGAAAACACGGATGATATTTATCCGCTGCCGATTATCTTAAGCGGCAAACTGGTAAAGGAAAATCTATCGCCGGTGCAATTGGGCGAAGAGTGGGTCCGAAAAGAACTGAAAAACCACCAAATCGAAGATATTAAGGATGTCTATTGCGCTTTATACCAACAAGGAAAACTAAAAATCATCAAGTACGACAAAAAGTAAGTTATTATTGATGCAAGGGGTTAATATTTTTGGTAAAATAGTTTGTAGCAATTTACCGGAAGAGAGTGAACAATATGACCGAAACAACAACCAAAATAATTAACCCCGCAACCTCCGAAGCTATCAGCGTCTACGGTTTGCCTTACTTTGCCCAGGAAAAGAAATACTATCGCTTTTCCGAAAAGGATATGGATACCGTGGCCGGAGTAAATCCGTTTTTGGCAACTTTGGCCAAACATCCGGCGGGCGGAATGCTTGCTTTTTACAGCGATACGACTTCGCTTAAACTCCATGCCAAACTGTCCGGAATCCTCCACATGGCGCATATGACGCATGTCGGGCAATCCGGTTTTGACCTTTATGTCGGCACCAAAAGGAGCAATCTTTCGTTTTTTTCCAGTACCAATTACAATATCAGTCTGAACGAATACGATATCGGGATGTTTAACCATTCCGTAAAAAGAAGAAGACTTTTTGTCATCGATTTGCCGCTTTATGCTTCGGTGGACAGTGTTGAACTGGAAATCGATTCCGAAGCTTTTGTCGAACCGGCCACCGACCTTTTTCCGAAAGGGCGGATTGTGGTTTACGGCACTTCGATTACCCAAGGGGGTTGCGCCAGCCGTCCCGGCATGGCCTATCCCGCCATTATTGCCCGCGAAATCGGCTACGAGTTCATCAATTACGGTTTTTCGGGCAGCGGTAAAGGCGAAAAAGCGATCGCGGAACTGGTGGCAAGCACCCAAGATGTCTCGATGTTTATTTTGGATTACGAAGGAAACGCTGACGAAAACCAAATTTTGGAAAATACTTTGGAACCGTTTGTGGCAACCATCCGGGAAAAATATCCGGCTGTGCCGATTTTAATCATCAGCAAAATCCGGATGGCCAAAGAAACCCATTTTTTGGAAAAACTCAACCATGCCTTGAAAATGTCCCGTTTTCAGGCCGGTTTTGTCCAAAAACAAAGGGAATCGGGCGATGCCAACATTTATTTTCTTGATGGCAAGAACCTGCTCCTTCCGCTTCAGCACGAAGCAACGGTCGACGGAATCCATCCGACCGATTTGGGCTTCTACTTTATGGCCAACCGGATTATGAAAAAAATCTTGTCGATAATTGAGAATTAATGTCAAATGCTACTCATAGGCACCGAAAAATTAGTATTTTATTTGCCACGGTGAAAATTTCCCGTTATAATACTAATGAAGGAGGTAAAAATGAATTTTGACGATAAAAATTCTTTCGTCTCATTGGACATTAAGAACGAAGAGTTGCCCGCTTATGTTATTGAATTAATCCTTACCAGCCATGAGTTAGCTAAACAACTTGATATTATCCGATTTAACTATGAAAGAACCATTGGAAAAATTTCTTTGGAATGTATTCAATTATTTCTAGAATTAAATCGATTAGATAAAATAGTTTCCGAAAACGAAAAATCGAACAAATTGTTTTCGCGAAAAGCCTATCCAGGCGTTTCAAGTGAAGAGTTTAACCGACAACTGATGCAAAAAATCCAACTTATCCAAAACAATCATCAGGAAGTAATTAACAATTTTGCTTGTCAAGCATTGAGCAATGAGCAATTGCAGAGCTTAAATGAGAGCTATCGCTCCATTATTTCCCGGATCAATCCCGATCTCAATCCGACGGTTTCTGAGGAATTGGTGGAATTATGGCACCAGGCAGAAAGTTATTTCGTAGAAAATAACTTAGATGGTATTAAAACAATCGAAAACCAAATTCAGGCAATCAGACCGGCATTAGATACAATCGACGAACCCGACCGAAAAACGGAAATCTATTCCCACTTGCGAAAATATGCGCAAAACTTAAAAGATGAAATTGCGCTTCTGAGCGATCCCAGTTATCATCCTTTTTGGATTGACATGCTAAACGAAGAGCAGACAATCAGTGATATTAATAATCAGATTGATTTATTCCGTACTATGATTACCGAATTAAATAACAAGATTAATTCAATATCCAGATTAAATCCTAGGTTGACCTAGGATTTTTTTTGATTAGGCTTTCGATGGAAATAATCTTTAAATAAAAGGCAAAAAAGATAAAAAAGAGGGAAAGAAACAGTGCCTTAAGCAAAAACGAAAACGCGAAAAACCGGTTCAAAAATAAAGCAAAAGCGATAGTCGCACCGATTAATAAAATAGTGTTAAAGATTAACCGGACCTCGAAGCGGTATTTGGTAATAAGAAGAAGCTGGATTATGCTTGTTAAACCGCTCAACACCACGGTTGTCAAAATGGCATAAAAGATACTGTCCAAACCGATAAACGGCAACTTGGCAAAAAGCAGAATCAGCACAACCCGTAAAATATTAAAAACGGTCGATGTCAGAAAAAGCATTTTTGCTTTTCCCAAGGCTTGCAAAATCGCATTAACGGGAGCCTGAAGATAATAAAGAACAAAGACGAGCACAAACGGCCGCAAATAACTCGCACCTTCAGTGGTGTTGTAAATCAATTGCATAAATTCTGCCGGATATAAATAAAAAATAAACGAAAGCAAAAATCCCGGAACAAAGGAAAAAGCGAAACATTTGCGAATCAGATAACGAATGCTTTCGGTTTTTCCGAGCGAATGGTTTTCCGAAATATGGGGAATAACCGCCTGGGCAATCCCGAATGCCAAAAATGATCCCATGGTCATTAACGGTATGGTATAGGCATTGATAACCGTATAGCGTGTTTCGATAACGGTGTCGGGATAGCCCAAGGCAAGCAACACTCCCGTATAGCAAATCGGTTCCAAAAAATAAGTGAAACTGCCGATCAAACGCGATAAAGTGGTGGGAACGGTAACGGAAAGCACGGCATTTGTTTCTCCGGCCGTTTTTTCGAAGTGAACAGGCGGATGTTTCTTAAGCCGCCCAAGTAAAAAAAGAATGGAAAAGAGTTCTCCTGCCGATAAAGCCAAAAGCGTAAAAGTCGTGGCAAGAACGATACCATGAGGAAGAAGCAATACAATCATACCGATGCCGAAAGCCATCCGGGATAGTTGCTCAAGTAAAGTGGCTACAGCTGGTATGCTCATTTTTTTTAGGCCGGTATAATAGCCTTTCAGGATTTCGCTGATTCCGACCAGCGGAATCAAGAAAGCGGTCGACGAAAGCGGAAAAAAAAGCTTATCGTTGTTCAGCCAGCGATGGGCCAATGGGCGTAAAATTATTAACAAAATCAAAATGGCGCTCAAGGATACCAAACCCGAGATTTTAAGACTTTTCTTTAAAATCAACTTGGGAGAATATTGCCTGGTGATGAGGCTGGAAGCAATGAGTTTGCTCGTGGAAAGGTTTAAAGAAAAACCGGCCAAATTGAGGAAAAAAACCACGGTCGGAAAAGCCAAAATATAAAGGCTCATCCCTTCGGTGCCGAGGAGCCTCGTAATCAAAATCCGGTTTAAAAGCCCCAGGATTTTGATGACAAAACCGGTTAAAACAATAATCAAAGTGTTGAAAAAAAAGGTTTTGGTCGGTTTTTTTGAACTGTTTGGCATACCTTATTCCTCCGCTCTTAAAAGTCTATGCGAAAGTTTATCAAATTATCAACAGACCTTTCCGAAATTAATTGGGAAATTTCGTGCCTGATTTTGGACAAAAATTGTTTATTTCTTTACCATTCCTCTTTATAAAAAGCCAAAAAAATGATATAATGAAAGATAATTAAACGTATTAAGGAGTTATCACCATGGATTACAAACAATATATAGCCGATGTACCTGATTTTCCTATCAAGGATGTGTTGTTTCGCGACATTACGCCGTTAATGGCAAATGGCGAAGCTTTCGCCTCGGCTTGCGATGAAATCATCGCTTTTGCCAAAGCAAAAGGAGCCGACATCGTGGCTGGACCGGAATCGCGGGGTTTCATTTTCGGATGTCCGGTAGCGGCAGCTTTAAAAATCGGCTTTGTTCCGATTCGCAAACCAGGAAAATTACCGCGGGAAACTATCTCGCAAACATACGAACTGGAATACGGCACCAACACTTTATGCATGCATAAAGATGCCATCAAGCCGGGTATGAAAGTTATTATCATCGACGACTTGCTTGCCACCGGCGGTACCATTAAAGCTTCGATTGATTTGGTGGAAAAAAGCGGGGGCATCGTAGTCGGTTTGGCCTTTTTAATCGAATTGACCGATCTTAAAGGCCGCGAATTGTTGAAAGGCTACGATTTATTCACGATTATCAAATACTAATCATTGCTGTTTAAGCAATCTCCAAAGGAGGTGAGGGAAGTGGAAGCACCAAAAACGATTGACGATATTCTGAAAGTCGCGAGCGAATATTTACATGAAGAAAAAAACATCAATTTGATTCGGAAAGCTTACGATATTGCCATGGAAAAGCACCAGGGCCAGATGCGCCGTTCCGGGGAACCGTATGTTCAGCATCCCCTGGAAGTCGCTTATCTGTTAGCCACGCTTCATACGGGACCGTCGACGATAGCGGCCGGATTGGTTCACGATGTTTTGGAAGATACTGACATGGCCAAAGAAGAAATGGCGGAACGTCTGGGCAAAGATGTTGCGGATATCGTTGACGGCGTCACCAAAATCAGCAAGCTCAAATACATGACCATGGAAAGAGCCTTAGCCAGCGACCATCAGAAAATCTTACTGGCAATGGCCAAAGACATCCGGGTGGTGTTGGTCAAACTTGTCGACCGTTTGCATAATATGCGGACACTGGAATACCTCGCCCAGGATAAACGCCAAAAGATTGCCAAGGAAACGCTGGACTTATACGCTCCTTTGGCCCACCGTTTGGGGATGTATCGGCTGAAAGCCGAATTAGAAGATTTAAGTCTGAAATACCTTTCTCCGACCGAATATGAAGATATCGCCCATGCGATTCACGCCAAAAAAAGCGAACGCGAAGAAGATATCAACCAGATGATCAAAAAAATGCAAGCCATTTTGGATGAACATCAGGTCAAAAATTACGATATCAAAGGGCGCATCAAAAATATTTACAGTATCTACAAAAAAATCAGCGTCAAGGGTAAAACCATCGACGATATCTACGATTTGCTGGCCCTCAGAGTAATTGTGGAAACGGTGGAAGACTGTTACCGGGTTTTGGGTTTGGTGCATGCGGAATGGACGCCTCTGCCGATGCGGTTTAAGGATTATATCGCCGTGCCGAAATCCAACCTTTATCAATCGCTTCATACGACGGTTGTCGGCTACGAAGGCAAAATTTTCGAAATCCAAATCCGGACCTACGAAATGGACGAGATAGCGGAACTCGGGGTTGCCGCCCACTGGGCTTACAAAGAAAACAATCCGGGTTATACGCCGGAAAAAGAACAGCTGGAAATCGTCAACAAGCTGAAATGGTATCGTGATTTGTTGACTTATGTGGAAATGAGCCAAAATTCCGATCCGCTCGACAGTATTATCGAAGACATTTTCAGTGCCAATGTTTATATTTTTACCCCGAAAGGTGATGTCATCGATTTGCCGACCGGTTCGACCCCGCTCGATTTTGCCTATCGGATTCACACCGAAATCGGCAACAAAACCGTGGGGGCGATTGTCAACGGCAGAATCGTGCCGTTAAACTACAAACTGAAAACCGGCGATGTCGTCAATATCAAAACGAACAAAAACAGCCCCGGACCATCTCCGGAATGGGTAAAAATCGCCAAAACCTCCCATGCGCGCAATAAAATCAAATCGTTCTTCAACAAAATGCAAAGGGACAGTATTGTCGCTTTCGGGAAAGAAGAATTTGAAAAGCAATTGAAATTGATCAATCTTCCTTTAACCCATTTTGACGATAAAATCGTGAACGAATTTTTCGGCCGAAACAATATCACAACCCTGGAAGATTTGTTTTACGAAATCGGCAAGGGCATCATTTCGGCCAAAAGCGCTTTAAACCGTTTGCTCGGCAATTCCGATGTTAAGCTGGACGACGAAGCGGCGCTCAAGATGTATTCGGAAGCCGAAGAAAAACGCGCTTCCAGAAGAGCCCACAATAATGCTTACGGGATTGTCGTGGAAGGTCTCGACAAAGCGCAGCTGCGCCTCGGAAACTGCTGTCAGCCGGTTTACGGCGATCCGATTACCGGATACATTTCCAAAGGCAGCGGCATAATCGTTCACCGGGAAGGGTGTCCGAATATCAATAATGCGGATCAGGAACGGTTTATCAATATTTATTGGGACCATAATTTCAGCGGCCGCGTTTACGAAAGCACGATTCGCATCAATGCCATCGACCGTCCGAATTTGGTCGCCGAAATGATTAATATCATCAATACCACCAAAGGATCCATCATTTCGGTATCTTCCTCCAAAAACAAAGTGGGGGAATGTATCACGAAATTCAAGCTTCAGGTCGGCAACACCGACGAACTTAACCGCGTCATCGTGGCCCTGAGCAAATTAAGCGAAATTTACAATATCGAAAGGATTTTCAAATAATCATGAAAGTAGTTGTTCAACGCGTAAAGGAAGCAAGTTGCTTGGTCGATGGGCAGGTTGTATCCCAAATCGGTAAAGGTTATTTGCTTCTGGTCGGCTTTACCCACGGCGATTCGTTGGAAGAAGTCCGGAAAATGGCAAAAAAAATTGCCAATTTACGCATTTTCGAAGATGAAAACCAGAAAATGAACTTATCGATTCAGGCCGTTAAGGGTGAAATTCTTTCTGTATCCCAATTTACGTTGTATGCGGATACGGAAAAAGGGAACCGACCTTCCTTTGTGGACAGTATGAATCCCCAGGAAGCCGAAAAACTTTACGAAGATTTTAACCACCTTTTGGAAAGCGAGTACCAAATACCGGTTCAGTCGGGCGTTTTTGGGGCTCACATGGAACTTCCGATTGTTTGCGACGGTCCGGTGACAATCTCGCTTTCTTTTTAACAACCGCTAAAGGGGGGAAGCATGAAAACAAACAGCCGATTCCTGCTTTTGGAATACTTGTATTCGCTCCAACTGCCCAATTTAAACCAAATGACGTTTTGCTTTTGGGATAAAGTTTATCCCGATGACTTGGCGCAAATGTTATTAAAACAACCTGAAGTTACCGTTTTGCATGCCAAAGGCATCCGGGTTTATACCAAAACTTATAACCTTTCGGAAATCAGCGATACGATTATCGACTTTGCGGTAACCATGAAAGAAACCATGGTTTTATCCTATCAGGATTTTACCTATGCCATCAATGATCCGTATTATCGCAAAGACATGCGCGAACTGTCGTTTGCGAGTTTATTGATGGTTCCTTTTGCGGAAGAAACCGAAAAAATCACCGGGGTAGCTTTTTTCTATTTTTCGGAAAAGCTTTATCCTGAAGACGATATTATTGCTCAAATCAATCCCAAAAGTTTGCGCAAATTAAAAGATACCTTGATTCAAGACGAAATCGAGGCGCTCCATTCGGAAATTGTGAAACAGGTTTACGCCGATACTGCCTTGCCTTGGGTGATAATGTCCGACCAGCGGGTTTACTTATCTACCCCAATGGCTAAAGTGTTGGGTCGGGAAAGCGGAACCGTATCTTTATCCGAATGGGAAAAACTGCTGAAAACAAACGGAAAACTGAATCCGATGAAAAGAACGGAACTTTTCCATAGTTCGGTGGAATATTATGCGGAGCATAAGGCCACTACCAAGAACGAACCGGTTTTTGCCGTCGACTATCTCGATCAACACGACCTGGAACGTTTTACTTTGTTGTTTCTTGCCTACCGCGGTTGGGAAGACAAAACAACCTGGGATCACATTGCTCTTTTGAGCGAACTGCTTCCCCAAGGCTGCGAAAAACCGCTCTTATATAAAGTGAATGACGATACAATCGTTTTTTTGGTTTCTGAAACGCTTGATAAACGGCTGCTTGTAAAAATCGAAAGCCGTTTAAAGGACTATCTCTTTGTTTTCTTGCGTTCGGGACGCGATTTTCCGGTTAAACTGGCATTAAGACCGATTGTGGATTATTTGGTGGCTACCAATGCCCCAAGTTTTGTGCTGTCGGAATATTTGGAATATCGCACCAAACAAAACGAGCACCAATATTTGCTTGAGGCCATCAGGGATAACCGCTTTAATATCAAAGAGTATCCGGTTTGCCGGACGGCGGATAACCAAAGATGGGGCACCTTAATCAAAATGGAAGTTCGGGGAGCGAAACCAACTCCGGATTTCCAAGAATTCCAATTCAACAAAATGATGCAATTTTTGCTTGTTAATCAAGTCGAAAAGCCAATCTTTTTCCTTGACAGTCTGCTTTTAAAAAAGCGGTCCGTTTGGAATCAATTGAAAAAAATCGGGGAAATATATCCTGGCGCCGTCACGTTAATCGTCACCAATAATTTCCAAGACGTAAATAACGCCAATCCGAATTATCCAAGTATTTTAAGCGAATATTTTCATCGGCTGCACCAAATGGGCATAACTGTCTTGGTCGATTCCACGCTTTTTTCATCCAACCTTTCCTACCAATTGTTTCCGCTTTTTGAGGGACTTGCGATTGAGGACTGGGGACTGTTTGAAAACGAATTGGGAAAAACCTTAATCAATTTTTATCTCAATCGTATGAAGCAAGTAATTGTTTTAAAAACAACCGCCAATTTGCAACACGATTTAATCTATCATCTAAACAAGCCAACGAATTAACCGATTTTTTGGCAATCAAAAGGAGGAATTACCATGGTAGACTTTATTTTATCTTTTATTCTCCCGCGCAAGATGGTACGCCATCGGGATATGAATATTTTTATTGCGGTATTATTGTTCTTTGTCTGTTTCTTTGTGGCCATCGGCTCATCCAATTATGTGGGAGCAAGCTACATCAGAAAACACGAACAGGAAGTTTTGCTTTATTCGGAGCTGAAAAACCTTCCTGATGAAACGCAGATTACGCTGTTTCCGGTGGAAACGGAAAAAACGGAAGCCGGGACAAAGCAAATTAAATTTGATGCCAATATTCATCTGAAACGAATCACCCATAGAAGCGTTTTGGAAGACGGAACGATTCTCAATCTTTTAATCGTTTATGATTTGGATTACGACTATCAGAAACCGGAAGAACATCCGTTAAACTTTGATTTGGAAGGTTATTTCCGCCATGTTCCGTCCGAAAACGAAAAAGACATGCTTTTCCTTGTCACCAAAGATTACCTTTTCTACATTCACAACCATGGTGCCTTTGAAAACGGAGTAAAATATTTCGATCAAGCACAGGAAGGATCGGTTTATCGGGTCGACGACCAAGGCAAAGAAATTTATTATCTTCCGAAAGACGAAACGGAAATTATCCAAAAGAATGAATTCGGCGATGTCGATACAACCAAATGGACCGAAGCGGTGACTGCAGATTCACCCAAAGACGAAAACGGAAACTATTTCAAACTTTTCACCGTTGACGGCGTGGAACAAAAATTCACGGCGGTTCGCCGTTTGAACGAAAATCCGATTGTTGCCCTTCGAACCGGTTTTATGCTTGACTATGATTCGGCGGAATTTTACAGTTTCGATTTAAACGGATTCAGCGGTAAAGCCAAAGATTTGGCGTCCAAATGGTATAATTTCATCGTCAATGTTCAGGCCGCTTCCATCAAGCTCAATAACCAATTATTCGGCTTTTTGACCATCTTTATCATTCCGTTTTTGTTTATCATCGCTACTTGGCTCATGTCTCGTAAATACGGCGAATTGACCAGATTCCGGGAATATTATGTGATTGCCGGAGTGGCTTTGGTAATCCCGTCGTTAATCTCGTTTGTCTTGGGTTTCTTTATCCCTTATTTCTCCTATGCCCGTTATTTCATGTTTGTGCAGGTCGGTTTCTACATGTTTGCCGTTTTTCGAATCAATTCCGATAAACGGTTGCAAAATCCGGAGAAAGCCCAAACCAATGAAATCAAATTACCGGATAAATTGGAAACCAAGCCTTTGTTTAAGGACAATTTAACCGAAGTAGAAAATCCAAGTGCCGAAAAACCGAGTCAAATCGAATAAAAAGTAGTGCTAAGTTAATTTCCTCCTGCATATAGTTAAATGAATGACGGAGGGAATATCATGATTAAGAAAAACCAATTGGCCTTAATATTTTTGACTGTGGTAACGATGCTTGCGGTTTGGTATATTCGAACCCCGCTTGACAAAGACACGGATGATGACGATTTAGTCAGCGGAATTATTGAAGAAACGGGTCGGTTGCCGGAAATACTGGCCATGCGAGAAGCAATCCGCGCCGAAAGAAGCATTGTGGCGATGGGGTTTGATGCGGTATTGGCGGACGAAAATGCCACTTTGGCCAGCAAGGAGTTAGCCTTGCAGGAAAAGAAAGCACTATCGGCTTTGACCGAAAAAGAAGTGCTGTTGGAACAAAAAGTCATCAACATCGGCTATCGCGATGCTTTTGTTCATTCCACGAGCGCAGGTTTGGAAATCCTGGTGATTTCCGATGAAGAAAGCGCCGCTCTTGCCAACGAAATAATCCAGCTGGCCTTTTTGAGTTTTGATACCGATTCCATCGTCGTCGATTTCAAAACCGCCGATCAAATCAAAAATTCCGGTTAATAAGCAAAATCTGATTGGCTTTTGACTAAAAGTCAATCTTTTTTTGTCCCTTGCTGTGGGACATTTTGGGTGAATTTTGCTGAGTTTTACCCCGAAGT
>DCTZ01000016.1 GCA_002329485.1 Caryophanales bacterium UBA1427 | reverse complement strand
GTGAACGGCGGCAGCCTGGAAAAGCCGCTGCTGCGCAAATACGGCGGCGTGACGCCCGAAGCGTTGGTGGAAAGCGCGTTCGGCCATATCCGTCTGCTGAACAAGTTTGATTTCGACGATATCTGCATTTCCGTCAAATGCTCCAGCGTGCCGGTGACCATGCGGGCCTATCAGCTGCTCCACGAGCGTACCGATTACCCTCTGCACCTGGGTGTTACGGAGGCGGGCACGCCGAAAATGGGCGTTATGAAGTCGGCCATGGGTATCGGCGGATTGTTGTGCCTCGGCATCGGCGACACCTTCCGCGTCACGCTGACGGCGGACCCGGTGGAAGAGATCGCCGCGGCAAAAGACATCCTGAAAGCGGCGGGCCTGCGCAAAGAGGGCGTCAACCTGATCGCCTGTCCCACCTGCGGCCGGACGAAGATCGATCTCATCGCCATCGCCGATGAGGTGGAGCACCGCCTGGAAGGCTGCACCAAGCCCATCACCGTGGCGGTCATGGGCTGCGTGGTCAACGGACCGGGCGAAGCGAGGGATGCGGATATCGGGATTGCGGGGGGAAAACATTCGGCGGTTCTCTTTAAGAAAGGCCAAATCGTCCGCAAATTATCCGAAGCCGAAATCATCCCGGTCCTAAAACAGGAAATCCGGGAAATGGCCAAAGAATATAGGCAAGAGTAAAATGAGGAAATTGCTTTCCTCATTTTTTTTCAGATGGCTGCTTTGGCTAATTCTTCCAGCAAGGCAGGATTAAAAGTTTTGGCTTTGATCATCGCAATCTCGGCCCGATAAGGCGAAACTTCGGTGCCGTTGGTTGTTTCGACATACGGCGTTTCCAAAATCTTTGGGATATCTTGGAATGTTTCGTCATAGACGACTTTCATGAGGGTATCAAAACCGATCATTCCGAAACCGATATTTTCGTGCCGGTCTTTTTTGGCACCTTTGACATTTTTCGAATCATTGAGATGAATGACTTTGATTTTGTCCAAACCGACGACAGAGTCAAACTCTTGCTTAACTCCTTCGTAATCGTTGATGATATCGTATCCGGCATCATGGATATGACAGGTATCAAGACAGACACCGGTCCGGTCGGGACAATCAATTAAATCGAGCATCGTTTTGATTTCCGCAAAAGTCTTCCCGCATTCCGTTCCTTTTCCCGCCATCGTTTCGAGCAAAATCACCACATTGGATTCGGGGGTATTGGCAATGATTTTCTTTACCCCTTCCGCAATCCTTTTCAAACCGTATTCGACTCCCATTCCGACATGCGCTCCGGGATGAATCACCAGATATTTGGCTTTGACAATTGAAGCAAGACGCACTTCGTTCGTCAGAAAATCGATGGCAAACTGCCATTTGGCATCGTCGCTTTGCGCAAGATTGACGATATAAGGCGCATGCACGACAACATCGTCCAGCAATAAACCGTGCTTAGCCATCGCTTCATGCATTTCTTCGATTTTCAGTTCGCTTGCGGGTTTTCGGTAAGTGTTTTGGGGAGCCCCCAAATAAAACATCATCGCGTTGGCGCCGTTGGCTACTGTTTCTCTGACACTTCCCAACAACATCCAGGCGCCGCTATTTTCGACATGTGAACCTATTTTCAATTGCTTATTCATATTTCTTTTTCTTCCTATAAATACTGCTTACATATTCGCGCTTAAGGGTGCGAATTTCTTTTTCAATTTTTTCTTTCCGTTTCTTTTTATATCCCGGTTTGACCTTTTTCGGCATTGGGGTTTTGGCATGAATCATCGTCTCGATTTGTTTGATTTTTCCGAGGGGTTTGCGTTCTTTGAGGACTGTCGGTTCCAAACCTTGGTCGGTTATTTTCACAAAAACCGGATTCAAGCCTTTTTTCTTCAGTTCGTTTACGTATTTTTCGTCATCGTAATCGTATAAACTGATGGCCTGACCTCTCATTTCAAAACGGGCTGTCCGACCGGTGCGGTGAACATAAAACTCGATGTCCTGCGGCAAATCGAAATTGATGACATGGCTGACGCCTTCGATATCTATCCCGCGGGATGCGATATCGGAAGCCACCACATACTGATAATGCAAGTCTTTGATTCTTCTTAAAGTCTGACGCCGGGTGCGGTCATCCAAGTCGCCGTGGATAACACCGACTTCGTAACCGTGAGATGCGATATACTTGGCAAGGGGATCGACATCTTCGACTTTATTGACAAAAATCAAAGCCAAAAACGGATTGATGATTTTCAAAAGCGAAAGCAAGACTTCTTCTTTGCTTTTAGCTTTGGTAGGAATAAAGAGATGTTCGATTGTTCCCTTGGTCAGTTGCGGCTCGCCGATGACGATTTCTTTTACGCCTTCTAAATAACGGTTCATAAAATGGCGCATCGGTTTGGGAATGGTGGCGCTGAAAAGCATGAATTGGGGTTTGGGAATTGCCGCCAAAACCTGGTCCACTTCTTCCAAATCCTTGCCGTCCAAAACCATATCCGCTTCGTCGATAACCACGATTTGCGAAGTATAGATTTTCAGGACATTGGTCGCAATTGCCAAATCGCGGATGCGTCCGACAGTCCCGATTACGATATGAGGTTGAACCGTTTCGAACCGTTTGATTTCCTGATCCCGGTTTGTTCCGCCGATAGCCAGGCGAATATCCAACTCGGGTTTATTTTTCTGGAATTTGCCTGCCACTTCATACAATTGCATCGCCAGTTCGCGCGTAGGCGACAAGATTAAGGCTTGTACGAGAGGTTTCGCGACATCGATTCGCTGCATTATAGGTAGCAGAAAAGCGTGGGTTTTTCCGCTTCCGGTGGCGCTTTCGACGACCAAATTCTCCCCTTTCAAAGCACGTTCAAGTACGGCTTTTTGGACTTTGGTTTCTTCCGAAAAACCGATATCTTTCAGGGTCTGATTGATAAAAGGTTTAAATTGATAATCCGTGAATGCCATCATCAACACCTCCCATTACTTGGCCAATGACCTGACCATTGACGATTTTTTCCAGTTTGACAGGAACCAACAGATTGTTTAAGTCGTTTTCGTCCCTCACAAATACTTCGATGTAGTTTGAGGTATAACCGCGCCATAATCCCTGTTTTTGGTTTTCGAACAAAACCGTTTGGATCGAACCGATAAACCGTTCCTGATATTCCTGTTTCAACGCACTGCTCAGTTTCAACAAAGTTCTGGTTCTTGCTTCGATTGTTTCCGGCGGCAAATGCCCGTTTAAGGAGTCCGCTTTGGTTCCTTTGCGACGGGAATACGGGAAAATATGCATTTGCGCAAAACCGATTCGGTTAATAAAATCAAGGGCTTCCTGGTGTTCGGCTTCGGTTTCGCCCACAAACCCCGCCAGACAATCGGTGGTAATGGCAATATCCGGAACCAAGGAACGAATTTCGTTAATCCGGTTTTCGTATTCCTCGGTAGTATACCGGCGGTTCATCCGTTGCAAAACGGTATTCGATCCGGCCTGAAGCGGAATATGCAAATGTTTGGCCATACGGTCGGGATATTTGGCAAACAAAACCAACAATTCGTCGGTTACTTCCTTTAATTCGATGGAAGATAAACGCAGACGGTCCAGTTGGGGATATGTCGAAAGGATTTCGTCCACCAATTCGGCCAAAGTGACATTGCCAAGGTCTTTACCGTAAGTACCGGTATTGATTCCCGACAGGATAATTTCTTTGACCCCGCTATCGACCAAATTTTTGATTTCGGCCAAAACGCTTTGTTTGTCGCGGCTGCGAATCGGCCCCCGGGCATAAGGAATCAGACAGTAACTGCAGAAATTTTCGCATCCGTCCTGAATTTTGATAAACCCGCGGGTATGTTTTTGCAACCGACCCATTTTCAATTCTTCGAAAGTCTGATATTCTTCCGCCGATTTTAAGTATTGACGCTTGATGCCGGTCTTTCGGAAATCCGTTACGTAATCGATTATTTTGCTTTTGCCGCTGCTGCCCAGCACTATATCGACACCTTCAATGGCCATGACTTCATCTGGGGCAATCTGCGAATAGCAGCCCATAACGACTAGGATTGAGGAAGGGTTCTTGCGAACCAAAGAGCGAATCAACTTCCGGCTTTTGGCATCGGAAGTTCTAGTCACCGTGCAAGTATTGATAATCTGCACATCGGCTTCTTCGTCGTTATCGGTCCAAAGCCAACCCGCTTCCACCAATTGGGAACTTACGGCTTCCGATTCATATAAATTAACTTTGCAACCCAAAGTATGGATTTTAAATTTCAGGGTCCTTTTTTCTGTTTTTACTTCATTCATGCTTTTAACTCTTTCTGATAACCGATGGTACTTAATAAATATAAAGGCGCAAGCTCGGTTCTAAGAATCCGTTTGCCTAAGGTAACCGGAATAAAGCCCGCGTTTTTTAGCATTTCCGTTTCCTTTGAATCAAATCCGCCTTCCGGTCCAAACAAAACCAACAATTTTCGGCAATTTTCCTGCGACAGTGCTTTTTTCAGATTGGCATCGTCGGACGGGGTATCTTCGTAGGCAAAAAGGCACAAATCAAACTCGGCTTTTGCCTGGATTAATTCCGGGATGGTCAGCGGTTTATAAAACTTCATCAGACGATTGCGATGAGATTGTTCCGAAGCTTCTTTGATGATTTTAGCAATCCGGGCTTCCTTTTTGTCGCCTTTTTCTTCCTGCCATTTTGCGGTGGAACGGTTCATAAAAACCGGAACATACGCATAAGCACCAAGGGCTGCGCAAGTTTCGATGACGAACTCCATCTTTTCCCGGCGAACCAAACCATGGGCAATCGTTACATCAAGGGGAAGTTCGTTGTTTTCTTCGATTTTGTCGATTAATTCCACGACCGCTTCGTTTGGTGAAAGCTTAATCAGCTTTCCCAAGAAGGTTCCCGCTTTTTCATGGCAAACGATGACGGAATCGTTTAATTTCATTCGCATCACTTTTTGGACATGATAAGCATCGCTTGGCAGCAGGACAGCTCTTTTTTCATCAAGGTTTATTTGGTCAACAAAGTAACGTTGCATAACATCATTCATCCTTTTATTTAATTATTGTACCATATTCGGCCAAATTAATCACTTATTTTACACTTTCACCGATAAAAAAGAGCCTAAAGGTTAACTTTAGACTCAAATGGATAACTTGCTAGTTTTATTTGGAAGTAAAGAAACGCTTAATCCGCTCGGACCACTTGCTGCCGGCAGTTTCGTCGGTTTTGCTTAATTTTTGGAACAGTTCTTTTTGATCATTGGTTAATTTTGTCGGAGTGACAACCGTAACAACGACATACTGATTTCCGGTCCTACCGGTGGTCTGGCTGGAAATGCCTTTTCCGGTCAACTTAAACTTCGTTCCGGTTTGCGTTCCAGGCGGAATTTTCAAAGCCACCATGCCATAAAGCGTTTTGACTTCCAAAGTGGCCCCCAAAGCCGCTTGACTGAAGGTAATCGGCATTTGGAGGATGATATCGTTACCGTCCCGTTCGAAGATTTCGTGTTCTTTTACGGTTACATTGATATACAAGTCGCCGCTCGGTCCGCCGTTATAACCGGCTTCCCCCTGACCGGATAACCGAATCGTTTGATCGTCTTCGATACCCGCCGGGATATTGACCGAGATGGTGGCGTCTTTTTTCATCCGACCGGCGCCGTGACAGTTGTCACAGGCTCTTCTGATTTTGCGACCGGTGCCCCGACATTCGGAACAGGTTGTTTCGGTTTGGATCCGACCAAGAATAGTCGCTTGTTCGACAATTACCCGACCGCGTCCGCCGCAACGATGACAGGTCGAAATATCCTGACGGGAATAGGCGCCGGTTCCGCCGCAGGTACTGCATTCCTCATAACGGGTAATGCTAATCGGTTTCTTGACCCCAAAAGCCGCTTCTTCGAAAGTGATGGTAATGTTCATGCTTAAGTCTTGACCTTTGCGCGGACCGGTTGGGTCAGACCGCCGGCCGCCCCCGAAGATATTGGCAAAAATATCCTCGAAGCCGCCAAAGCCGCTGAAACCGCCGAAACCTCCCATACCGCCCATGGTCGGGTCTTCATGGCCGTAACGGTCGTAATTTTGACGTTTCACCGGGTCGCTTAAAACTTCGTAAGCTTCCTGGATTTCCTTGAATTTTTCCGTAGCGTTAGGTTCGGAACTAACATCGGGATGATACTTTTTGGCAAGGGTCCGATACGCTTTTTTTATCTCATCTTCGCTTGCACTTCTAGGGACATCTAATATTTCATAATAATCACGTTTAGTTGCCATCGTTCGGCCCCTCCGTTTCTATAAAGTTTTCGAAACCTTATTTATTGAGATCCTCATAATCGGCATTTACGACATTGTCGTCGTCTTTTTTGTCTTTGCCCGATTGTGCATTCTTGGCTTCATATTCGCGTTGTGCTTTTTGGTAAGCTTTGGTGGCTACGCCTTGAGCGGCTTTTTCCAGTTCTTCCTTGCGTCTTCTGATTTCGTCCAAGTCTTTGCCGTCAAGAGCTTTTTGAAGCGCTTCGCAAGCCTGTTCGACTTCTTTCTTTTCGGATTCGGTTACTTCGCCGCCCAAATCATTGAGGGATTTTTTAACCCCAAACAACAATTGGTCCGCATCGTTCCGTAAATCGGCTTCTTCTTTCTTCCGTTTATCGGCAGCGGCATTTTCTTCGGCTTCCCGAATCATCCTCTGAATTTCTTCTNNACGATACCGTTGGCATCGATATCGAACTTAACTTCGATTTGCGGAACACCCCGTGGGGCAGGCGGAATACCGGTCAGTTGGAAACGGCCGAGAGATTTGTTGTCGCTGGCCATCGGACGTTCGCCCTGAACAACGTGAATGTCAACAGCTGTTTGGTTATCGGTCGCCGTCGAGAAGATTTGCGATTTCGAAGTCGGGATGGTGGTATTGCGTTCAATCAATTTGGTTGCGACGCCGCCCAAGGTTTCGATACCGAGGCTGAGCGGAGTAACGTCGAGCAACAAAACGTCTTTTACTTCACCGGCAAGCACACCGCCTTGGATTGCGGCACCCATGGCCACAACTTCGTCAGGGTTGATACTGCGGTTCGGTTCTTTGCCGAGTTCGCGACGGACTAATTCCTGAACGGCAGGAATCCGGGTAGATCCGCCGACCAACAAGACCTGGTCAAGATCGTTTGCGGTAATCTTGGCATCTTTCAAGGCCTGACGAACCTGAACCTTGGTCGATTCGATCAAAGGGGTAATCAATTCTTCGAATTTTGCTCTGGTTAAGCTTAAATTGAGGTGTACCGGTTCATAGTTTTGGTTGGCGCCGATGAAAGGTAAATTGATTTCGGTTTTGGTTACACCGCTTAATTCTTTCTTGGCTTTTTCGGCAGCTTCTCTCAATCTAAAGAGTGCAGTCTTATTTTTCGAAAGGTCAACGCCTTCCTTTTTCTGGAATTCTTCAATCAAATAATTGACGACTAATTGGTCGAAGTCGTCACCGCCTAAGCGGTTGTTTCCGGCTGTCGCCAAAACTTCAAAAGTACCGTCGGCAAGTTGCAATACCGAGACATCAAAGGTACCGCCGCCAAGGTCATAAACCAAAACGGTTTGTTCTTTGTTGAGTTTATCGATACCGTAAGCCAATGCGGCAGCTGTCGGTTCGTTGATAATCCGTTTAACGTCCAGTCCGGCAATCCGTCCCGCATCTTTGGTGGCTTGACGTTCCGCATCGTTAAAATAAGCCGGAACCGTAATAACCGCTTCGGTGACCTTTTCGCCAAGGTAAGCTTCGGCCGTAGCCTTAAGGTTTTGCAGGATCATTGCGGAAATTTCCTGCGGAGTATACTCTTTATCATTTACTTTTACTTTTTGATTGGTTCCCATTTTCCGTTTGATGGAATAAATGGTGTTAGGATTGGTAACAGCCTGACGGCGGGCACTATCGCCAACGATTATTTCCCCGTCTTTGAAGGCTACTACCGATGGTGTAGTTCTGGAACCTTCTGAGTTGGCTATAACTTTAGGGTCGCCCCCTTCCATAACTGCAACACATGAATTGGTTGTACCTAAGTCAATTCCGATAATTTTACCCATTGTTCTTTTCCTCCTTCTCTTCAATTGATTTGGCACTAGCTTTATTTACTTTTACAATACTTGGACGCAGAATCCGATCTTTGTACATGTAACCGGTAATAATTTCTTCGACGATTACATCTTCATCTACGCCTTCAACCCAAACAGTTTCGGCTGCCGAATGCAAATTTGGGTCAAATTTTTGGTTTTTGGCTTCAATCGGTTTAACCCCGTATTGCGCCATCAAAGTTTGAATTTGCGTATTGATGAGTTGAAACCCGGCTAAGAATTTCTTGAGTTTCTCGTCATCGGTTTCGGTTTGCACAGCTTTGTTGAAAATATCGGTGATGTGGATAAAATCGGCAAAGAAAGACTGCAAAGCATATTTTCTTTCCCGAATCCGTTCTTCGTTGGTACGGCGTTTGAAATTTTCCAGTTCCGCCCGATTTCTCAACAATTGATCGTTCAGTTGCGCAATTTCCTCTTTTAATTTAGCTATTTCGGCTTGACATACGGCCAATTCGTCTTCTTTCTGTTGGCAAGCGCATTCTTCGCTTGCTTCCGATTGGCATTTTTCGCAACATGAATCATGGGAATCAGTTGGTTGGTCGCCCTCCTCTTTTGCTAACGCTTCGCTTGCGTTTTCTTGTTCCTGTTGCTCTTGCTCTTTTTCTTCTTCGCGATAGCGATTAAATTCACTCATTGTTTTCCTCCTTTAGCGTACACGTTGGTTTTATACGATTTTTTTGATGTTTGACGCAATGTATTCTAAAATCGGAATCACTTTGTCATATTGCATCCTTGTCGGACCAATCACCGATATCGCACCGCGATCACCTGAAGCACTGGTATAAGGTACCGTTATGACGGTACAGTTTTGCATTGCTTTGATTTCGTTTTCCTGACCAATCCGAACCGTTATTCCGGAATTATCCAGTCTGATGACTTTAAAGATTTCCTTATTCTCAATCGCCTCAAACAGCTCGCGTGCCTTCTTGACGTCCTGGAATTCCGGCAGTTCCAAAATATTGGTCTTTCCCGCAATATGATATTTGTTGGAAGCCATTTCCACAAAGGCATTGACAAATGCCGCAATCAATTCTTCGCGATAGCAAAGGAAATCGCGAATTTCTTCGTTTTGGGATGCTTCTTTCAAACGCAGTTCGATTTCCGTAATCATCACATCATGCAATAATTCGTCTAAGACTTTAACAACGCGTTCAACTTCTTTGATACTAATGCCTTCAGGAAGCATAATCTTTTTCGATTCCACATAACCTTGGTCGGTTACCATCAGAATAATCGCAAACCGTTCTTGTAGCGAAATAAACTCCAATTTCTTAATTCGCGAATGTTCCGCGGACTGTCCCAATGCCACTGCCGCATAATTCGTCAGATCCGCCACCAAATCAAGCGATTCTCGGATTGCTTCCTGGCGCGTAATATTGGCCTGACTGAAAATTTGGTCAAGCATCGGAAAGGCAACTTCCTGCTTTTGTTTTTCTTTCATGATTTGTTCGACATACAACCGATATCCCGCTTCCGAAGGAATCCGTCCGCTGGAAGTGTGGGTTTTTTCCAAGTAGCCCATTTCTTCCAAATCGGCCATATCGTTCCGAATCGTAGCCGGGGAAAACGGCAAATCGGGACGTTTGGAAAGCGTCCGCGAACCAACCGGTTCATTGGTACTGACATATTCTTCGACGATGGCTTTCAAAACCATTATTTGGCGTTCTGACAACAAATCATATCGCTCCTTTCTGGCATTTTTTTCGTACGTAATTTATTATACTCATTTGTGTTAGCAATGTCAAGCGTTTAGTGCTAATTTTTTTCAGTATTATTATACCTTTTCTATTCTTTTTTATGTATCAAAAAAAGGAAAAACAATCGTCCTGTTTTTCCTTTAATCTTAAAATCCGATAATTATCTTTTGGATATTTTGGCAAACGGATTACCGTTACGCTCTTCTTCCAAAGTAGTCGCTTCGTCATGCCCCGGATATACCCAAAGGTTTCCATCGAGCGCAAGTAAGCGATTGACGCTTTTGGTCAATTGGAACTGATCGCCTGTCGGAAGATCGCTTCGACCGACCGTATTTTTAAACAGAGTATCGCCCGAAAAAAGCATATCGTCGATGATTAAGGAAACCGAGCAATCGGTATGTCCCGGGGTTTCCAAAACCCCTACTTCGAAACCGTCCGCCATGGTCAATAAGTCTTTGTCGTGGATAAATTGCGTCCGGTCCGGATCAAAACGGTTTCGGGCTGCTCCCCCGTAATACAATCCGTGATGTTTGTTGGGATCATCCAATTTGTAATAAGCTAATTTGTGCAAATAGCATTTAACCTCGGGATATTTGTCCAACAACTCTCTTAAGGTCCGGAAATGGTCGTAATGCGCATGGGTCAAAAACACACCCAATAGCGTGCGTTTTTTGAGCGCTTTGACGATTTTGGTTACCTCGCAAGCCGGATCGATTACAATGGCTCTTGTTTCATCCCCTACAACATAAGTGTTTCCCATAAATACATTGTCATTTAACAAAATAGCTTTTTTCATAAAATATACTGGTCTGACTCTTTCTAGGCTTTAGGGAGGCTTGCGGCGGCAATACTTTGTCCGACCCGACGGCTGTTTTCGTCCGGCATGTGGATCAAAATATTTTGGTATTCAGGGAATTCGCTGACAAGCACTTCTTTGGCTTTTTCCACTATTATTAATCCCCCGTCACCGCTGGTTACTCTTCCGAGCAATAACAGATGCTTGATTTGATAAAATTCGCTGTAATAGGCCAAAGCATAACCCAAATAAATACCGATTGTTTCGTAAATCGCTTTGGCGCGTTCGTCGCCCTCTTTCATTAAACCCTGAACGACTTTGAGTTTTTCGGCCGGCGACAGCTTTTCGTCCAAGGCAATGCCTGCTCTAGGTGCCAATTTAATGACCGCATCCTGACTGAAGTACTTGACTCCGCAGCCGTAGTCTCCGCTCCATTCGTCGACCATCGCTTCTTTGTTGAAGTCGACCGGAACAAAAGCGAGTTCGCTCAGCCAACCCATGAGGTTGCCTTCTTCGTTGATGTAGCCAGCAGCTTCGCTGGTCCCCATGGCAATTCCCAAGACATTGGTATCTTTCAGTTCCATGGCACCGGCTAAAGCGGTCACGTCGCCGTCGTTCGCCACTTCAAGCGGTACCTCGCCGATTTCTTTGGCGGCACGGATGTAAACGTCGCGGGCTTTGGCGTTAAAGACATCTTCCGGAACATTGATGAAAAGCGATGCTACCCGGACTTCGTTGTTGATATAAATACCGGCGCTGCTAACGCCAATCGCATCCACGCGCGGCATCTTGGAAGCAGCCCGTTTAAAACTGTCAAGAATTCCTTGATAATGGTAATCGGGATCGGTTTGGAGTTTCGGATGCCAAACGACTTCTTCGCTGTAAATCGCTTCGCCGTTGACGACCGCGCTGACCTTACGGTCCGATCCTCCCGCATCAAAACCAATCCGATAGCCGTCCAAATTGCCCCCGATTTTAATGGAAGCTTTGACTTCGGTCGGAACTTTGTCAATCGTGGTGGTAATGACTTCGAACGGTTCGCGATAAACTTTGCTCATAAATTCGACATCGAATTTGCGCATGCCGTCTTTGCTGAAGATGGCTTTTAGTTTTTCGGTAACCATCGGGTTACCGCCCAAATAAATTTTATATCCGCCGACAACCCATAAAATACTTTTGATAAGGCGTTCAATGATTGCAACATTAGTTTCCAGCGTTTGTTCGTTGACGCCAAGGATATCCATATCATAGCGATAACGATATCCACCTTGTCTTTCCACGCAAATGGCCATTTTTTCTTTTGCTTTGTCTTGTGCTACTTGTCTGCGAAACGAACGCAAAACAACACTCATCGGTTGAAAACCAGGATCTAGTTGGGGTATTAGTTTAAGTTTATCCATAGCCTCTCCTCCTTGAGACATTTTTCTACATTATACCACATTTTTGGTTATTATGGGTGAAAATTGTTTTTCAAATCAAACCTTTTAAAAGAACTGATAAACTGCCGGAGTTTGCCTCATAATAATAAAGAATGAGGAAAGATTTATGAAAAAAAGACGTCACTTTTTTATCATGGTTTTGGGTTCTTTGGTATGGTTGCTTTTTTCGGTTTACTTATCGCTTGCTTGGATTGAGGAACTGACCAAACTCTTCCCCAAAGTTTTGGCCATTGTCGTTATCGGCGGAATTGCCTATCTGCCGGGCTTTTTGGCTGCAAACCTGTTTATTACTTTGCTTTTCGTAAACCCGAAACCGTTAACCCTCCCTTTTTCCCAACCGCTTACGGTTTTGATTCCCGCCCATAACGAAGAAAAAAACCTTTACTTTGCTTTGGAGGCTCTTTCAAGGCAAGACTATCCGGGAGAGTTGGAAATAATTGTTATCGACAATGCCAGCACCGACAAAACCCGAGAAATCGCCGAAGCGGCCAAAAAGGCTTTTTCCTTAAACTTTAAAATCCTTTCCGAACCCCGAAAAGGCAAACACCATGCTTTGAATACCGGTTTAAAGGAAATAACCACTAAATATTTTGTGTGCGTGGATGCGGATACGGTTTTGCACGAACAGGCCTTATCGCTGATTTCCGCAAAGATAGCTCAGGAAGAAAAAACTGGGGCGGTGGCAGGAGGAATCTTCGTCAAAAACCGAAATGATAATCTTTTGACCAGAATGCAATACTATGATTATTTTTTAAGCATCAATGCCATCAAACATCTTCAGTCCCATTACGGTTCAACTTTGGTCGCCCAAGGAGCTTTCAGTATTTACGATACCGCTTTGGTAAAGGAGTTGGGCGGTTGGGATGAAGCGGACGGCGAAGATATCGTCCTTACGTGGAAAATCTTAAGGTCAAAAAGAAGCGTTTTGTTCGAACCCCGGGCGGCCAGTTTTACGGTTGTTCCTTCGACAATCAAAAGTTTTTTTCGTCAACGCCGCCGCTGGGCCAAAGGCATGATTGAAGGTCTTAGAACCGTAAAGCCATGGGAACAAAGGTGTTTTTTTGCCAAGTACTTTACTTTTATCGATTTGTTGATTCCCCTGATTGACGCTTGTTATTTAATCTTTTTTTTACCCGGAATCATTCTATCCTTTTTCGGTTTTTTTTATCTGTTCGGGCCAATTTCTTTATATGTCATTCCTTTGTTTTTGTTCAATTATTGGTTGATTTATCAAATAACCGTTCGACAAGTCTTTAAACCGTTGCAAATAAAATGCCAATTAAACTTTTTCGCTTTTTTGCTTTTTATGGCTGTTTATCAAATTTTAATGGCCTTTTCGGCTTTTTTGGGGTATTTGACCGCCCTTTGGCCCCAAAAAATTCCAAGCAAAAACCGGTAAGCCCGGGAGGAACTATCAAAAGTTATCAAACAAAGGTTTTTATCATATATTGAAATGAACAAATAAAGAAAGGAAAAATCAGATGACCAATTTTTCAAAAAAGGGCGAAAAAGTTTTGGAACAATCGTTTATCGAAAACATTCTGCGCCTCAATTTAGGCAAAGTCGCCAGCTTTTATATGCATTACGAAGACGGCGAAAAAGTTTTCCGGGGACTTCTAACCCAAGCCAGTACCGACCATTATATCATCGAAGAAACCTCTTCCGGAAAAACTCTTATTTTACCTTCCGTTTACCTTAAATATATCGTCTTTGACGAAAAAATCAATTACCCGGGCGAAAGTTCCATCTTTAAGCGCTTGGCCAGACCGTTTGAAAAAGCACTCAGGCAGCCGCCCATCAGTGCGGAAAGTGCTATTGTCTTAGACGGCAATACCGGTTCAATCGTATTTGAACAAAATGCTTTTGCGGAACTTCCGATTGCCAGTCTGACCAAACTCATGACCGCAATCCTCGCCATCGAAGCAACCAATTTAAACGACCCCGTTACCATCAGCGCCGAAGCCGCCGGTCAATCGCCGTCTTCTTGTCCTTTGGTTGCGGGCGACACACTGACGATGCGCGATCTTTTATACTGTCTGTTGCTAAGGTCGGGAAACGATGCGGCATGGGCGATTGCGGAATACGTGGCAGGCAGCGTACCGGCTTTTGTCAGTCTTATGAATCAAAAAGCCAAGGCACTCGGACTAAACCAAACCGTTTTTACCAATCCTTCGGGACTTGATATTCCATCCAGCAACCTCTCCACCGCTTACGATTTGGCGCGTTTGATGCGTTACGGTTTAACGAACCCCAACTTCCGGAAAATCATCGGCACCAAGACTTATCAAACAACTTCGAAATTAGGCAACGAGTATAACTTTGTTCACAAACATCGGTTGCTTCACAATGTCTATTACGTAATCGGGGGAAAAACCGGTTTTACCCGCCGTGCCGGCCGGACCTTGGTTACCGCGGCGGAACAGGACGGTCAGGAATTTATCGTGGTAACATTAAACGACTCCAACGATTGGGAAGACACCGTCAATTTGTTGGAATATGCTTTTGCTTTATACGGTATTACGGTCGATACCCCAAGCGATTTTGCCAAACCGATTCCCGGTGCCACCGAATAAAAAACAAAAGGTTTAAACCTTGCGTTCAAAGGTTTAAGCCTTTTGCTTTTTCGTTTTTTAATTGTTAGTTCGAAGATTGCGTCAACGTTTTTCCGTGATATGGATAGTCGACAATTATCACATCATTGCCGATTTTGATGATATTTTGCCAAGGAATTCTGGTCGCATCTTTGCCGGTAATCATATGCAGGATTTTCATTCCAGCCTGAACTTTGATGCTGAGGATGTTGCCGTTATTGGTATCGATTTCGATATCGGTTATTCGGCCGATTTTACTGCCGTCTTTTTCGTTGATAATGTCTTTTTCCGCCAATTCGGAAAGTAACATTTTCCTAATCACTTCTTTCTAAAAAATTTACTTTAATCAATACCATTATATGTGCAAACGCCCAAAATGTGACAAAAATTACCGAAAATTATGGCTGTATAAACCGTCCAGATTGTAACGATCCCGTTCGTCGCCCACAAAAATATGAACCACGATATCATTCAAATCGACCAAAAACCAGCGCGAATCGCTGTGGCCGCTGATGCTCCGGATGGTAAAACCGTTTAACGGCGCATCTTTGCGCAAATAGTCCACCGCGGCATTTCCTTGACGCGAGTTTTTGACCGAGGCGATAATGCTAAAGTCATAAAAAGGGGTTAGGCTTGTCATGTCGTAAACTTTCGTATCGAAGACGACCGCTTTATCGAGGATTTCGATTATTTTTTTTACGTTATCAGTCATTCAATTTCTCCTTCACATAAAATTCATAGGCATCTTTTGTCAACGGATGCAAAAACAATTGTCTTGCTTTGACGACTCGGATGGTGTCAATCAAGATTTCCTTGAAACCTTGCATTAAATCCTGCTCGGTGAGGGCGCGAAAATAGTCGATGTTTTCGTAAGTTCGGGTTTCTTCGGTCGCATCGCTTACGCTCAGCAATATTCCCAAAGTGGTCATATTGGGTTTTCCGGTCGTATGATATTTGATGGCATCAATGATTTCGTCCGAAACGAACGGATAATCGCGTTTTACCCACATGGCTCCGATGAAA
The DNA here is from genome assembly GCA_002329485.1 of Caryophanales bacterium UBA1427. GTDB lineage: Bacteria > Bacillota_I > Bacilli_A > ML615J-28 > CAG-313 > UBA1427. The sequence continues at coordinate 34,795 of DCTZ01000016.1, read as the reverse complement.
CTGTGCCAAATCGTCTTGGCCTGGGCAAACAATTCCGGATAGTCGCCGGGAAGCGCCTGTTCCACCGCCACATCCAAAAAGAGGCTCAATTCATTGTTCGAAAAGAGTTTGCCGTAGTCGTGCAGAAGGCTTGCGATTTTGACATCTTCTTCGGGTAAACCAAGCTGATGGATTTCGTTTAATCTAACGGCCCGGCGGATGACGCCTTCGATATGGGCAAAGCGTTCGAGCGTATGACTGTTGCGACTGAATTTCGTTTTTATTTCCGTATATAATTCCTGATAAGTCATTCAGACACTCCTGTAATAAACGATAAAGAACATTCCACAAGCGTACTTTCCGGTACCGTTACGGTTACAGTTAGGTTTTGACCTTTGATATGCAAAAAGCCGAGTCCGCTGATGGTTAAGTCGTAAAACAAATTGTCCGTTAAAGCAAACTGGTATTGCTTTACTTTGACAGCCCAAGCTTTTTCCTCAGGTGTCAGCGGCGGAACGAGCAGTTCGCCTAGATGTTCCTGATAAAACCCCTCCGCATTCACCGTCTTGGTGCGGTGAATATATAAAGTGTTCGCCACAAAACACGACACGCTTGCTTCGGTGCTGTCAAAATCGATACGGGCCAGTCCTCCCAAAAATAAAGTTTGGCGGTCTTTTAACTGAAAGGTGCGCACCTTGAGTTTATTTTTGGGGGAAATCACCTTGATGGAATCAAAACCCAAATACGAGGCGATGCTTTGGGGATGCAGATAGCCCGGGGTATCGATAAGATAACGGAATTTTTTCGTCACCCCTTTGGCAAACGGTATTTTGATTAAATCCAAAGTGGTTTGAGGGCGGTTGCTGGTGGTGATTAAATCGCTCGGGTAGTTTTCCATTGGCAATAATTTGATTAGTCCGTTCATGAGAGTCGACTTGCCGACGCTTGTTGCGCCCAAGACAAAAACATCCTGGTCAAGGTTGGCCTTTTTATTGACCTGCTGGCCGATAACGGTTAGGACTTTGGTCAAATCTTTCGTTTTTAAAGCCGAAATCGGTAAAACCATTCCCACATTCAAGCCCAAATCGCGGGCTTTTTCGCGCACGTACTTTTCGATATGATGGACTTTTATGCTTGAAGGCAGAAGGTCGGTTTTGTTGATTAAAATCACCACTTTTTTGTTTTGCACATACTCTTTTAAACGGGGAATAAAACCCCCGTTTAAATCAAGCACATCGAGAATTAGGACGACCAAACAATCGCTTTCTTTGACAGCCTGCAGTTTGGCATAGTATTGGTCATTGAAACTGCGCAAATTTCCGGACAATAATTCCTGGTTGTAGTGGCGAAGCGTGAAACATCTCTTGCAATAAGCCATTTCCCCTTTTTCAATCAACAAATGTTCGCTGACATAGCCAGGGGAGGTTTCATCGGTAGTTTGCAGCTTAATCCCGCAACCGATACATCTACTCATGAATGATCTCCTTTTCTATCAACAATCGATATAAATCCGGCCGAGCTTTCTTAAGTCTTTTCAAATACCATTTTTCGCGCAACCGGTTGATTTTCGTATACCATTTTTGGGTTTTATGGTCAATTGTTTTGACAATAATGCTGTCGACACCGATTTTTTTGGCAACCGTGATGTCGGTTACGAATTGATCGCCGATAACGACCACTTCAGCCAAGGTTGCATCAATTTTTTTCAGGAATTGTTTGGTCCGGCGGATAAACGGTTTATAAGCACTCGCCAAATGCCCATCCGCTCCCAAAACCAGCGAAAAAGGCAAAACCCGGGTATCTTTGTTGTTGGAAAAAAGATAAAGCTTAAAACCGATGGTTTTGACTTTTTCCGCCCATTCGATAAGCTCCTTGCTCGGCATCGATTCACTGTAAGGAATGAGCGTGTTATCAAGATCGCATAGTATGATTTTTTTGCCGTTTGCATATAATCTAGTAAAGTTAATGTCGAAAATTGATTTTTGTACTTCAATCGGGAAATATTTCATTTTTAAAAAACCTTTCATTATTTACTATTATACAAAATTTCCCTTATTTTGTCTATCAAAAAGGAGGCTTCATGTTTAATTTATTATCTTTGCTTATTTTGCCCTTAATCGGGGCAATCAACTCGCAAAGCTTTCCGGAAGTTTTGTCCCCGGAAGAAGAAGCCAAATATTTGGCTCTTTGGGAAAAAAGAGACCTTAAAGCCCGAGATGTTTTAATCGAGCACAATTTGCGCCTGGTTGCTCATATCGTTAAAAAGTTTGAAAACACCAGGGAAGACCGCGACGATTTGCTTTCCATCGGGGCTTTCGGTTTGATTAAAGCGGTTGATACCTATAATTTTAAGTCCAACACCAAACTGGCGACTTACGCCGCACGATGCATCGAAAACGAAATCTTAATGCATTTAAGAAGCAACAAAAAACGTAAAGACACTTCGAGTCTTTTTGCCCCGATTGGGGAAGACCGGGAAGGCAACGAAATTCATCTGAGCGATATCGTGGAAGATCCGAGCCCCTTGGCCAGCGAAATTTTGATTACCGAGGAACAAAACGTGCGAATCAAGGAAGCTTTGAAAATCCTAACTGAGCGGGAATTGGAAATCATCAGCCGCCGATTCGGTTTAAACAACCATTTCATCGAAACCCAACGAGAAATCGCCAAAAGTTTAAAAATCAGCCGCAGTTATGTTTCGCGGATAGAAAAACGGGCGCTCACCAAACTTTATTTGTATTTGAAGGGCTAAACAAAAAAGACGATAGGTTTACTAACGTCTTTTTTTCAATGATAATTGGCTATTACGAAAAGGCTGATTTTCAGGGCGTTTTCGCAAGCCTGAGTAATCCAATTATAGTAATGTTCGGCTTGGTCTTCCTGACCCAAGATATCGGAAATACTCCGGATAATCAGGCAGGGAGTCTGAAACCGATAAGCTACCTGAGCGATAGCTGCGGATTCCATATCGATGGCCTGAACCGTTTCCACTTGCAATTTGGCAAGGGCATTTTCGACTGCTTTGCGATCGGTTTGGAAACAATCCGCGGTAATTATTCGGCCTCTGTGAATCGGGTTAGGTAATTGAACTTTTGAAGCGATAGCTAAAGCTTTTTCGTCGCCTGAAAACCAAAGCGGCGCATCAGGCACCTGACCGAAAAGGAAAGCTCCGTCAAACGAAATATCGAAATCGTAATAGGCAATCTGTTCGCCCAAGACGACATCCAAAAGCCGGGTATTCAGGTCAAAGCCCCCCGCAATCCCGCTGTTGATAATCAGACTCGGACGGTAATGTTCGATCATTAAAGCGGTGGCAATGCCAGCCGAAACTTTTCCGACTCCGGAAACCGTTACGACAACAGACTTTTCTTCCAGCTTTCCTTCCCAAAAGGAAATGTTTAAGATCTTCTCTTCGCGACAATCCGTTAATCTTTCGATAAAAGATTGCGCTTCAATCGCCATCGCACAAATTACGCCAATCATTTTTGGAATACTTTTTGGATTTTGACGCGGTATTTTTCACCGTTTTCCGGTTTTACCTCGACAATATCCCCGACTTTATGATTGATAATCGCATGTCCCAACGGGGAAACATTGGAAATCAAACCTCTGATCGGGTCTGCTTCCAAGCTACCGACGATTTTATATTCTTCGGAAATTCCGGCATCTTCACCATCAATGATTTCGATTTGGACCCACTTACCGAGATTGTTCGTTTCATTGTCCTTGATGATTTCGTAATTCCTAAGTATTTCTTCGATTTCGTTAATCCGGCTCGCAATTTTGGCTTGTTCGTCGCGGGCCACATCGTAATCCGCGTTTTCCGACAAGTCACCTTGCGCCCGTGCTTCCTGCAAGGCAATGATGTTCTTTTCCCGTTCAACGGTCTTCAAACGATTCAACTCTTCTTGATAGGCTTTTAAACCTTCTTCCGTAATCTGGAATTTCTTACTCATAATTACACTCACCTTTTTTCACAAAATAATTTTCTCTAATAATATTTATTGATTATATCAAATATGCTCGCAAATTGCAAGCAATTAATCATCGGTTTTTTCGTTTTTTGATTCGTAATTACGATTCGTTTTGACGAGACGCATCATATCGTAAGGTTCCAAAGGAATCGGAACCGCCATGCGAATTTTCTGGAGCGGATGTCGGGCAACCGTCAGTTCTTCCTGGGTTTCAAAATCGACAAACGGCGGCACCGAAAAAGTTACCGCTTTTTTGAATGGTCCAAAAAACTCGACTTCGTCTCCTACCGAAAAATAATTCCGCTGTTCGATTAAAGCCATTTGCGTTTCGGGATTGTAATCCAAAACCATTCCCACAAACTCTTTGGTTGGGGTTTCGGCCCGATTGTCGTACAATTGCTCGTTAACGGTCGGGAGCCCCTGCAAAAACCCGACGGAAGTTTGCCGGTTTTCGGCCTTGGCAATCTCGGTAGCTGCTTCTTGCATATCGGCTTCCGCAATTTTACCCTTTTCGTAGTAACTATCGATTAAAGCCCGATAAGCCCTTACCACGGTAGCCAAATAATAAATCGACTTCATCCGTCCTTCGATTTTTAAGGAGGCGATTCCCATCCTGATAAAATCTTCGATGAAAGGTACGGCCATCAAATCCTTGGAACCGAAATTGAAAAAACCGGGAAGCAGTTCGCTTTTTTGGTAAAGGAAATAATTCCAACGACACGAATGGGCACAACCCCCCCGGTTGGCATCGCGCATCGTCATGTGGTTGCTCAAAACGCAACGTCCGGAAAAACCGGCGCACATGCCCCCGTGAATAAAAACTTCGAGTTCCAAGTCGGTTTTCGGTACCATTTCTTTCAATTCGTCAAGGGAAAGTTCCCGGGCCAAAACGACACGGGAAGCACCTTTTTTCTTCCAATACTTTAAGGCAATGCTGTTGTAGGTGGAAGTTTGCGTGCTGATATGAATCGCCAGGTTCGGGGCCTGTTTTTTGGCCAGTTCCGCCAAAGCCAGCGATGAAACAATGATGGCATCAACTCCGATATTTTCCAGGAAGCGTAGATAATCTCCCAAAGCCAGGAAATCCTCGTCGTGCGGAATGATATTGGTTGTCACGTAGACTTTTTTGCCTCTTTGGTGGGCAAAGGATACAAGTTCGCTTAAATCGTCGCGTTCAAAGTTGGAGGCACGGGCCCTTAAACTGAAGGTCTTTCCGCCAACGAACACCGCATCCGCTCCGTACATCAAAGCGATTTTAGCTTTCTCGAGATTTCCCGCCGGTGCCAATAATTCGATTTTTTTCATGGTCATCACCTGACTTTGGTTAACAAACTTTGGCGATACAAGGCTCCTTGGAATAAGTCGATTCCCAAAGTTTTGATATCGCCCGCTTTGGTTGCTAGATACGCATCATATACCGAAACCACTTCATCGAATAAGGCCGGATCCAGCCATTTAGTACGGATCAATAAATGGCTGACATGGGATAGTTCCCAAATTTCTTCCCACAAATAATAGAAATGGGATGAGTAGATTAAGGTTCCGCTTTCGTTTTCTTCGATCGGGTAATGTTCTGAGCGTTTTTCTTCCACTATGGAATAATCGCTTCCCTTGGGGTCATTACCCCAAGCGCGATATTGAAAGTAATTGGTCATCAGCTTTCTTTTGGAATAAAAAATTGACAGACGCCCGAAGGCTTCCACCATTACATCTTTTTTTGCGTTTTTGGTTATCGTCACCAATTCATCTTTGGATATTTCCGGTGCCACGACGACGCTTTCGTTTTCGTCAAGGAAAGCATTGACATCCGGAGAATTGGTAAGGTACGTCGCCGCCTGATAAACCAAAGGCAGTTTGCGCGCCTTGGCCAATTCATAAAAACCCAAATCCGTATAGAAATAATACCTGATATTCCATTTCTTCAGTTTGGCAAGGATTTTTTCGGCTTTTTTCAGTTCGGAATCATTGAAAATTCTCCCCGCATTTATCGCCACGAATTGATTGTATTCTTTGGCCCGGGCAATGATTTCCGGAATCTTGGCGATGGGAAAAAAAGCAGAGCCTTGCGAGCTTAAGGATTCGACTCCGATAAGCCAACCGGCGACTGCTTGATAAGGTTTAATCTGTTTGATGTCTTGTAATTCCACGATTAATTTCATTTAACGCACCTTCCAACTGACGGCCAACCCGTCGCCAAGCGGAAAAAACGTGGTAACAAATTGGGGATGGTCTTTCAACCATTGATTGTAATTTTCCACTTTTGTTACCAGGTTTTTTATCCGTTTGGGTTTTTCTTTTTCGTCATTGCCAACCAGGTTATGAAAACCGATATTATCGGTTATAATCAATCCGCCTGGTTCAAGAGCTTCTTGATATTTGGCAAAAAACTTTTGATATTGGGCTTTGGCGCCGTCGATAAAGATGATTTGGTATCGGTCCTTTTCCCAACCATCCCACTCCAGTGCATCGACCGGAATGAGATTGATTTGATGATTTCCGTCGTATTTCTGAAAATTGCTTTGGGCAATTTCAATCATCTTGGCATCCCTTTCCATAGTATCGATTTGGGCCGTGGGATTGGCCAGCGCAAAATGCAAGGCAGAATAACCGATGGCAGTTCCTATTTCCAAAATTTTGGGAGAAGAAAACAAGTAAAGGTAGGTTTTAATAAGGTTTAAGGAATCTCGGTTAATGATTGGCACCTTGTTTTGGCGGGCAAATTTTAACAGGTCGGGGAAAAGTTCTTCTTGATTTAAATTAGCGATATAATCATCCATGTTTTCACCATGTATTATTATACCCTAATTTAAGACATTTTTCCACTTAATTACCTTAATCCTCGTCAAAGAAATCGTGGAAATTTTTCAGGGTATCTTTGTAGCGTCCCATGCTATACCCTAATTCGAGGAAATTCTGCAGCTCGATTTGGAAAAAGAATTCATGATGAAACTTTTTCTGAGCCGGGAAAATAACGTTTTTGATATAAGCCATTAAGCGCTGATAGCCGTACTTTTCGAACTTCTGCCGCACATATTCGACATGATAGCAAAAGACCGGTTCGTATTTGGAAAAGGTGAATTTGGAAATGATTTCAAAATATTCCAAAGCCAATTTCGTATTGTCGAGCCGATCGAGAGCGCTAGCAATTAACGCAATAATACGAGCCGACATCGGATTAAAGTAAATGAACTCGAGGATTTTTTCGTACTTTTTGCCTAAGAAGTAAGCACAGCCTAAATAGAAGTAATAATCTTCCAATTGTTCGCCGTCGAAAGAATCGATATTTATGCGCTCATTTTCCAGTTCGGTGATTGCCGGTTCGTAGTTTTTTTTGCTGTTGAGGACAGCCTGCTGCAACTTATGATGAATAAATCGTTTGCCCAAAATAGTGGGATCGATTTGTTGCAGGTGGAACCAAAACCGATAAAAGTATGGGTAATTGCCTATAACATAAAAAATATCGGACGCTAAATCATAGACAGCCGCTTTCAGAAACATATCGTCATAGTTAATCTCCACCAATACTTGCGCTTGTTGACGCGCACGATCGCTTTGATTAGTCTTGTAAAAATAAAGCGTGGTTGAAAAAACAAAAAATAACAATTCTTTGTTCGTTAAACTGTTTCGGATGTCTTCGATCTTATTAATTAGGATCTTGGCTTCATCATAAGAACCTTGGATGATATTACTAAATAGAACAATCAATTCGATTTCTGTTTCACAATACAAATCCATTTTTATTGTCCTATTGACAATGGCCTCAATTTCGCTTTTGTTGTTGATTAGGTAATTGCGAATCAGATTTTGAAAAAGATTCGAATCTCGTTCTTTCTTCATGTCCTCAAAAGGAATGTCCAATTTCTCGAATAGCAGCTGGTAATAGTATTCATCGACTTTGACAATGGCATTTTCAATTTTTGACAAATAACTAGGCGAACAAATTCCTTGTGCTAATTCTTCAAGTGTACGTTTCTTTTCTAAGCGCTTTCTCTTCAACACCTGAGAAAAGGTATTGTTTTGTTCTAGCTGGCTTGATTCAAACCGTTCTTGTAATGTCCGAAGACTGCTTTTCTTCATCTTTTCACCTCCTTTAATGCTAATAATTTAACACTTTTTGGAAAAATTGTAAAGTCATTTAATTTGCGAAAAAAGTCACCGCTTTTGCACTAAAAACCCCTTATTTTCGCAAAATTGAACAAAAACAGGTTTTTTCGACAAAATTTGACAAGGATTTTGGTGCTTTTTTGCCTTTTTTTGAAAAAAACAGTATAAAAAATTTTTTTAAAAAAACCGAAAAATGACGACCATTTTTCGGTTGGTTATTGATAATCGGGGCGATATTTGGCAAGCGAACGCTTTTTTGCCCGTTCGTCGGGAACAAGCGTTGCGAGCATATTGTGAAATTCGGCACTGTGATTGGGATAAAGCAAATGCACAAGCTCATGCATCACCACATAGTAAATCAAATCCATCGGAACATGGATTAAAGCGCGATTTAGGATAATCAAATTCTTTTGGGGATAGCAACAACCCCATCGCGACTTATAATCCTTGATTTGTAAGTTTGGATACTTCGGCAAATGTTTTTGTAACCGTTGAAATCCCTGATACAGCAGTTCCTGAAAAACCATTTCGCCTTGTTTGGTCTTCCATGCTTCTACTACTTTCTGTTTGGCCGAAGGCAAATCGCTTTTGGCATATAGATGCATTTCCCTTCCGTTGATTAACACGGTTTCGTGTTTCGAAATGTAGGGCAAAACAGTATATTTTTCCCCTAAAAAAAGGTAGGTTTCGCCTTTTGCAAATTGGCGAACCGGTTTTAATTGTTTTTGATAGTTTGCTTTGATCCACTCGATATTCTTGGCAATAAAAGCATCGATTTCTTCCTGTTTGATTCCGGGTGAATAGCGAATCGATAATTTGCCGTTTCTTAAAAAAGATACAGCTATCCGCAATCCCCGTTTGGGTTTGGCCTTTGAGGGTTTCAAGACATAATCGATGCCTAGATTTTTAAGCAAAGTTATCGGCATTTTTGATTGTCCTTTGTTTGAGCGGCAGTCTTTTGAGAAAACCTTGGAGCCAATAAAGTATCGCTAAAATGGCTGTCAAAGCGATAACAAACCTGACAGCGATTACCGAAGCAATCGAGGCAAAAAACTTTTCTTCCAAAATCAGAATCAAATTGTCGTCTGGCGCAAAAGTAACGGCCATTTCGAATTTGCTTTGATCGGGAAAAATAATTTTATGGAAGACAATGAATCCCGCTTCAAAGAAACTTAAGTAGCCTTCCTTTAAGTAATAGACCAAAATCCAAATGACAATTCCGACAATGGCGACTACCACCCCGCAAATGGTCCAAAGCGACATTTTAAAGACAGGTAAATAGGCATACTGACGGCGGTAGACAAAATAGCCTGTCAAAGCCAAGAAGATTACCAAAACAACCAAACTGCCGATTCGGCCGACCGTAAACAAAACTTTGACGTCCTGCATATGAAGAACCGCCTGTTCGGAAAAAACATCCTCCCCGGTTCGTTCCAAATGATATGGGAAATCGTCTTTGGCACCGTAAAGGTAATCGATGATATGGCGGGCAATTTTTTGCAATTCTTCTTCGGTAAAGCCGGTCTTTTCGGTGGTGTTGTTTTTGGCAAATTGGCTGACATAATACCTTTCGCTGCGGGCAATCGGCAGTACCGCAAACGCCAAAATCAACAATAACAAACAAACGTTCCAAAAAACCAATAGAATGCGATCAACGATTTTCATGTTGTTCCCTCTTTCTTGCATTGGTATATAAATTATAGATTATTTGCGCTTGTTCATCGGCGGTTCCGTATTCTCCCGGAATAACCCAATCGGCCATGGAACTGATTTCTTCGTTAAATATGGCATCGTCATTGGCCAGGCGGCGTTCGATTACTTCCAAGGAATCGCCCCGTTTGATCATACGTTCGAAACGGATTTCTTTCGGGCAGGACAAAAAGCAAACCTTAACTTTGTCCCGCATCTTCGCCAAATACTGTTTCAAACCGGTAGGTTCCAAAATAACGACTTTGTCGGGCGTAATATCGGAGATAGCCGTGCCGTAGTAATTGTGGTTATAGAGGACTGTTTCGAAAAAGAAATCCTTCGCTATTAATTGTTTGAATTCTTGGACACTGACGAAATGGTAATCAACTCCGTTGACTTCGCCTTCCCGCAGGGGTCGCGTTGTATATGTCACCAGTTTTTTCATATTATGGTTTTTAATCAGCGATTTGGCAATCACTGTTTTGCCAGAGGCGCTTGGTCCCGTCAATATTAACATATTCTATTCTCCATCCAGTTTATTTTTTTGATAAAAAAAGCTCAAAACTACAGTCATTATATCACAACATCGAATTTTTAGCCATTTCTTGATAAAAAATCCCCAAAAGCGTTGTTTAGGGGAAAAAGCAGTGATTTTCTTAAGTATTTTTGAAACAAACCAAAATAAAAGACCGAAAGGCTTTGACAATGCATTGAAAGACTCTTTCAAGCGAAACTTTAATTTCACCGGAAATTTTGGCGTTCCATTGCCACATCATCATTTGGGTTTGTGCATCGTTCGTTAAGTTGAGCAAATGCTGAACGTCGATTTTCTTAAAACGATGGATCAGGGCAAGGTAATGATAAAGTTTGGTGCCCAGGTTCGCAATTATTTCCAAGCCATTAGCGACTTCCGCGATATTTAAATCGGTGATTAAGGTCATTAACAGTCTTTTTTCTTTCGTAAGCCCCCGAGAAAGATTGACAATGTCCATCGTGATTAGCAACAAGTCTTCCCGCGGCAAAAACGGCAAATAATCCGTATTGAGTTTGTCAAATATTTTCGCTTCGATTTCTTTGCTTTTTTGATAACGGTTAAGCAGGTCTTCGTCTTTTGTCTGTTTTAAATAGGACGGCAATTCCGTCAATTCATGGAATTGAACCAGACTTTGGTGCAAATGTTCGCTTAATTCGCCAAATAAATCTTCATAAGTTTCTTTATGATTTTCGCGCATTTTATCCTCCTGCAACACTTAAGAATAGTTTAGCCATAAAAAACCCTAATAATCCGCAACCCGGAAAAGTAAGTACCCAAGCATAAATGATTTCCGCTGCTTTCGACCATTTGACTCCCCGCCGATTGGTGGCAATGCCGGCTCCAAGCAGGGCGGTTGTTTTGGTGTGGGTGGTACTGACCGGCAACCCGAAAGTCGAAGAAATCAGCAAAGAAGTCGCACTGGCAAAATCGCTCGCTACCGCCTGGATATCGTTGGTTTTGACCATTTCCATTCCTACTGCTTTGATAATCTTTTTTCCTCCGATACCGGTTCCAATCGCCATAAGAACCGAACACAAAAGCATAATCAAAAGCGGTACTTCGGCTCCGACCGAAGTATCGACACCCATTCCGAGCATAATCGCAATCATCAAGATTCCGATAAACTTTTGACCGTCTTGCGCTCCGTGCATAAAAGCCATGAAACTGCTCCCGGCAATCTCCAGGTTTTTCAAAATCCGAACGGCCCACTTACGCTTGATCCGTCGGAAAATAAAATGCATTATTTTTAACAGCAGATAGCCCAAAATAAAACCCAAAGCGGTGGAAACAAAGAGGCCGCTGATAACCCTAATCCAAACACCCCCGTTGATGCCTTTGAAGCCGTTTTGCAAAGCTACTGCCGCTCCGGTGACCCCGGCAATCAAGGCATGGCTTTCGCTGGTGGGAATTCCGAACATCCAGGCAACCGTTGCCCAAATCACTACCGCAATCATCCCAGCGCAAAGGGCAATCAGGGCGAAATGGTTGTTTCCGCTGAAATCAACCATGTTCATGATGGTGTCGACAACCCTGTGATTGACCAAAGACATCACCACAACGCCCAAAAAGTTGAAAAGCGATGCCAAAATAATAGCGTGCGACGGTTTTAAGGTCCGGGTGGAAACCACTCCGGCAATCGCATTCGCCGCATCCGTGGCCCCATTAACAATAATGGCGCCAATCAACAGGAAAAAGGTCAGTTTGATTAAATCGCTTTTGACCAACAAATCGACAATTTGGGGAAAAGTAACGCTCATGACTGGTTTCCTCTTTTCTGTCTGTAATTAGCATTTTAAAAGTAAAACTATTGATAATTATTTGTTTTAAAATGCTGTTGATAATAATAGGTTATTTGGTGCCAAACAAACGATCCCCGCAATCCCCCAAGCCCGGAACAATATAGCCTTTATCGTTAAGCTTTTCATCGACTACCGCCAAGAAAATATCGACATCGGGGTGTTCCCTTTGCAAAGTTTCGATTCCGAGAGTGCTGCCGACAATTCCTACATAAGATATATTATGTGCTCCCCGTTCTTTTAATACACTGATGGCATACGAGGCGCTTCCGCCGGTGGCAAGCATCGGATCAACGACCAAGACGGTAGCGTTTTTGAGGCAATCGGGCATTTTGGCATAATAGAAATGCGGAAGGAGCGTTTGTTCGTTGCGATAAACCCCGATATGGCCGATTTTTGCGGTGGGGATGAGAGTTAAAATGCCGTCCACCATTCCGAGCCCCGCTCTTAATATTGGAACAATCACGACTTCCTTAGCCAACATCTTGGCGTGGGCGATTCCCATCGGAGTTTCCACTTCGACATTGACCGTCGGCAAATCCCGGGTTATTTCATAAGCCATCAACATTGCGATTTCGCTTACGGTTTCGCGGAATTCCTTGGTTCCGGTATTTTTGTTTCGGATTAACGCCAACTTGTGATGAATCAATGGATGGTCAAAAACAACCAATTTACTTTTCATATTTTTTCCTCCCAAATATTATTTATCCCTAAAAAAAACGACACTCCGAGAAGTGCCGTTTAACGTGCATTAAGCCAAGATGTAAAGCATTCATAACGACTCTTCAAATCATCTAATGTTGTATTGTTTAGAATATAATAATCGGCAATCGCAATCGGTCCTCCTTTGTCAAGGTTTTCAATTTCGTGATGGTCACGCATGATTGCTTCTTCTTCACTTAAAGGTCTGATTGGTCGTAAATGTAAACGCTTGTAGCGAATTTTTCGATTAGTAATGACAGCGACGATGATTAACCTGTCGCCCAAACGTTCCTTTAAGTATTTATATTCATCCCAGGAATACAATCCGTCAATTACAACATTTTGATGAGTTAGCAAGTCATTTATCTGAGGATACAACAGTTTTGCATAGGCTTCCATGCCATGCTCTTTACGCAAGTTTTCCCGAATTTGTTTTTCGTAATGTTGGGTTTTCGGGAGACCTTTCTCTTCGAGGATTTTCATCGTCACCCCTCCGAAATAGACACAAGCCCAACCGTCATTTATGAAGTGGTTAGCTAAAACTGATTTACCCGATCCACACATTCCTACTACTGCAACTGCGACATTTTTACTATCTGGCATGGTAACCTCCTTTTTAACTTTAAACCTTTCGTATTATATCATAACATGCCCAGGTTTGCCATCTAATAAACAAAAAATTTTTCAAATTCCAAAAAAAGGTCCCACAATCGAGAAAGACCTCAAAAGTGGGATTTTTGGATTATAAAATGTTGAATGTTTCTTCCGCAAGCGTATCCCTGATGGAAGAATCTTCCTGATAGACTCTGACCACGTAAGAGCAAACCGGGATTATTTTGCGATCGGTCTTTCGGGCCAGTTCTACCAAATGCATAACCAATTTCCGGGCGACTCCCTGTCCGCGCAGGACGGGATCGACGAAAGTTTTGGTTGCCACAAAGCGATTATTCTCATCGAGGTTAAAACAAATTTCCGCAAGCGGATTTTTTTCATCGTCACCTATGTAAAATTTGTTTTTACCGGTTTTGATTTCCATCTGTTTAATTATTCGTCTTCCCGTTTGCCAAGATAGTGGTCAAGTACCAACAGGCTGTTCTTGGACAATTCGTAACGGGTAATCAAATCTTCCGCATTCTTTTCTTCTTCGAGTTGTTCTTTAACGAACCAATTCAAGAATTCCATAGTGCGGTAGTCTTTAACTTTCGCAGCTTCTTCGTAAATGGTGTGGATGGATTTGGTTACGAACTTTTCATGTTCCAAAGCCATTTCAAGCGGTGCCTTCAAGTCTTCGAATACACCGTGAGGTTTGGCAATCGCATCAAGTTCAACCGGAAGACCGTTGTCTTGAAGATAATCTTGAAACTTCATTGCATGAGAAACTTCTTCTTTGGCTTGAACTTTAAACCATTGGGCAAAACCGTTTAGGCCTTTGTTGGTATAAAAGTTGGCCATATCAAGATAAAGATAAGCGGAATACAACTCTTTATTTACCTGTTCATTCAATAATTTAATTACTTTTTCGTTTAACACAATAATTACTCCTTTCAATACTTTTCATTTAAAAAGTATTCTACTATTATTATAGTCTATTTTTTTGCCTTAAGCAAGCATTATGGACTTTAATTTTGGAAAAATCTGTTACAGGCTTTTTGGGGTTTTTTGCCGTTCGGCATAATAACAAATGGCATCGTGCAAATACTTGGTCGCGCCTTCGCCGATTTGGTCGTAAAAAGCTTTAAACCTTTCGTCGGCTAAGTACATTTGGGCAAGTCCCACATGTTTTTCCAAACTGTAATAATCTTTCGGCCAGTAAAAGGCGAGCCATTTGGCATGCATTTGGGCAATTTCCAAACCCTCCGGCGAATAGGGATTGTTTGTTTTTAACGCTTCCTGCAATTTGGCAAAAAACGCCTTGTTCAATTCTTCGCCGTTTCGGTATTCTTCATATGAACGTTTTAACAGTTGAGCATTGGCTTCATCGACCGCTTGGTCGCCGTATTTGGCTCGGGCCTCCTTACCGAATTTTTTTTCGTTTTCGGAAATCTTTTCCTGGATAAAAGCTTGGAATTTTTCTTGGTCCGTCATCGTTATTTCTCCTTTCAGACTTTGTAAAGTTAAGCGGACGTTTTGGATCAGTTTTTCGGTTTGCAGACGTTTTTGGTTTAAGAGTTCCAAATGCGACCACAACGCTTCTTCCAAATCAAACTCCGGATCATAAATAATCGCCTTGATTTGGTTTAATTCAAACCCCAATTCCTTATATAATAGAATCGTATGGAGCAAATCGACTTCGGCACTTCCGTAAATCCGATAACCGGACGGATTGACAAAGGCGGGTTTTAACAAGTTGATTTGATCGTAATACCTCAGCGTTCTGGTGCTGACGCCGGCCAAACGCGCTAACTCGTTAATGGTGTATTCGGGCATATCCATAACCTCCGTTTCCATTATATACTATGACGTAACGTCAATGTCAAGTGTTTTTTGACATTTTTTATTAATTCTTATCTAACCCTTAATTAATATGATGAAATTAAGTCGAAAGGGGCGACATCATGTATTATTTGCAATCGCGTTGGAAGCAAAACGGTTCCACCCTAATTTATTACGGGATGCGAAAAAAACCATATCTTTTGCAAAACCAAAGCAAATTAACCAAAAGGCAGACCGAATTAATTTCGCAACTTCCCCTTGAAGCAGATAATCCCGCTTTGGTTCATTTGCAAACCTTAATCAAACAAGGAATTATAGTGGAAGAGAAGGATTTGCGCTCTTTCCCCAGCTCGATTGATGAAGCAATCTTCTGCAAAAAATGCGCCGCCAATGATTTTATGATTCCGGGTATCGAGTTTGACGAAAACGGGTTATGCCCGATGTGCGCATCAAGCAAACGGACCGAACATTTAAAAAGCGTGCTTCCGCTCGTCGAAGATATTCCCGTCAATCTCAAAGGCCGGTTTGACGTGGCAGTTTTTTATACTGGCGGAAAAGACTCGACGTTTTTATTGTATTATTTGGCCAAAGTAAAAAATTTGCGCGTATTGGCTTTGACCTAGGAAATCCCCTATATGTCGGAAAGCGCACGATTAAGCATTCAAAATGCGAAAAAAATGCTTCCGACGGTCGAATTCGTGGCGCGGCAGGTTGCGCATCATGATTTGAATGCGATTTACCAAAAACTTTATCAGATAAGCGAAAACACCTGTTGTTGTCCGTCGCTTGCCTATATTTTGTTTTATCCCGAACTCGTCAATTCCCGGGTCCCTTTTTTTGTAGCCGGAAACGAGCCTGGCAAATCAAAAAGCTTTTTTACAACAATATGGCCCCGCCGATTGCCTATCGATACCACCAAAGCAAAGTTTTAAAAGCCTTACTCTATATTGGACGAATTTTGACTTTGCGAAAACCGTTTAAACCGGGACAATTCGAAACATTGACCACAATGAAACAATTGAACAAGCCGAAAACCGTCTTGCGCAAGTTTGTCAGGTATCGCAACGAATTGTTGGAAAATGTTTGTTTGGCGATTCAGGAAGTTCCCGCTTTGTTAAAACCGCTCAAACGGGCCATCAGATATTCCAGCCGCACCGGACATATTCTTGCTTTTGTCCATATTGATTTTAACGATATCAATAACGGCAATTACTGAAATCAAAAATTAAGCTTTCCGGAAAAGCTTTTTGGTAATAATCGCTGACCCTTTTGGTTTCGCCGCTTCCCGTAAAAAAAATTGACGATTTTCATTTTCCCACTTCTTTCTTCAAGCAATAGTATACCAAATCCCTTAAAAAATAGCGAGGAAATCGTATAAAGGCTTTGACGGACCCTTTTCGATTTACTCGCTTTTACTTCAAACGGAATTTTCGGCGCACCAAATAAACCAGTAGGCTTGCAGGAAAGATTTTTGCTGCGCAATAAAACAAGCGGTTTTTAAAACCGATCGGCAAAAGCAGGGGCGGTTTCGTGCGGTTTAACAGTTTGACGATTTTTTTCGCCACCCTTTGGGGAGACATTCCTTTTTGTTCCATATCACCCAAAACATATCCCGCTTCGTTAAAGTCGGGGTATTTGAAAGTGTCAATCCAATACTCTTTTCTTTTAAAAGTAAAATGGGTTTTTACGCCCCCTGGCAAAACCCCGGTAATCAAAATTTTGAAGCGTTTCAGTTCGATGGCTTGGGTGAGCAATAATAAATTTAGAGCTGCTTTGGCAGCCGAATAGTAAGCATCATATGGTATCGGAAGAACCGAAGCAAGCGAACCGATGGCGATGATTCTTCCTCCGCCTTGGATTTTGCAAAGCGGTATCAGATATTTCATAAACGTCAGCAAACCGAACAGATTAACCTGAAAAAGGTAATAGACATCCGATAAATCCACATCTTCAAGAGGAGCAGACATGCTGAAACCGGCGGAATAAATAAGGGCATCGATTCGGTGTTCGGCTTCCCAGACAATCCGCAAAGCCCTCCGGATAGCTTCTTCGTTTGCCACATCTACCGTAATATTGATGATTCTTTCGTGATGCGCAGGACTCCGCGACCCGTTGTAAACCGTATAACCGTCTTTTAACAGTTTCAGGGCAATTGCTTCGCCGATGCCGCTCGAAGCTCCGATTATTAAAGCCACTTTGCTCATTTTTTACCACCGCTGTTTTTATTGTGCCCAAAACCTTGCGAAAAAAAACAGGAAAAGTAAAAACAAGCCGATTGACTGTTCAGTCCAATCGACCTGTTTTAAACGGTTTGTTATTCGGTTCTTAAAGCGATTACCGGATCTTTCTTTGCGGCAATCCGCGACGGAATCAAACCGGCAATCAATGTTAAGGCCATGCTGATTAAGACAAGGAAAATCGCATGATAGGTTTTTAAAGCCGCAATGTTGCTAATGTTAACCAAATTATCGATTATAATGTTAATCGGAATGCTTAACAAAAGCGTAACACCGATACCGATGATACCGGCTACAAAACCAATAATCAACGTTTCTGCATTAAACACCCGCGAAATATCTTTCTTTCGGGCCCCGATACTGCGCAGAATACCGATTTCTTTCGTCCGTTCCAAAACCGAAATATAAGTGATAATACCGATCATAATGGAAGATACGACCAGGGAAATCGAGGTAAAGGCAATCAAGACATAACTGATTGCATTGATGGTTGTGTTGATTGACTTAACCAGCAAATCCATGACATCGGTATAATAGATGCGGTTGACTTCATCTTCCTGGGTTTGATTGTAATTATCCAAGTATTTTTTGATTTCCGTTTTGGCTTTAAAGTCGACCGGATAAATATTGATGGCCTTAGGCGTGGTAATACCCCCGAGTCGGCTCATGGTATTATAATATTGTTCTTCGACATTTTGGTCGGCGGGATATGCTTGGCCGGTTAAAGGATCTTTGGTAGGATTGGCTTTTTGCCACAAAACAATTTCCGATTTGCCTGCTTCTTCCAAAATATAATCGGTTAATTCCTTGGTGTAACCGATGGCACCGGTAATCGAACCGGTATTTGTCAGTTCGTTTACCCGGACGATTCCGACTACTTTTAAGGTCAATCCTTTGTTGTAAACATCGGCCGTAATCGTATCGTTCCTATCGACTTGGGAGACAAACCGATCGTTTACAGAATCGTAACTGTACAGATCATCGTTAAGAATCAGTTTATATTCCAAACTCAGCAAATCATTGAAAGTCAAGGTATCAACCGAAGACATAGGAGTCAAAACGCCAAGACTCAACAAAGTAATGTCGGTTATCTGATTGTATTTATCGACTTGGATGATTATTTCGTCTTTGTTCTGAGGAAGCCTTCCCGCAATCACATCGTATTGGGATTCGATAAAACTCTGGTTATCGATAATTTCCTGCCAAATATCGGCCCCGCTAAAGTTCATGACCGAGGACATATCGTTTTGGGCGCTAATTTGGCGGTAATAGGTTAAGTTATTGAAGGACATCTGTTTAAAAATATTCAGACGAACACCCCTGGAATAAGTTATACCGTTGATTAATGCCGGATCGATTTTTTCGATGACATTCTCGATATAATCTTCGGTGATATTGTTGCGAATGATGATACCGTTCAATTTTTCCATCAGTTTGTTGATGAAAATGGTATCCCCTTCGGGATATTCTTGCAAACTGGTATCCATATTGAGTTCCGCCGCACTCGCAAAATCCACCGATTCCCGGCTGATAATCAAAGGATAAGACGATAAGGTATCGGCCTGCATTTTGTCGACATAACTTTGGAAACCGTTGGAAAGAGCCAAAACCAAAGCAATGCCGATAATACCGATGCTTCCCGCAAAAGCAGTCAAAATGGTCCGTGCTTTTTTGGTCAAAAGGTTTTGAAAGCTTAAAGCAAGTGCCGTCAAAAAGGACATCGAAGTGTGTTTTAACCGCTCACCTTTGGTTTGGTCCTTCTTCGC
Organism: Caryophanales bacterium UBA1427; assembly: GCA_002329485.1. Taxonomy (GTDB): domain Bacteria; phylum Bacillota_I; class Bacilli_A; order ML615J-28; family CAG-313; genus UBA1427. The sequence goes on along the minus strand of DCTZ01000016.1, from coordinate 15,580 downwards.
AACTTCTGCCTGATAAGGATTGGAATCGGAAATCACGACACCGTCGAGCAAACGGATAATTCGGGTGGCATATTGGTTGGCCAAATCGGGATTATGCGTAACCATGATTACCAAACGGTCTTTGGCCACCTCTTTTAAGATTTCCATGATTTGGATGCTGGTTTCGGAATCAAGCGCTCCCGTCGGTTCATCCGCAAGCAAAATATCCGGATCGTTGACCAAAGCCCGGGCAATCGCAACTCTTTGCATCTGACCGCCGGAAAGTTGATTAGGCAACTTATAGATTTGGTCATGAAGTCCGACTTTATTCAACGCGTCGATTGCTCGTTTCTTTCGTTCTTCAATCGAAATACCCGATAAAGTCAAAGCCAATTCAACATTGCTGAGGACTTTCAGATGGGGAATCAGATTATAGTTTTGGAAAACAAAACCGATGGAATGGTTACGATAGGCATCCCAATCAGCGTCCTTATACTCTTTGGTTGACTTGTTATTGATAACAATATCTCCGTCGGTATAACGGTCAAGTCCCCCGATGAGGTTTAACAGAGTCGTTTTTCCACAACCGCTGGGACCGAGGATGGCCACAAATTCGCTTTTGCGAAATTCCAGGTTGACTTTCTTTAAAGCCTGAACAGTTGTTGAACCCATGTAATAATTTTTTTCGATATTGATTAATTTTAGCATATCATTCCTCTTTTCTATAGTATTCGGTATTGCATTTGTTTATTGTTTTGGCAATTGTATAACATATATATAATACTCCATTTTGGGCTTTCTGTCAAATGAAAAAATCGCAAGAAATTTTCAACAAATGACCCTATTATTCTATTCCAAATAAAAACAAGTATAACCAAAAAAAGCAGTCATACTTGATTTTTCGTTTAATTCAACGAAGATACGGTTAAGTATTGGGTAATTCCCGTATTGTTTCGGGCCAAAGTAATTCCCCCGTCAACAACTCTTAAAGCCAGGGTGCTTGGAGCAGTTAGCGGCAATATGATATCGATTCCGACAAAACCGGTGCGATTTACGCTCAAAAGCGGATTAGGTACCCCTTGATAAGGCACGCCGTTAACATAAAGCAGCAAAACCGGTCTTCCGCTGTCGATACAGGCGATATAAAGGCCAAGCGATAACCGAAAAACATTGCCTTCTTCCAGGAAAACATCGGTATTGTTCCCTCTGAGCGAAATTCCCTGTTCGGTTAATGTTTGGTCGAATTGCAAAAAATCGTTTGGACGATATCTTTGGGAATTTCCTCGGATATAGGTTGCATAATAGATTTCTCTGGCCGGTCCCGGGGGTCCTGTTTCGCCTTGGGGCCCCGGAGGACCAGGGGGACCCGTTTCGCCTTGTGGGCCGGGCGGACCTTCCACCACCACCGTCTCCGGTGCTCCCGTGCAAAGACAAAGGTTTTCAATATTGGCTAACGAATTTGGGCCGTTTGAAGATTGGTTGGCATTGTTCCGGCTCCGGGTGGAACTGTTTCTTCTGATATTTTTCACCTCCCGTTGCTTCCTTCACTGTTAATATATTCCCAGAAATAAAAAAATTGTGGGTATTTAAAAACCACAATTTTTATTTAATAGCCTCTTTTCCTTCGGTTAGGGGCAAAACCATGATTTCTTCCTCATCATCGATTTCGCCGGTTTCCTTAAAACCTAAGGATCGGTACAAATTTCGAGCCGCTTGGTTTTCCGGAACAATGCTTAAATTAACTAAATCGAACTTGTTATCTTGTTTGATTTGTTCAATCAAAATTTGCAGGGCTTTCTTCCCGTATCCTTTGCCCTGGTATTGGGCGTCAATCATCATGCGCCAAATTCCGACTGTTCGCTCTTCTTCGTCCCAATCAAGCATCATAAAGCCGATTGGTTCTTCGTCCAAAAGGATGGCAAGCGGACGGGCATGTTCATAATATAACCAAGCCTGAGCCAGCGAAACGAGGTTCGAGGAAACATAAGCTTCTTGTTCCTTGGTTACTTTTAAGGATAGAATCTTTTTAAAGGTTTTTTCGGTGACTTTTTCCAGTTTTATCATGCAAGATTCTCCTACGGTTTTATTTTAAATTTGGTACTGTTCGCTTTGACGAGAGCATAAATACTGGTAACAATGATTCCTGCGACGAAAACCCCGATTATCCAATAAATACTGAAAAACAAACCGATTATTAAAATTAGAAACATAAAACTTATGATTAACATGATGCGGCCGATGAATTTCGTCAAGGCTTTTTCATCGTAGCGGGCTTTTTCTTCTTTGCTCATGGTGTTGTAACCGGCAATCAAAAACGATCCTTTCCCTTTCAGCATAAACAGCGCCGCAACAAAGAAAAGTACAATAATCGGTCCAAAAACGGTAATTAAAACAATTTGCATTGAGGTCATAAAAAGCCTCCTTTCAATCTGTAGTAATTTTTTTTAAGTTTGTTGGGGATAGATTCTTACATTCGAGAAAAATTCACAATTGGGAAACCGCCGGTTCAGGATATTTTTTTGATTTTAATCGTTCCGGTTGCTTTGTTTCCTTTGACGTTAAAGGTGTAAACATCGGCTTCGGTTACCGCAACCATGAATCGGATATTTTCCAATTTGTTGCCGGAATAAGGGTTGCTGCCCTTTTTTCCGACCATGTCAAGGGACACTGTTCCTTTTTTGGTTTCGATTTCGATTTGGATGCTTTCGCCTTTTCCGAGCGTGATTCGGCATTCTTTTCGGTCGTTGTAATCATTTAATTTGATTAAAAACTCGTCTTGGGCTTCACTCTCCGTGATGATGATGGTTCCGAAAGAAAACCCGCATCCCCAAACAAAAAAGTAGAACATACTGATGATTAAAGCATAAATGGCTTTTTTCATATTAAAACGTTGTTCCGCTTTTTTCATTTCGATAGAAAACATTCCAACACCTCCTTTACAAATAAGTCGGGTTCGTTGATCCAAGGGCTATGGGCGGAATGTTCAAACCAGATCAAAGATTTTTCCGGCGCTTCCAATAATTGATAATACTCCTCTGCCAAAGCGGTCGGTGCGTTTAAATCATGGCGTCCTAGGAAAAAGTGGACCGGTACCTGCAATTTCGGATAATCCTTCCGTAAATCAATTTCATACAATTGAGGATAAACATTATTGTAAGTATTGATGATGCCCCGGAAAAAATTGATTTTGTCCCATAACGTGTATTCGCTCGACATTAAATCCCGAATCGTATTATACCCCGGGTTATGCACTTCTGGATTTTTCGCCATTTGGGCCGTGAGATAGTTTAAATAAACCGCGCTTTTCCATGTGACGCTTTTGCCGTAATACGGGGGTTCGCCGTTTTTTTGAAGCCGATCCACTGTTTTTTGGTCCCCGTTTTGTTTGGCCAGTTCCATAGCTTTATAATAATCGATTCTTTCGGTTTCCCAAAACGCAACCATCTGACCGGTACCGATAAAGCCATGATACGATTCCGGATGCCGTTCAAGCAAAAAGATTCCCAGGGCGCTTCCCCACGATTCGCCGATTAAATAGATTTTCTCTTTTTCGAAACGCATTTTTAAGTATTCCGTCAACGCATAGCCATCTTCAAGATAAGTATCAAGGGTAATTTCGGTGTTTTTCAAAGCTTGATAAGACTTGCCTGAACCAGGCTGGTCCCAATTAACTACCACGAAATTTTTTTCCAACTCTGGCAATTCGTGACGGACCGCCGCCATTTGGGTTCCTCCGGGACCTCCCGCCAAAAACAGCAGCACCGGATTATTTTGGTCATGGCCGCGGATGCTAATCCATTGCTTGCGTCCGTTTAAACGGAGCATTTTAAGTTCGGCAATAGCGCCATCGATAACATTTCCCGCTTCATCCCTGATGGATGGAGTGTAATCAAATAGTTTGCTCCCCAAAATTACTCCGATATCCAAAACCAAAACAACCAGGCTCAGAATCATACTGCTTTTCAGGCTTTTAAAAACCATGGGAACATTTTTTCGGGAAATCACCAGGCTTAAACATCTTCCTCCCTGAAAAAGGATTACCGGAACTAAAAGTACAAGGAATAACGTTAATACAAGAAAGACAATCACTAATAACATCATTAACCTCCCAATTTTTTAATAATCAAGGGGTTAATAAAGCTTCGTTTATTTTTGATACACGCATTCGATGACAGTTCCCAAAACCGGTAAATCGGAAATGGAACTTTGGGTTAAACGCATTTTTTTCTGATAAAAGATCAGTTTAGCCTTTATTACTTTTTCGATCTCTTTCATCGACTCGCGAAAAACAATGATACCGCCTTTATTCAAACTGTCGCACAGAAAAGCGGAAATTGTTTCGACTTCTTCTTGGGACAACCCAGAAATAGCCATATGACAATAAATGAGGTCAAATGGTTTTCGGGCTTCGATTTCCGAAAGAGTTTCAGTAAAGACGACATTCGGATATTTATGAAGCGTCCGTCGGCAGGCTTTTAACCAGCGATGATCTTTTTCAAAACAGGTCAGATTAACCCTGAAATCGGTTTTTAATACGGTCAGGGACATCTCGCCGGTTTTGCATCCGAAATCCAAAATGTTTGCTTCTTTTCCCAAAGGCATTTTTTCCGCAAATTTCTGATAAAGTTCTTTCCTATACAAGCAATAAGAAAGTCTTTCTTTCCAAATCCGAAATAAGGTGGGCTTTTTCATCTTTTCCTCCGCAATGTATCAAATAATAACAGCCTTATTTTCAACCCACTACTATCATAGTACATGAATCTTTCCTAAGGCTGAACAAAATCTTAAATTTTCCTTAAATTTGGGGTACGGTGATTAAAAAGGACGTTCCCCTTTCGGTCGGTTCCAAAACCAAGTCGCCCCCGTGGGCTTGGACAATTTTTTTGGCAATCGATAAACCGAGGCCGCTTCCGAAACGGTTGCTATCTTCCGCGGTATTGCGGTGCACAAACGGTGTAAAGAGCTCCTTGGTCAAATTAAGAGGGATACCGACACCGTTGTCGGCAACCCTGATTTCTGCATTCTCCTCATTGATCGATAAATTTATTGATATTAATGTTCCTTTCGGATTGTACCGAATCGCATTATCGATCAAATTATGGATTACCCGTTTAAATTGACCCGGATTGAGCAAGACAAAAATGTCCGAATCCGGAATATCGAATTCGTAAGCAAATTCCGCGCTTTCGAGTTGTGGGATAATTTCTCCGATAATGAGGCGCATCGTTTCGCACAGCTCGGTTTTTACTTTTTTAAGGGTAAAGTCGGGACTGTCGATTTGCGACAGTTCAAACAACTCATTCAGCATAAAACTCGCCCGTCGGCTGTTTTGATAAATGGCTTGAAGTTCCGGAATATCATACTTATCTTTCAATACTTCCGCATACCCCCCGATACTGGTCAGAGGGTTTTTTAAGTCATGGGAAATGTCCAGGATCAGACGCCGTCGGTTTTCTTCGGCTAGTTTGCGTAAAGTGATTTCCTCTTCAATCCGAGCGGCCATTTCATTGAAAGTATCCTGCAAGTCTTTAAACTCGTTTTTCAAATGCAAATCGACTCGCGCCGAATAATCTCCTTCTCTCAAAGAAAGCGTCCCTTGGGTTAATTTCTTTAGCGGAACGGTTATTTGGGACGAAGTCAAGCGGGCATAAATATAGCTGATAACGGAAAGCAAAACGAGGTAAAACAACCCCACACCAATCAAAACGCTCAAGGAACGGTAAAAATCGCTTCGGCTTGCTTCCTTATTGTAAACCAAAGCAAAATCAAAGCGAATGGATGTCGGAAAGGTCACAATTAGCCAAAACTCGCCGGTCGGTTCATATTCGATGTCATAATGATACGGTTTGTTTTTACTTTCGGTTAACAGCTCGGTAAATTCTTCCACCGTCAGCTGGTTTTTATGAATCGTATCGATACCGACCGAATAGATAACCGTATAATTTTTATCAATTATCTGTACTCCCCCGCCGTTTGCCACAATTTCCGAAGCATCGATTTTCCGATAATCGGCCTGGATCACGGAACGGGCAGAATAACGGTTTTTGGCCAACTCCCCCGCAATCCACCGGCTCGCGACAGACAACAAGACAAAAGCCAAAAGTGTGGAAAAAACCGTCAAAGCAAAAGTAATCCAGAAATAACCCAAAAAGGTGTTCGATAATCTTTTTCGCATCTTTATTTGCCCGTATAATGCAATTTGTAACCGATTCCCCGGATGGTTTTTAAGTATTGCGGGTTTTGGGGATCATCCTCGATTCGGCTGCGCAACCGGCTGATATGAACCATGATTGTATTGTCGTCAAACAGATAATCGTCTTCCCATACGGCATAATACAACTGTTTTTTGGTGAACACGCGTTCCGGTCTTTCCATAAAATACAACAGCATTTTATACTCTTTGGCTCCGAGCTCCAACGGTTTTCCGTCCTTATAGACCGTACACGTGGCCTTATCAATCGCCAGATTTCCGTATTTGATTAAGTCGGGGTTCCCGGACGGTTGTTCTTTGTACCGGTTTACTCTTCTGAGGATGGCTTTAACCCGTGCCAATAATTCGGCAACCGAAAACGGTTTGGCCAAATAATCGTCCGCACCAAGGCTCAGCCCCAATACTTTATCCATTTCATCGCTTCTCGATGTCAAAAAAATGACGGGGACTGGGGAAAATTCGCGAAGCGTTCGCACCAAGTTAAAACCGTCCATTACCGGCATCATCACATCGACAATCGCCAGCTGAATGTCGGCTTGTTTTAACATCTCAAGGGCTTCTTTTCCGTTGGTTGCCCCAACAACATTATAACCGTTTTCTTCAAGGGTCATTTGCAACAGATTTCGGATATCTTTTTCGTCATCGACAACTAAGATGTACATAATAACCTTCCCAAAATATCTTTTCTTTTTTTGTTGAGAAACATTTTCGGGAAAAGCGACAGAAAAACCGTTGTCATAATCCCGTAATGCAATGTCTTTTGAATTTTTCCAAAGCCATTACTATAGAATTTTACTAAACTATGATAAGCATTACAAGAATTTTTATAATATTTTGCAAAGTTTGTCGCAAATTGGAAAGGCCGTAACCTTGAAAGCCTCTTCCAAGATTACGGCCGCTAATCACCTAATCGGTCCTACAACGTCTGGCAAGGGCGAGAATTGCGCCAATCCAACCTACCAAAAACATGATACTGAAAATTACGGCGAGTACAATTCCAATGGTTGTACCTAAGCCGAAGATCAGCACAATCGAAAGCCCTATCGAAGCTGCAAGAATCAAGATAGCCGATAACAATAATAATCTGATAACAACACCCCCTTTCCGTCACTATTACTATATTCTTGAATTGTCAAGTAGCCGATTAGATTTGCACAAGTTTACCAAACTTTTTTAAATCAAAAAAAGCGGTTAAAACCCCTGGTTCTAAAAGAACCCATGTATGATAACCGCTTATATTTTTTTAGAAAATTATTTTTACTACTTGATTCTCCAATCAATATGTCTTAGGGTTTTGGCAATGCAAGAACTGAAATCCACCGTTTCTACCCCAAAGATGGTGGTTTGCAATCGATTGTTGAAGGTTTGATACCAATACGGCGGAATCCGTTCAAAACCCAGGGCCATACCCAAAATAGAACCAACGGTTGCCCCGTTGCAATCGGTGTCAAAAGCCGATTCCACGGCCAAACAAATCGATTTTCCGAAATCGCCCTTTCCGTATAATAAAGCAGCTACGACAATCATCGCATTCGGAAGCACATGGCACCAATCATATTCGGTCTTTTCGTCAAACCGTTTATGGATAGACTTTAAGGTATCAGCAAAGGTTTTTCCTTCTTTATAGCCTTGAAAAACGCTCATAACCGCTTCATAGTACCGGGAGGTGGCAGGAATCTCGGCCAAAGCCCCCAAAATGATATCTTCAATCCTATCGGTTGTTCCGGCAATTGCCAAAGTGGCAGCCACAAACATTTCTCCGTAAATCCCGTTCTTCACATGCGACAAACAGGCATCGCGATAAGCCATTTCGGCAGCTTTTTCCGGGTCGCCCGGATTAATGTAACCGAAATAATCACCGCGGATTTGGGCGCCGATCCATTCCCGGTAAGGGTTTTTGTAGATAGCCGACTTCGGCGGATAGTACCCTTTGATAAAGTTGCAATAGGCAACTTTTTCCGCCGTGCAGTAGCAATCCTTGGTTTGGTATTTTAACCACGCTTTTGCCATATCGAAAGAAGAAAAATCCAAACCGCAGGTTTCAACGACCTGCTGGGCCATCACCAAATAATTCATGTCATCATCGGAAGGCATGAAATCCAGTCTATCCACATATTCCCGGGTGGAAAAATCAAAGCGGTACTTTCGGATTATTTCTTCCGTCAGATCGCTTGCGTAAATATAACGATGCAGCGGGTAATTGCCTGTTTCCTTCAGAAAGGGAATGAGTTCATCGCTTTTGATGCACTCGACGGCTTTCCCCAGCATGCAACCGGCGGCACGGCCAAACCAAGCACCCCGGACTTTGTCGGCTAATGTTTCATAGTTAACCGCTTGCTTTCTTGTCTCCTTGGTTCTTCGCAACTCTTTGATTGTTTTTAAATCAGACGGTTCCCGATAGGGATAATCGGGGCTGATTTCGGCATTAAGGACTTTTTGGAATAAATTGTCCGCCAATCTTTCTTTGAATTCTCCCGTCGGCAGGTTGGAAACCGCTTCGATCAGGGATTGATACGGTTCGACCGTCAATCCTTCGGCCAGAGATTGACGGAATTCGGCCTGTAAATCGCTCGAATAAAGTTCCCAGTAGGAAAAAGCACCAAAGTCTTTTTGAATACTTTTTTGAGCAGCTTCGGTGGCAAATGATTCCAAAGGAACCTTAAAAAGATTTGCATATTTCCATAGTATTTCGATGTCGGGAACCAACAACCCTTTTTCCCATAATTTGATGGTTTCTTGGTCCGTATTTAACAGCTGGGCAAGCACGGATTGCGACATTTGGTGTTTTTTTCTGATTTCGGTTAGTTTGTTTTCGGTCTTCATTATCCTTTTTCCTTTGCAATTTCCGGGAGTCTTACAACTCCTCGGATATGTTCCTCAATGGGACGTTCGACAATCGCGGAAACATTGTTGAAGTTGCCCTCGGCGGTTTTGATTGTGTTTCGTTTTACTTCCACGACAATTCCGATATGGTCGTGTTCCTGGTTTAAAAAAACATGGTCAAAAAGGACGATATCGCCTGGTTCAAGCGTAAAGCTTGGGCTTTTGGAACTAAGCCAATATTGATTTTCCGACAGTTTGGCCCACTCTTCCCAAGCTTTTACCCCCGCAAAATTACACGATACCGCTTCGCTCGGATATTTTACCGGTAAATCGTAACCCGCTTTGATTACGCAATAATATACAAAAGCGGCACACCAACAATTTTTCCATTGTTCCAGTTGCCAAGTCGGTGAGGTGGGAAATAGTTTCGCAATCGGTTGCAAATTGGATTTTGCGCCCATTATATCGCCGTGGAAAAACTTACGGGCTTCCTTTTTGGCTGTTTTCATTAACTTTGTATTCATCTTTTCTCACTCCAAAGCTAAATTGATGCGAATAGTTTATCATTTATACCCCACTTTAACAATCAAAAAAATAATTGAATTTTAAAAGCGAGCAAATAAGGTTTTTTGCTTGCTTTTTTATTATTCGGATTCTTTTAGCAGGTTGAAAAATTCAAATAATTAAAAAGATTTGAAAAAATCATTTGTTCAAAACGACACACATTGTACGTGAATCCTCGTTAAACTTTTTTCCGCAAACATCTTCGAAAATCCGACATTCCGAATAACTAACGGTTTTCAATTCTTCCATCAGCGATTTTTCGGTATAGGCTTTATCCCAAATCCGGTATACCCTAAACGATAAGTCTTCCTCAAGCACCACATATTGCTTAAGGAAAACATCCGGTTCATAGATATAAAAAGATTCAAGCACCAAGTAGGTTTTATCCCGCCAAAAGCCGCTTCCTTCGTTTAAATACCAGTTTTTTTGTTCTTCGGGCCGATTTTGGTAAAATTTAAGGGTATTGACGTCAAAAACGAAATAGCCCCCTTTTTTTAGCGCTTTAAAGACAATTCTCAATAGTTTTTGTCTTTCATCCTCTCTAAGAACGGAAAAATCGCAGTAAATGAGCAAAATCAGGTCAAATTCGGCCGGAAAATCGCAATTCAGGTAATTCATGCAAAAATATATGTTATTTGGGTTTTGGGCTTTCGCATAAGCGATTGAGCGTTCGGAAATATCGATTCCGGTTACCGAATAACCTTTTTGGTTCAATAAATCCGCATAAATGCCCGGACCGCACCCCAAGTCCAAAACTTTGGGATATTTTTGACTGGGAAACATTTTGCACAGCCATTCCACGGATTGTTTGACAAACGAATGTTTCCGCGTCGCCGCATCCCGATCCGGGTTTAAATGGGCTTCCAACATCCCTTTGGAAATATGTTCGTCATCCCAAAAAGGATGCGTGCTTGGTTCATAGGGCTTCGGTTTTGACAAATAAGCAAACAAACGGTCCATTTTTCCTCCTATAAAGTATTTTCTTACAAAAAATGATTTTCTATTTGCCATCATTTTAGCACAATCGACTGAAAAAGGAAACAAGAAGCGAAAAAAAGCGCAGAAAAACTGCGCTTAATGAAGAGGAATAAAATCCTAATGGAAAACAGATTAAAAACTATCAAGACTGGAAAGAGTAACCGGCAACGAAAAAGGACAATAAGCCTTAAGTAAAGGATATTTATCGCCCCAAAAAAGCGGGTTATCGAACAGAATCTGATGGACTTCCCTTTCGGTCAATACCAAATCAAAGTTTGGTTGATCGGGGATTTCCTCCACCGAAATATCAAGGCCAACAGTTACTTTTAAATTAACCGCTTCCTGAATTCGAATAGTAATCGTACCTTTCGGCAGATTGTTTTTTTGTTTGAGTAAACTTCGGATTACTTTTGCATAATTGATTATTCTGACATTAACCAAATGGGAAATTCGGTAACTGTCGCTTATTGCATAAAGCCAAGGAAGATCCGAATTGTCGGTTGATACTTCGTAGCAAAGTTCCGGCTTTTCGGGCAGCTGCAAACTCGAACCAGCGATGCTTACCATCATCAATCAAATCATCCGGGAAAGAAAGGTAAAATATTTGTTATTCGAAGTGGAAGCAAATTCCCCTTCCTATGAACATTTCCAGGAAAGGTTTACTTATTTCATGGAACACCTAGAAAACAAAGAAAACCTGAAAATTTTCTTAATCAGCCATTTTGACGAAGCTATCGTCTTCATCAACGATAAACTTCGCGCTTACCGAAAAGGTTTCTACCAGTTGCAGAAGAAAACCGCGGAAAAATACGGCATAACCTTCATCGACGGAACAAAACTGATCAAAAAAATGGACTGCGAAGGTTCGGTTGACGGAACGCATTTAACCGATCTCGGTTTCTACGAAGTCGCCAAACAATTGGCTAAAATCATCAAATAACCAAATTTAAATCTATCCAACCAAAAAGGAGAAGCCCATCGGTTTCTCCCTTTTTATTAGCGATTATTTCTTTTATCGTAATCCGTTTCAAATACCTTCCGACCCAAAACTTTGGTTTTCTTTGCCCAAATTTTCGGCATTTTTACGGTTTGGTTTTTGACTGCTTGAATTTCGGTTTGGTATTCCCGAAGCCACTTTTGTTCTTTTTCGAAACAGCTTTTCGCGAATTCTTCAAGGTCTTTAAGACTCGGGTTTTGGGCTCTCAGTTTTGCTTCTTCTTCGATAAATTCTTTTTGCAAGAGGTCTCTTTTTCGAAGGTATTCGGTCTTGTCGATAAGGTTTGCAAAAACAGCGCGATTTAGGTATTCGTGTTCCAGCCAATAGGATAGAGCCGCTTCTTTGTCCGCAAAAATCGGCGGTTGGACGATACCGAAAAAGCATGGCTTAAATAGCGATAGGCACGGACTGCCTGAACCGGTTAACCAAATGGTTGGGTACGGTACCTGGAAATCGACAATCATACTGCCGGTAGTATGGTCCCCCAGCAAACTTTGATGCATGCAAACGCTTCGGACGCTTCCTTTTTTGTATAAGTTCTTTTCATCGTCCGGATGATGCATCGACAAGGTTTCGATGGCGCTTTCGACTCCGAATTCTTCTCGGTCGATTTCCTTGATGACGCAGCTTCGACGAACCTTGGCTTGGGAAAAGTAAGAAAAAACTGGTTCGGTATGCGTTTTGGCAAAGTCGATTCCGGGTTTCGAAGCTTGGTCGTAGTCCCGATTCAGAAAGAGACGGTTGCTGATGGCGCCGAAATCATGTACCTTTTTTAGGGCCCAATTTTTACCGGCCGTTTCCAAAATAAAAGCTTCTTTCCCATCCGCAATCAAATACGAATTGTCGTAATAAAAATGCTTGTCGAAACCGCAGTTTCCCCCTTGGCCAAATTCCTGAAGATACTTTATGATAACATCGACTGCTTCTTGAGCACTTGAAGATTGTTCCAAAGCCAGTCGAAGCAAATCCATCCCAATCAGTTTGTTTTCTTTTTTCCCTTTCGATTTGGTAAAAACCGCTTCGTTGCCAATTACGACTCCCCGGTCGTTGATTCCCATTTCGCCGCCCCACATCCAACTCGGCTGAACCAGCAAAACAGAACGGATGGGACCAACATTACCGACACCGATGTAAGTACATTGGCGGTTCTCATCGCCTTCAAGAGGCGGGTAGAAGAGACAAAGATTCGGTTCATTGGCGCTGCGATCACTGTTTTTGGCAAAAATTGTTTTGTTTAAAGTTCTTCTGTAAAAAGTATCGCACATTTTTCTTTCCCCCTATACTTCTTGGGTTTTATTTTTTGACCCGTATTCGGTAATCGTAAATGATTCCGCCTTCGATGCTTTCGTGAACAAACCATTCGAAACCGCGCTTAACCAATTCTTGGTCCGGTCCTTTTCGCTTAAACTCATCGTCGCCGTTACAAAGAACGATTATTCCGCCGTCTTTTAATACCCGGGTAATTTCGGCAATTTCCTTATCGTAATCATCGCCGACCACATGACCGCCGATAACGACATCGAAAGTATTGTCTTCGAAAGGCAGATTTTCCACAAAACCGTCCAAGACTTTGACATTGGTGATTTTTTCTTGTTTGATGTAATCGCGCATGTACTCCCGCAAACAATCGCACGGTTCGCTGGCATAAACTTTCTTAGCCATTTTTGCCGCCGCAAACGTCAACCGTCCGGTTCCAGCTCCGACATCCAAAACGGTTTTTTCAGTCAGATCGACCAAACGGTAAAGATATTCCGGGGACCAGTTGCGGATATAGTTGACCCGATTCATTACTTCTGGAAAAGCATAGACGACAAAGGTTTCATGCATTTGCAGGATTTTGGTCTCCGCTTCGCGCAGTTCCGCCAGGGAATACTTGGTGCAATCCACTCTGTCAATCGCATCCATAAAGCCCGATACTTCCGGGGCTTTTTTTCGGATAAATTCTTTCACATAGGGATAGTTGTATAAGGCTTTCGCCATATCTCCAACGTAATCCGAATCCTCAATATTTTGAAAAATAAAGTCGAGAATCCAGCGGTCAAAAAACAAAAAACAATCCATTTTGTAAGCTTTGGCATCAATCCAATTATAAACCATTTTCTACTCCTATAAAATTTAGCCTGATTTTTTCAACGGTTTACCGGTTTTAATTAAGCTTTTTTTCGTTCTATCTGTGCTTTTATCAATTCCCACAAGGCAATAAATACCCCGTAAACAAGCAAAAATATTCCGCAAAGCGCATACCAGTAAAGTTTGGTGCCCGAAAGAATAGGGTTTTCAATCTGCATGGCATCCGGTAAACCCAGTGCTTTGATTAAGAACAAACCGTAGGTTATGAAGCAGGATCCGGTTAGCACCACCGCATACCACTTTTTGTAAGTCGGCCTTAAGTATTTTGTTAAAAGCATCAGGAAAAACAAATAGACCATAAGGGTATGATGGATTAAACCCGAGATGGTACGGGAATGGAAAATGGAGGGGGCTTGACCGATGAAATCCGGATAAAAAATCGTAATTAGTCCTCCTACCACGCCCATATAAGCAACACCGTGCAAAACAATATTGTCTTTTTTGCCCAGGATAACTGCCAAAGCAAAAACCAGACTGCACGTGCCGCAAAAACTATCCGGCAACAGTTTCAAAGCGTTTTTTCCCACTACTGCAATCGAAACCCGGTTCCATGTGATGGCCAAAAGTAACAAAACCCCGACTCCTTTAGTTATTAACGTCAAGGTTCTTTCATCCTTAACTTTCCTTTTGATGAAATAAATTGTCGAAACTCCCATTGTTATCCAAAAAATCAAATAAAGGATGTGTTCAATCCCCATTATTTTAGGCATATTAATGACCTCTTTTCTTTTAAATTATTTGTTTTCGTTTTTCTACTCACGGTTTCATTTTATCACAATAAACCCTAAATTCCAAGTCAAAATAAAAAATATCAAACAATAAAAAGGGGCTACCTTGAGGTATAATCACACCCAAAGTAGCCTTTTTGATAATGTCTATATGATTTCGAATTCAAAATGACCACAAACCGAAACTGTTTTATAAACATTTCAAATTGCTTATAATCATTTTTGAATCAATAAAATGCATTTTTTATGCCCAAATCAATAATGCGTATTGAGGATTATCGATATAAGGATTACGGTTTCCCTGGTATTCGGCAATTTTATCGTTGCGCAGACGTTCAAATTCGTCAACCGGGTCATTGTTATGCCATTCCAACAATAATTCCAAACTTTCGGCAACATCCGTAAAGTCGTAATCATCGCTTTCCGGATAACGGGTGAACAGGTAGAAAATAATCCTTGCCACATCGCCTTTAACCTCATCGCGAGGTTCAAAATACGTCGCATCGGAATAGCATCCGCTTCCTCCTCCGCCATTTAACTCACTCAGCATTACTTCTCTTTCTTTCTCAACTTCACCAAAGAGTTTGTTGCTTTTTGAACTGTTAACGCTTGGATCGGCAGGACGAAGGTGATGCAAATCGCTTCCGGCTCCGCTTTCTTTAAACCAACCGCGGTTTTTTGGCCAAACGTGTTCCCGGTTCCAATTTTCTCCCCAAGTTGACTCAATCGAAAGACCGCTGTAAAACAGGATAATATTGTCCCGATTATCGATGTCTTCATCGGTATCCTGCAAATACGTTTTTAACTCTTCGTAGGTTGTTTTATGGGTATGAGTTTCCGTAATCAACTCTCGTAAAGCCATCAGCAATGCTTCTCCCACCAGGTTGTCATCAATAGCAGCATAATAATCAAATTCTTCTGCTGCTTTAACTAAAACAACATAATCAACCAAAACTTCTAATCCTTGGCATTCGAAAATACCCGTTAGGGTTACGGAAATGTCCTCATTTCCTTGAGTGACATTCCCATAACTGTCTATTACATCAGGGTTAGAAGATATCCAAGAAATAATTGAACCGTATTTTCCTTTTGAAGGCAATTCAATTTCGCTTGTAATAATACCCGGAATATTGATTTCCCTTATGTCTGCATCAATGATTTGGTCAGCCC
>DCTZ01000003.1:24013-24772 GCA_002329485.1 Caryophanales bacterium UBA1427 | reverse complement strand
CACATCTGCCATCAAGACCAAAGCAGCCAACACCGGCGCAATGCTCAACTTGATGAAAGGAACCACAATGCTCGGCGGAACCGTCTTTGACGAAGTCATCGATTCCTTCATCAAGAGAACCGATTACTACAAGAGCGCAAGCAATCCTGACGGTGGTATCTTCGACAATCAATATCTGACCAATATGAAATCCTGGTCGAAATACGATTGGGAAGGCGAACTTGCCCTCGTCGGTAAATACGATCTCGAAAGCGATACGCAAGACGGTGAAATGATTGACCAAATGGCAACATCTGCTCTGCTTCGTCCGTTGATTGCCGATGAAGCCAACAAGTACATCGCAAGAGTCAACGATATGTTAGATGACTTTGAACCACCACTCGCTCCACAACTCGATCTCCTCGATGTTGACCAAGTATTGGAACGCGCCCAAACAACTACTTGGGAACGCGAAATCAGAGCCCTCGAAGCTGTTATCGCTCAAATCGATGCCGGTACAAATCCTGGCGCTTACGATTTGGCTGCCGATGACAAGACCGACTCTACCGGAACATACACAACCATCGGTTGGGATATCTGCGTAGAAATCAACAATCTATCCATCTAATCAAATAGGGATAAAGAAAAAGGGCTGGTTGCCTGGCAACCGGCTCTTTTTTCCCCTTTTCGTTTTATTTGACAAAATCAATTTTCTTTGGTATAATCTCTAAGTATTATGCTTACTATAGTTCTACAGAGAATTATGGCGGAAGGAGAGAA
>DCTZ01000003.1:0-23966 GCA_002329485.1 Caryophanales bacterium UBA1427 | reverse complement strand
CCGTTCTTTACCGGCGAACAAAAATTTGTTCAGGCAGCCGGACGAATTGATCGATTCATGAAACGCGCAAGTTTAGCAAAAAAAGAAACCAAATAACATCATGCAAACAAAAAAAGCAAACGGTTGGGAAGCAATTGTTTGCTTTCTTTTTTTTATTTTCGGTTTCTTGTGGTATACTATTTACAAAATATCAGTAAAAGAAAGCAGGTAACGAAATGGAAATGAAAACGAGATTAGAAAAGTTTGCCCAATTAGCCGTAAAAGTGGGGGTCAATGTGCAAAAAGGACAACTGTTGATGATTAATGCGCCGGTCGATGCCAAGGAGTTTGTTCGCCTGTTGGTCAAAGCCGCTTACGAAGCCGGTGCATCGGACGTTATGGTTCGCTGGAGCGATGCCATCGTCAACAAAGAATGGTATCTTCATGTCGACGAAGCGGAACTCGAAAACGTCAAAAGTTGGGTGATTGACCAATTGAAGTATGTGGTAGACAAGGGCGGTTGCGTCATCAGCGTCTCTTCGCCAAATCCCGGCGTTTTGAAAGACGTTCCGGGGCAACGGTTGCAAAAGGCTTCCTTGGCCGCTTCGAAAGCCACCAAGTTCTATTCCGAACACATGATGGCCAACAAAGCGCAATGGCTCGTGATTTCTGCCCCGAACGAGGATTGGGCGAAAAAAGTCTATCCCGACATGGAAGCAGGTGCCGCAGTTGAAAAATTGTGGGATGCGATTCTGACGGCTTCCCGGGTGCTGGAAACAAACGATCCGATTGAAGAATGGAATAACCATATGGCCAAAATGGCCCGAAACAATGCCATTCTGAACGGACACCGTTTCAAAACCCTGCATTTCAAAAACGGTTTGGGAACCGACCTTTCAATTCAGCTGGCCGAAGACCATATTTGGGCCGGAGGCGGCGAACATTCCGAAAAGGGAATCGAATTTGCCCCCAATATTCCGACCGAAGAAGCATTCACAATAGCTTACAAATACGGAGTCAACGGAAAAGTGGTTAGCACCAAACCCCTCAATTATCAGGGAAAACTGATTGAAGATTTTTACCTGGTGTTTAAAGACGGAAAAGTCGTCGAATTCGATGCCAAGAAAGAAAAAGAAGCGCTCGCCAATCTGCTCGATACCGACGAAGGAAGCAGATATCTCGGTGAAGTTGCGCTTGTGGAACACGATTCGCCGATTTCCAGCACCGGAATTCTTTTCTACAATACTTTGTTCGACGAAAACGCCTCCTGCCACTTGGCGCTCGGAGCGTCATATTCCATGAACCTAAAAGGCGGAACCGCAATGACCAAAGAAGAATTGGAAAAACGGGGCGCCAATCAGTCGCTTGTGCACGTCGACTTTATGTTCGGTTCCCACGACATGGAAATCGTCGGGGAAAAAGCAAACGGGGAAAAGGTTACAATCTTCAAAAACGGCAATTTTGCCTTCTAGGAGGAAAAAATGGAAAAAGTCCAAAATTTGATCGAATTTATCCATCAGAGCCCGACCCCTTACCATGCGACCGAAGCAATCGCAAACCGTCTTGAAAAAGAAGGTTTTACCAAATTGGCCGAAAATAAGCCTTGGGATTTAAAATCGGGGGGTAGTTATTATGTGGTTCGCGACCAATCTTCCGTAATTTGCTTTAAAATCGGCCTTAAATCGGATTTTAGGGGGTATCGGATCGTTGCCAGTCACTCCGACACGCCGGGGTTCAAACTGAAGCCCAACGGGATAGCCGAAAACGCAAATTACCGGAAGCTCAATACCGAAGTGTACGGAGGTCCGATTTTTTCGACTTGGACGGACCGTCCTTTGGGACTAGCTGGGAGAGTCTTCCGAAAGACCAAGGAAGGGTTGATAAGCGAATTTGTTAATATTCCGGATGTCTGTCTGATACCCAACCTGCCGATTCATTTCAACCGTGAGGTAAACAAAGGCATCGAACTCAATGCCCAGGTGGATATGCAGGCGGTATTGGGGGTTAAAAACGGTTCGGAAAAAATCACATTAAACGAGCTACTAAAAAAAGACGATCTCGTAAGCCACGATTTGTTTTTGTATAACGGCGAAAAAGGAAAAGTATTGGCTTCGGAAGATATTTTCGTAAGTCCCCGAATCGACAATCTGGAATGTGCTTTTGCGACTTTGGAAGGCTTTCTTCAGGCCAAAAACGATACCGACATTTTGGTCTATGCCTGCTTCAACAACGAAGAAATCGGCAGCGCGACCAAACAGGGTGCCGGTTCGACTTTCCTAAAAGATGTTTTGGAACGAATCGGTTTTGCGTTCGGCAAATCCTGGGAAGCCCAAAAAATCGCCTTGGCCAATTCCGTAATCGTTTCGGCCGACAATGCCCATGCCATCCATCCGAACCGCCCGGAAAAGTTTGATTTCTTGAATTATGCCAAACTGAACGAAGGAATCGTAATCAAACACAGCGCCCGCCAAAGTTACACTTCCGATGCCTTTTCCGTCGCTTTGTTCCAGGCAGCCTGCGACAAAGCCAGGGTACCTTATCAGGCTTTTGCCAACCGTTCGGACGAAAGAGGCGGAGGAACGCTCGGAGCCATCAGTTCGAGCCAGGTAAGCATTACCTCCGTCGATATCGGTTTGGCTCAGCTTGCGATGCATTCCGCGCTGGAAAGCGCCGGCACCCAAGACGTTATATATATGATCGAAGCAATCCGCTCCTTTATGGAGATGGATTATTCTCTCGATCAGCCGAATTTGCTAATTGAATAAAACAAAAAACTCTCCCGGAAGGAGAGTTTTTTACTGGTCGATAACCTGTAAAAAAATTATTGTTTCGGTTTTTGTTGGTGGAAAATATATATGGCGCTTATCCCGATTGTTCCTGCCAAAAACAAAAATCCGCCGATCAAAGTTTCTTTTAAACTTTGGTCCTGCATAAGCGAATCGCAGCCGGTGTACATGAAGATGCATCCGGCTGCCAGACAGATAAAGGAAAAAGCCAGAAAAATTTTGGTAATGGTGCTCAAATCAATCAATCCTTTCATTGTTAAACAAAAAATCATGTTCGGCTAGAAACGCCTGAATCTTTTCGACCGGAACGGCGAGACCGTAAGATGTATCGGTCGAACCGAAGGTATTGATGCCGACGATTTCTTTTTGATGGTTAATCAGCATTCCGCCGCTGTTGCCGTGGTTGGTGAAGGAATCGTGCAAAATGCAAGGGAAATTGACGCTGCTTTCCGACGGATTGCAATCGGAACAGTTGGGCAGGATGTAATTGATGACCTTGCCGAAAGTGATGACGTTCAGCTGGCCTTCTGGCTGGCCGATGGCGACAACCCGATCGCCTTTGACCGGATTCTTGTTTGCAAGCGGAAGAATGGCCAACTCAATCGACTTTCTGAATCGTACAACCGCCAAATCGTAATTCGGATCAGAAAAAACAACGTAGCCCCTCGTTTTGTTCATCTTGTAATCGTAGATTTCGTGTTCGACCCGCGGATAGCCGGGTTTTGAGGAAATGACATGATTGTTGGTCAGAACGTAATAATTCTCGCTGTCGCTCGATATGATGACGCCGCTACCCTGGCCGCCGACTTCGTCATAGATGATTCCGAAAGCCGTTTTGTAACAATAGGTATAAATCATGACGTTGGCGGGGACGACTTCCAAAGAAATATCTTCGAACAATTGGTAAAGATTATCGGTTTCCGCCTGCAGGGCTTCAACCCAGGCTTTCAGTTCGCGGTTTTCTTTTTGCAGAGTCAGGATATCGGTACAGCCGGATAAGGCTATCAAAAGCGCAAGGATCAAGAAGAGCAGGATTTTCTTGTGGCGCATTTAAAAATTCCTCCTTTTGATATATTATACCAAAAACCGGAGGAAAAAGGAATAGGGTTTTTTAAAATTAATTGTAAAGAAAGATATAAATCGAAGATACCGTCAGAAGCAAATGCCATAACAGAAGCAAAACGGTCCACCAGGCTTTGGGCTTTTTGATCAGAACCGCTTCCATCAGCACAAAGAGCGAAGTAATCAGTCCCGACAAAGCAAGTACATATGTGAGAAACAGATTGTTGGCCCGAAAGAAAGTAACGAGCAGTGTCACCGAAAACACGTAATTCAAAGCCAGATAAAGGATGAAGCGCCGGATGCCGTAACGGATCAGGCTGTTTTCTTTTTCTTTGAGATGCGGCTTAAATAGACAGATTATCAATGAGGTAAGGATGCCGATTGCGAAAAAGCCGGCTTTGTACACCCAAAACGGAATCGGAATGGTTTTCAAGGATTCGTAAAAGCTTTTGTCAATTTTCAGAAAAACCAAGGGCAAAAAATAGACAAGCAAGAAAAGCAAAAAGCAAAGGATGTTTCGGATATCAAATATTTTCTTAATTTTTTTCATAGACTCTCCCCTTAGTAAAGTATATGAAGAAAAAGTCCGATTATGAAATAAAGAAAGGAAAGGGTCACCTAAAAAAAGCTTTGCTTTCCAAAAGAGTTTATTAAAAAACCCGGCAGTTATATGTCTTGCTAAAAAAGCAAAAATTTGGTATAATAAATCTGCCTTATTTGGGGATAGGGATAATTCATATCATCGAGGTGAAAAATGCACTTAAAGAGATTTTTGCTTTTTGTCCTGTTAATCATCGGTTCTTTTTTGATGATTAATTCGGGGGTTGAGGCCGCAAGCGGCACTACCCCGATCAAAAAATCGGACGGAACCGATTTGAAATACCGAAACAGCAGCGAAACCGTCCTGCGGCTTACCGAATACACTTATCCGACTCAGGATCTAAGAGGTGTTTGGATTTCCAATTACGTAGGCGACATCGCTTCCTATTCCAGCGAATCCCAATTCAAAGCCGAAGTCAAAAGCGTGCTTGATCTGATGGAAGAATACGGCCTTAACGCCATGGTTTTCCATATCCGCATCCATAACGACGCAATGTACGATTCGGATTTGAATCCCCGCAGAAGTTACTGGAAAAACGTCAATTTCGAGGTTTTCGATCCGCTTACTTATCTGATCGAAGAAAGCCACAAGCGCGGCATCGAATTCCATGCCTGGCTGAACCCTTACCGGGTTGTGTCGAGCGGCTATGACGGTACATTGGAAAGTTTTGCTTTGAACTACCGAAACACTTATCCGGAATTTGCGAACAACCCGGCCGGAGACGCAAGTCTATTGTTACGTATGGGAGATAACGGCATTATCTTAAATCCGGGAGAACCGCGGGTTCGCGAACATATCTATGAAACAATTCAAGAAATCATCGATAAATACGATGTCGACGCAATCCATTTCGACGACTATTTCTACAACAGCATCAACGATTCCGAAGACAACGTGACCTACAACAAACCGAACTACAATCCGCACAAATTAAACAAAGCCGATTGGCGGCGGGAACAGGTAAATCTGTTGATGGCCGGCATCGACAAACTATTGGACGAACATTTCGAAAAAACGGGAAAAATTGTTCAGCTCGGCATCAGCCCGACCGGTATTTACAAAAACAGTTTATCCGGAACCGCCGGTCAGGAACATTTCTCTTCGCTTTACTGCGACAGCGTGGCCTGGATCCAAAACGAATGGGTCGATTATCTCATGCCGCAAACCTATTGGGGTCTGGAACACATAACCGCGGGTTTTGCCCAACTTACCCGTTTCTGGAGCAGTGCGGCGGAAGGCTACAACGTCAATCTGTATATGGCACACGGAATATATATGGCACCTGGGTCCGGTTGGACCAATCCCGACGAAATCAAGAACCGTTTCCTTAATCTAGAAATGTATGACCGAATCGACGGAAACTGTTTCTACAAATTCAGTTATTTCAAGGATGTCATGAATGCGGCGGAACAGCTTAAAAGAGGTCTTCCTCTGCTCAAGAACGATTACTATGCCAAAAAAGTACCGGGTTCGGTCGTAAGAAGTTACGCGGACAAAGTAGATTCCCTTAAGGTAAATAACCTTTCCGTAACCAAGAAAACATCGACGATGGTCTTATCTTGGGACCAAATGGAAAATGTCCGCGGCTATGTGGTATATGCGGTGCCGAAGGGACAAACCCTCGACAAAAACAATATCGACCATTTATATAAATATATCCAAACCAATAATTTGGAAGTTCCGCTTAATGCCAATACGGATTACTACGTATCAAGCGTCAATATGGCCAACGTCGTATCCGAAGCTGTGCTTGCGGGCGAAGTTTTGACGGGCAGCGTGGAAGGCGTAATTAAAGGAATCGATTCTTTGAAAGACCCGGTTTCCTTGGCCGACGAAGGAAAGGTTCTAGCCATCAGAGGTTTCTACGAAGCATTGACGCCTGCCGAAAAAGCCCAAATCGCCAATTACGAAAAATTGGTCAAAGCGGAAAGCCAAATCTTGGCTCTAAAGGAAATGCGTTCGGCCTTGCAGGAAGTTATCCAAAGAACAAGCCGGCATGTGGTTACCGATTACGTCTTTCCGACCAATACCGCTTTTGACGGTACCGTCGCTTGGCGGTTCAAAAATCCGAACGAAGCCGTTCACGATCTTGTAAGCGGAACCCGTCTGAAAGAAATTCTGTCGGCTTATCCGGTAACATTGGTTGCTTCGTTTGCCAAAGACAATTTGGTTTACGAAGAAGAAGTCGTGGTCAATTTCGGAATTACGAAAGTCGGCGAAACGCCGCTCTTTTACCGAAATTCCCCTTCCTCAATGACCAAAGACGAAGAAGGACCTTACAACGAAGCAAGCCACATCGGCTGGTCGGGCAAGGTTTTACGCCTGAACAATTATGTTTTCTTCATCGCCCAAAACAATTATCTTCCGCTTACTTCAAGCGATGTCCCGGGAACTTACTGGGTTTCCTGCGCAACGCTTTATCATAACGTGACGGAATCGGATATTGTAATCCGCGCAGGCGACACCGCAATCATCACCGATATCGCCGGATACGGCTATCTGATTATCGACGCAAACGGCTCGGTCAGAGTTTCGAGTCTCGACCGCGATCCGAATGCCATGATTACTTTAAAACCGAACGAATTGCTTCTTGCCGTCCGTTATTTGGACAGCCAACTGACAAATCCGGTTTTTGTTCCGATCGATAAGGTGGAGGTAGGCACGAAAATCGAATTTACCGATTATACCGCTTTAAGAACGGATCCTTTAACCCAGGCAGAACAGGTCATGGCGATGATTGATGCTTTGCCGAATCCGGAAGACATCACAACCGAAACGGACGTTTTGCCTTTTGCTTTGGCGCGTGATGCCTACGAAGCCTTAAGCAGCGAAGCGAAAGCGTTGGTTGCGAATTTGGCCAAACTGGAAAACGGGGAAAGAAAAATCCGGGAACTGCAGGAACAAGCATTGAACGATGCCAAACAAAACGCACTTTCCGAATTGAACCGCTACGAAGACAGTCTGTCCCTTTACAGCGACGCCAACCAGCAAAGAATCAGGGGAATCATCGACAATGCCGCTGCGCAAATCCAAAGCGCCCAGTCGATTACCCAGGTTCAGGCATTGATCGAAAGTGCCTTGGCATTGCTTGAAGATATTCCTACCATCGAAGAAGAAACTGCTTTGTTGAACGAACATAAAGTACTTGCCAAAGAGACATTGTCCAAGTATTTAAATCTTGGTTTATATAGCGATATTCAAAAAGCGGACATCGATGCCTATTTGGCCGAAGCATACGAAGCAATCGACCAAGCGGGTTCGATTGATGAAGTGAACGCGATTGTTGCGGATTCCAAAGAGCTGCTCGACTTGGTTCCGACGGTTTGGGACGAAGCGAAAACTTTTGTCGCGACTTATGTCGAAGACTTGTCGGTTTATTCCGAAGTCGACCAACGTTATATCGAGATTTTGATCGAACGCTCGCTCAACAACATCGAACAGGCCGAAACCAAGGCCGAAGTCGAAGAAATCGTCGCGACCTTTAAAAGTTGGATTGATGCTTTGAGTCCGATCGACTACGAAGCGATGCGCAGCGCCGCAAAATCCGCACTCGACACCTATGTCAAACCGAATAAGTACACCGAAGAAAACCGACAGGCGGTTTTGGAAATAATCGAAAAAGCCAAAGCCGAAATCGATTCCGCAACAACCCAAGAGGCAATCGACGAAATCGTGGCAAACGCCAAAGCGGCAATTGATGCTATTCCGAAAAAAGCTGCAGGTTTAAACTGTCGGTTTGGCGGAGCGTATTTATATATCTTAATCGCAGCGGTGGGAGTTGTCCTAATCGGGCTGCGCAAAAAACGATATTAATTTTAAGACCTCGGTTCTTGAAATTAATATAACACCTATCTCGAAAACTTACCTCTTTCCTTCTAGGGGGTAAGTTTTTGCTTTTTCAGGGTGAAATAGTCCTTTGATAAGATAAAAAATGGCAAAATATGGAAAAAAATAGTTTTATATGTTGCTTGTTTTATCTTATTACTTGAGATATAATATCACTTGGGAATAAGAAAATCCTTTTTTAGGAAATTTTTATTTTTTAGAGAAGAAAAAACTGAGGAGGCTATTTTTATGGATTTGAAATGCAGCGACGGCTGGATCGAAGTAATCTGCGGAAGCATGTTTGCGGGGAAGACCGAAGAATTGATCAGAAGAATTACCAGAATTCAGCTTGCCAAACGGGAAGTCGTAATCTTTAAACCGGTGATTGACGATCGGTACGGGAAAAGCGATATCGTGTCCCACAGTCAGCGTCGCATCAAATCGATTCCGGTCAACGACTCCTCAGAAATTATGGCCAATCTGAAAGGCTATCCGTATGCGGTGGCAATCGACGAAGCGCAGTTTTTCGACAAAGGCCTTGTGGAGGTTGCGGAAAACCTAGCCAATCACGGGGTAAGAGTTATAATCGCGGGTCTTGATCTGAACTTCAAAGGCGAACCGTTCGGCATTATGCCCGAACTTTTGGCCCGTGCCGAATACGTCACCAAACTGCAGGCGATTTGCCAGGTGTGCGGCGAACCCGCAACCCGGACGCAAAGAATCATCAACAATCAGCCGGCTTACGAAGACGATCCGATTATCCTGGTGAGCGCCCAGGAAAAATACGAAGCAAGATGCCGCCATTGCCATGTCGTTTTGAAACGGGAGAAAAAAGAAGAAAGCAATGGTTAAAGACGATCGGTATTTCATGAAACAAGCCCTGAAAGAAGCCAAGAAAGCTATTTCCCGGGGCGAAGTTCCCGTCGGATGCGTTATCGTCAAAGACAATGAAATCATCGCCAGATCTTACAACAAACGCGATCAAAAAAAAGATGTCCTGGGTCATGCGGAAATCGGAGCCATTCAAAAGGCAAACAAAAAACTGAATGCTTGGATTCTCGAAGATTGTACCATTTATGTCACGCTCGAACCGTGCCTGATGTGCGCGGGGGCCATCTTGCAGTCAAGAATCAAAAGATTGGTCTATGCGGCAAAAGAACCAAAATTCGGGGCCGTCGAAAGCGTGGCAAGAGTTTTGGACAACGATGCTTGGAATCATAAAATCGAGGTCACCGGTGGAGTTTTGGAAGAAGAGTCGAGCGTCTTGCTGAAAAGTTTTTTCCAAAAACTGCGTATGTCAAAGTAGCCGTTTCGAAATAGGCATTTTGAGTGACAAACGGCAACAAATGTGATATACTATTAATAGTCTCGTTTTAGATACCTTCATCCAAGGTCAGACGGTGAACCAGGTCAGGTCTTGATCGAAGCAGCCTTAAGCTTGTGTGACTTGTGGGTGGGGGTATCTAAGACGGGACTTTTACAATAGGATAAAGATTTAGAGGTAAGGAAATGAAAAGAATTGTGCTTGCGGGAGGATGTTTTTGGGGCGTCGAAGCTTATTTCAAACGTTTGAAAGGGGTCTTGAAAACCAGTGTGGGTTATGTCAACGGCAATACCGAAAACCCCACTTACGAGGATTTAAAGAAGCATCGGGCTACGCATGCGGAAGCGTGCGAAATATATTATGACGAAACGGTTATGCCTTTGGAAAAACTATTGACGCATTTCTTTCGCATCATCGACCCAACCTCTTTAAACCGGCAGGGAATGGATATCGGCTTGCAGTACCGCACCGGCATCTATTACAAAGACGAAGAAGATTTAAAAATCATCCAAGAATTTATCGCTAAAACCAAAAACAATTACAATCGGCCCATATTGGTAGAAATTCAAAAAGAAAACGGATACTATTTGGCAGAAGAATATCACCAAGATTATTTGGACAAAAATCCTCAGGGATATTGCCATGTCAATCTTAACGACATACCGATAGAAGACAAAAAATAAAACAAAACATAAAATGCAATATTACTCAACTCAAAGTCGGAATTTGTTATAATTGAAATAAGATTTAGAAAAGAAAGGATATCGTATGAATATACTTCATGTAATGGTGGGGATACCTGGTTCGGGGAAATCAACTTATGCAAAAAAACTTTCCGTGGAGCTCGGATGTCAACTGATTGCGACCGATGATATTCGAAATGCTCACCCCGATTGGATTGAAAATGATATTTGGCCGGAAGCTTACCGCCTCTGCGCCGAAGCATTGAAAAATAATCAAGATGTCATCTTTGACGCAACAAATATAACACCCAAGGTCAGAAAAAGATTAGTCGACGAAGTCAAAAAACACAATGTCGATTTTCAGGTCGGCTGTTATTTCATACAAACCGATCGCTATGAATGTTTGCGAAGGGTAATCAAGCGCAACGAAAACAAAGACGCAAGATACCTGCCGCCCGAGGTTGTATATAATTACGCGGACAAACTGATTCCGCCCAAATTAGAAGAAGGTTTTATTTTTGTGAAAGTGATTGAGAGAGAAAAAANNAAACGAGGTTTAAATTTTATGAAAGAAGCATTTTTGCATTTGGGATGGTTCTTCAAAAAAACCTATAAGCGCTACATTCTTGTAGCGTTCTTTCTTTTGCTCCTATCGATAACACCTGTTCTCCCCGCAAAACTCCTGGGAATCGCCATCGACGAAATCTCGACGGGGGTTTTGACGTCAAACCATCTGATTCTTTTGGTGGTCGGGTTGCTCGGGGTTGCAATCGGACGATATCTGATCAACTGGGTTTATCACTACGAAATCAATAAACTCGGTCATCAGCTGTCGTACGAACTGAGAGAAAAATATATCCAGCATTTGTTCGAACTCGATTCCGAAACCTATGAATCCTATACCAAAGGGGATTTGATTTCCCGCGCGACCGACGATTTGCAAAATCTTACGGTGCTTGCCACCAACTTTTTGCAAACGGTTTTTTTCAATACCGGGGTCGTGCTTTCGGCCATCTTCATGATGGTTATTATCAATCCGCTTTTGACTTTGGCAAGCGTCATCGCGATGCCTTTTGCCATCTTTTGGCTGAACAAAAAACGACAGAAGAAACGGGCCTATTATAAGATTCACCGGGAAATTTACGCCGATATGACCGAAAACGTCTTGGAGTCGGTCGAAGGGGTAAAAACCGTTAGGGCTTATGCCAACGAGGAACAGGATTTTATCAAAACCAAAAAAGCGATTGACCGCGATATCGATTCGTGGTGGAAAATCATCAAGTTCGAATCGATTTACAGTCCCTTGTTCGAACTGGTTTACACGGTTTCGTATTTCATTGCCATTTCTTTAGGCAGCTATATGGTCATCACATCCAACATTTCGGCGGGAGACTTGGTAACGTTTCTCATGTATGTCGGCATGCTTTACGGTCCCCTTGTCGCTTTAAGCAACGTTTTGAATCAGGTCAACAACATCATGATTTCCGATCAGCGGTACCACGAAGTTTTAAACATCGTGCCGAAGATTGCCAATACCGAAAACCCCAAACCGATTCTCGGTTTCAACAAAATCGAATTCAAAAACGTGGTCTTCAAATATCCGAAAGACAATCAGGAAGTTTTGATGGACGTTTCGTTTACCATCGAAAAAGGCAAAACAATCGGCATCGTGGGACCGACCGGATCGGGAAAATCCACGATGATCAGACAGCTGTTGCGCGAATACAACGTCTTGGGGGGCGAAATCCTGATCGACAGTGTCGATATCAAGGAATTCAACATCGACGATATCCATGATTTGATCGGATATGTTCCGCAGGACCATATCTTGTTCAGAAGAAGCGTCGACGACAACATCTTAATCGGCAATCCGCGGGCCACCGTGCGCGATATCAACCGGGCGGTAGCTCTGGCCGATTTTAACAAAGATTTGAAAGAACTTCCGTTCGGACTCGAAACCATGGTAGCCGAATTCGGCGGATCTTTAAGCGGGGGTCAGCGCCAGCGGTTATCGATAGCAAGAGCTTTGGTCCGAAACCCGGAAATCCTGATTTTGGACGATTCGTTAAGCGCAGTCGATGCCCTGACCGAAGCCAATATCATCAGAAATCTGAAAGAAGCACGTCAGGGTAAAACCAATATCATTATCGCCCACCGGTTTTCCGCCGTGGCGATGGCCGACGAAATCCTCGTGGTCGAAAACGGCCGGATTACCAACCGGGGAACCCACGAGGAATTGCTGAAGTACGACAATTGGTACAAGATGCAATATCTGAAGCAAATCAACGAATTGAACGAAGACGGGGCAGGTGAAGACAATGACCAACATTAAACGCCTGTTCCACTATATCAAAGGCCGTTACCATTTATTTATCCTTAGCCTTACCATGGTCATCATTGTTCAGGTTTTGGGATTCATTACGCCGCTTTTGGTCAAAGTCATTTTGGATGATTATCTGCTCGGCATCGAAGCACCGTGGGCAGAAGTAAATTATGCCGACAGCGAAACGGTTGCTTTCCGGGGAAGGTATTTCAAACAGCTGAAAAATATCGACGGTAGCGCAAGCAAAGGAAAAATCGCGACCGTTATTATCCATAACGCCGGTTATTATTTCGTCGACGGCGAGGTTGAAGACGGTTCGAAAGAATTCGACGAAAATACTTTGAAAGTAACGAGCGCCGACGGCGTATTGTACGAATACAGCATTTACAGGCTTTCCAAAAGCGAAGTCTTTGCTTTCTATGCGCCGATTGCGACCAAACTGATTATCATGATTGTGGTGCTCTTTGTCAAAAGCATCGTGGTAATCGTTGTGACATATGTTCAGCACTTGTCGGTCGGACGCATGATCAACCATATTGCGAGGGACGTTCGGACCGATTGCATGCGCGGCATCGAACGTTTGCCGATTTCGTTTTTCGAAGACATTCCGGCCGGAAAACTTGCCTCATACATCACCAACGACATCAACGGCTTCATCACGCTTTACCAGCAGATGGTCAACGTATTGACCGGGGCGGTTCTGAGTTTCGTGTTTGCCTATATCGGAATGTTTTATCTTGACACTAAACTTGCACTGCTGAGCTTTTTGGCTTATCCGTTTATCTTTATCTGGGTTTACTTTTACTTGAAGAACTTAAGGAAAACCGCGGAAAAAGTAAATGAAAGCCGATCGCTTCTCACCGCAAAAATCAACGAAATCATCAACGGCATCAGCATTCTACAAATCTTCAATTTCAAAAAACAGACCGTCAAAGAATACAACGAAATCAACAGGCAGTATACCGAAGAACAACTGAAAGAAGTAAAGCTGCACATTACGGGCGGTTGGAACATGATCGGCGTTATCCGGGGTCTGATTCTGGTTGCCATCGTCATGTATTTCGGAATTCGGGAATTGACGATTATCGGCATCACGATTTCGGCCGGACTGATTTATGCTTACAACGAATACCTTTCGAAAATCGTCGAACCGGTCAATATCGTCTTTACCCAGGTGAGCGCCTTCGAACACGCGATGGTGCAAATCAACCGGGCTTCCCGGATTATCGAAGAGCCGCAGGAAGACTATACCCAGGAACCGATCGAACGCTTCAAAGGAAGCATCAAATTCGACAATGTCTGGTTTGCTTACCATAAAAAGGATTATGTCTTAAAAGGCGTATCGTTCGATATCGAACCGGGCCAATTCGTCGGTTTGGTGGGACACACCGGAAGCGGCAAAAGTTCGCTCATGAATCTGCTCCTCAGGTTTTACGATTTGTCCGATAAACATTCGGGAAAGATATATGTGGACGGAATCGATATTTCCACCCTTGCCAAAAGAACCTACCGGACCCATATCGGAATTGTCCTTCAGGAACCGGTGCTCTTTAAAGGAACGATTGCTTCCAACATCCGTTTCGGCGCGGAAGGCATTACGGACGAACAAATCGAAACCGTGCTCAAGGAAATCGGCGGCGACCGGTTGCTCGAAAAATACAGCCTGGGCATTCACCAGCCGATTACGCGGGCCGGCGTCAACATGAGTAGCGGCGAAAAACAGATTATCAGTATCGCCAGAGCCCTCGTCCACAATCCTTCGATTCTCATCATGGACGAAGCGACTTCGCATATCGATACCGAGACTGAGGAATTGATTCAAAAAGCCCTGAAAGTCGCAAGCAAAAACCGCACGGTAATCGTCATTGCCCACCGGCTCAGCACGATTTACCGGGCCGACAAAATCATCGTGCTTGACCACGGTTTGAAAGTCGAAGAAGGAACCCACGAAGAACTGGTCAGAAAAGGCGGCATTTACGCCAACATGTATTATTCGCAAATTGCCGGAACTTATTTCGGAAAGGAGAGAAACGCATGAAAATCATCGATATCGAAAATTGGAAAGGAAAAAAACATTATCTGTGGTTTAAAAATTACCCGGTTCCCTACTACAGCGTGACAAGCCGGTTGGATCTGACCCGTTTTTTAGGCTACATCAAAGAACGGAAATACCCTTTCTTTATTTCGTTTATGTATATTCTCAATCTTGCCTTAAACGAAATCGAAGAATTCCGTTTGAGGGAAGTAAACGGTCAGGTTGTTTTATACGATGTCATTCACCCCGCTTACACCATCATGACGAATGACATGGTTTTCGATAACTGCGAACATGAGTTTTGCTTCGACTATTCCGAATACAAATCGCGCGCGGAAGAAAAAATCCCGCTGGCCAAACAGGGTCTGAAAGAAGATCAAAGTTACAACGATTTAACGAGATTCGATCAATTCTATTTTACCTGCCTGCCTTGGCTGGACTTTACCGCGGTTACGCACCCGATGCCAAACGACGCAACCTTAACCGTTCCGCGAATTGCCTGGGGCAAATACGTCGAAGAAAACGGCAAAACAACCATGGCGCTGAACATCCATGTCTCACACGCCTTGGTTGACGGTTATCCGCTTGCACAGGGCTTTAACAAAGTTCAGGAATACCTGGACCAAGCCGAACGGTTCATCAAATAAAAAACTACGGGAGAAACGGTTTTCTCCCGCTATTTTTTTGCTTTCGTACTTTGGTTGCAAAAAGCCGGAAAAACTGCTATAATATATATGCTTTTTAAAAAGTCTTAAAGGTTACCCCAAGGGTTAATCCCGAGGCTTTTTTGTTTTGTTAAAAAAGTCAAGAAAGGACAAATCATGTTTAGTAAAAGTTTATTCAGAAAAATCATCAGTTACACTTTTCTCGTTTTGACGGTATCTTTGCTTTTTTTGCTTGCGTCTTGCGTTACTCCGATTGACGACAACCCGAGAGAAGAAGTCATGGTAAGATTTATCGTCGACGGTGTCGTGGTAAAAAGCGAAACGATTCCGTTTCGTTCGGATGCAACGGCTCCGGAAGATCCGGTCAAAGAAAATTACGTTTTTATCGGCTGGGATAAAAGCTTTACGGACGTACGAAGCAATTTAGACGTCCATGCGCTATTCAAACCGGTCGAATACACCATAACCAAAACCGCCAATGTCAAAGTAACGGTGGTGCGGGATAACCGGACGATTGTGCTTAATTCCGGCGATACCGTTGCCAAAGGCGAAACGATTACCGTTTCGGTTGTTTTGACCGATAGTCAGGTATTCGATTCCCTGTTGATCAACGGCGTAGCATATGAAAACAACGTCAGTATCGAAGTTACCGAAGATCTTTCCATCGAAGGAAAAATCAAGCATAAGGACGGTTTGACAACCAAAGAACTTCTCGATCAAGATATAATCCAAATCGGCACCTATCTGGGCGAACAGACGGCCGACTTTGATTTGCCTGCCGCAGGACAAAATGGTTCGGTTATCACCTGGGAAGTTTTATCGGGCAGTTCGATTGTTTTGAATGGCAACCGAGCCATCGTCACAAGACCGAGCGACGAAAACGAAACCGTGGTGTTATTGGCCCACTTTGAACTTGAGGACGAATACGAAGACGTGGAAATTGTCGTAATCGTGCTTAAAGAAGAAACTGCCACTCCGAATATCTATGCGACGGATTTGTTTATTTCGGAGTATGCGGAGGGGAATGCAGGCAACAACAAATATATCGAAATCTTTAACGGTACCGGACAATCGGTCAACCTCAAAGATTACGAAGTAAAGCTTTACGCAAACGGCGCAACCAATCCGACCAATACCCTTGTTTTCGAAGATATATATCTTCCGCACGGCGGAGTCTACGTTATCTACAATCCGGACTGTTCCGCGGAAATTCTTAACCGACTTCCGGGCGGACTGGCCACGGACAGCACCGTTACTTTTTATAACGGCGACGATGCGATTGCCCTTTACAAAAACGGCGAAGTAATCGATATCATCGGGGAAATCGGAATCAAACCGTCAGGTTCCTGGACCGGAGTCGACGCCCTCGGCAACAGTTTATCGACCAGCAACCAGACTTTGGTCAGATACGAAAGCATCGTCAGTCCAAATGCGGAATTTACCCCGAGTGAATGGGTAACCCTCGGCACCGATGTTTTTACCAATGTCGGCGAACACGAATTTACATATATTCAACTTACTCCCGAACAAATCGTACAAGCCGATTTGGCGGTCCTTACTTTGGTCAGCCAAACCGTTTCCAATCTGACCCTTCCGGATAAAGGACCTAAGGGTTCAACCATTACCTGGGAATCGTTCAATACTGAGGTCATTACCCATAAAGGAGTTGTGACCAGAGGCGAAGAAGACGTAATTGTCACAATGGTCGCAACCGTTTCTTATGGCGACTTTAGCGACATTAAAGAATTCCAGGTGAAAGTTCTGGCCAAGAGCACCACGCCGGTAATGGAATATTACGCGGAAGCGGAAGGTTTGGTCGGACAGGCTCTGGAAGAAGCTTTGCGCAAAATTATTACCGAAACCCATACCACCAAAATAACTTACAAAAACTTGGGAAATTATTTTCCGCAGACCGATTACGATCCGAACAATCCGAGCGTGATGTTGTTGTTCTATACCAGACTGAGTGCATCGGACAACACCTGGAACAAAGAACATGTTTGGCCGGATTCCCGGGGCGGAAATACGGCCGAAAACGATTTGCACCATATCCGTCCGACCGTGAACAGCGTCAACAGCGCTCGCGGCAATTTCACTATCGGAACAGTTACTTCCGGAAAAAAGGAAATAGTTTATAAAGGCATCAATACCGGTAACTACATCGGCGGTAACCGGTTCGAACCGGCCGACGAAATCAAAGGGGACGTAGCCAGAATTATTTTCTACTGCGCAACCCGGTATGCCAGTCTCGATATTGTTTCAAGCGGAGTAGCGGTTTTGGAAACTTTGTTGGAATGGAACATGATGGATGCGCCGGACGCTTACGAAATCAATCGCAACGAAGCTATCTACCGAATCCAGGGCAACCGAAATCCGTTTATCGACAATCCGGAATTTGCCAATTTGATTTGGGGCTAAAGTAAAAATCTGGGATGACAGAGTCAGCACTCTGTTGTCCTTTTTTTTCGCTTTCGGTCAAAAAACCTTTTCGAAAAACAGCCGAAGAAGTGGGTAAAATTACGCTATAATGGAAATATTTATCAAATTGTTGCGAAAAAGGTCGATGTATGATAGAATTACTTTGAATGAAAGCGAAAAGTAAGAATAAGGAGCACAACGACATGTACCTTTTCTGTGAAGCGATAAACCCCCTTTTTGTGTAAATTGAAAGAAATGGATATTTACCGGATAATAGGGGTTTTTTCTTTTTTTGCTTTTCAATCCAAAGGGGGGAAGTAACAACTGAAAAATCAATTATCCCGAATAAACACAAAAAAGGTTTTATTCTTCCGGCCGACTTCTAATTAAAGAAATTAACTGTTTCTTTTACTTGCAATAAGCCGGAAAAAACGATAAGAGCCAGAAAAGGCCATCCGATTTTCCTTTCCGTTTTAAGACGTCGGGAAAAGCAAACGCTACGTTTGTTTCCGGATGTCAGAACATACCGCCGTAACGGATTTTTGTCCCTTCCGGCCGGTTAACTGCCCCAATATACCTCCAAAAAACCGAAACATCGATTTTTTAAAAAAAGCATAACAAAATTGCAGCATTGGTCATATTAACAGTTGGATTTGCTAGTATCACCTTTTTTATTTCCACAACGGTTTATCGAAAATTGATAATCCCGAGATTTTTTAAAAAGCAAATTGTTTTGAATTTTTAAGAAAAGGAGCATTAGATGAAAAAACTAGCTAAATTTTTCAGTATTTTATTTTTTGTCGCAACCATCAGTTTTGTTTTCTTGACGACCATGCCGATGGTTGCATCGGGTATGACCGAACAAGAAATGGTCAATCGCGATACGGAATTGGTAACCGTTCCGGAAGTTACGATCGGAAGTTTCCCGGTTGCCGTCCACAGCGTCTACGGAAACATCATCACCTGGGAATCAAGTGACGAAAACGTTGTTTTCATGGACGGCTGGTTTGTCGTTAAACGTCAGAAGGATGCCGATATCAATGCGACCATCACGGTAACGGTGACACGGCCAAATAATCCGGAAATCCAGGCTACCAGGGAATTCAATTTATTGGTTCCGAAAGGCGTCACGGTTAGGGCCGAATACACAATTACCTATCACAATGTCGAAAATACCGAAGGTTACAAAACCTCGTATCTGTTAGGCGACGAAACATATGTTTTGCCTGTTCCGACCAAAGAAAATTATCTTTTCGAAGGATGGTTCACCGATGCTGGTTTCAATAACCGAATCGAAAGAATTGTTGTCGGATCCAAACAAAACTTTGATTTATATGCCAAATGGAGAGTGGCTAACGCGCCTTACACCGTTTCGCATCAATTGGAAAACCTTGACNNGGTTTCCGCAGAGCCTATGGAATTTGAAGGCTTTGAGTACAGCGAAACAATCAGCAGTCCGAGCGGAACCGTGCTTGAAGACGGCAATTTGATCCTTGTACTCAAATATACACGCAAATCCTATATCCTGACGATTAACGACGGTTTAAGCACAACCAGCGTTACGAAAAAATATGGCGAAAGTTTGAATTTACCTGTTCAATACAGAGACGGTTACCAATTTGACGGCTGGGATACCGAATATTCAACCATGCCGAGCCGTGATTTAACCGTCAACGCCAAATGGACCGCGCTTGAAGTGGATTACAAAGTAGAATTCTATTTTGAAAACTTAAGCGGTGATTATGTCTTAAACGATGACGAAACGCTTGAACTCAAGGCGAAAACCGATTCAACCGTAAGCGTTCCGGAAGTTGCTTTTGCCGGTTTTACTTTGAATGACTCGCATCCGGATAAAGTTATGTCCGGAGAAGTATTGGGCGACGGCTCATTGGTATTGAAAGCTTATTATTCCAGAAACAGTTACACTTTGACGATAGTCTACGACAACGGCACACCAGACGAAACCAGAACCTTAAAGTTTGAACAACCTATTTCGCTGGATGAACCGACAAAAATCGGTTACTCGTTTGTTGCCTGGGAAAATATGGTTGCCACCATGCCTGATAGCAATTTAACCATCACGGCAAAATGGACCCCGGCTTTGGTAAACTATCAAGTCCAATTTTATCTTGAAGGCTTGGACGAAGAATTCGGCGAACCTTTAAGCGAAACTTTATTCGCTTTGACGGAAGAGGACGTAACCATAGAAGCAAAGGACTTCGAAGGCTTTACTTTTGACGAAAACAATCCGAACAACGTTTTAAGCGGAACGGTTTTGCCGGACGGCTCGCTTGTTTTGAAACGCTACTACACAAGAAACTCCTACACTTTAACGGTTGATTTTGACAACGGCGAAGAAAACTACGTGCAAGTCTTAAAATACGGCGAAACAATCGACGTGGAAACCCCTGAAAAAGAAGGATTTACATTTGCAGGATGGGAACCGGAACTTCCGGAAACCATGCCGGCAAACGATTTGACCGTTAAAGCCAAATGGAGCGCTTTACCGGTTTACCAAGTATCCTTCGACTCCACGGGCGGTTCGAGCGTTCAAACCCAAAATGTCATCGAAGGCCAAAAAGCAACCAGACCGGCTGATCCGACAAAACAAGGATATGAGTTTGCGGGATGGTTCTTGGATTTATCGGCCGTTGAACCGTACGATTTCGATGCCGGGGTTTATGGACCAATCACGCTTTACGCCAAATGGACGGAAGGAACCTCATCTTATAAAGTCGAACATTACCTGCAGGATTTGGAAGGAAATTACACTATCCTCCATGACACGGAAGAATTAGAGGGAACAACAAACAGTTTGGCCGAAGCTGTTGGATTAACCCTGACAGGTTTTGAATACAATTCAGAGCTAAGCACCGCTTCCGGAATTATCGAAGCTGACGGTTCGCTGGTATTGAAACTTTACTACACAAGAAATACTTACACCATCACCATCGATCTAAACGACGGCAGCACTCCTTATTCGGTTTACAGAAAATATGAAGAAGCAGTCGATATCGATGACCCGACCAGAACGGGTTATGATTTCGACGAATGGGAAATCGTTCTTCCTGAAGAAATGACTGTCCTACCGGAAACCATGCCTGCGGAAAATATTTCCCTTAAAGCTTTATGGAATCCGGCAGAAGTCTTTTATACCGTCAAACATTACAAACAAAACCTTGACGGTTCTTATTCGCAGGCTGATTTCTCGGAAGAACTAAAAGCCTTAACCGGTTCAATGGTTTCCGCAACCCCGAACGAATATACTGGCTTTACTTTTGATGGAGACAACAGCATTACCGAAGGAACCGTTAAAGCAGACGGCACCTTGGAACTTGTACTATACTATACCCGCAACCAATACACCCTAACCATCAAGTCGGAAAACAGCGATGATTTGGAAGCAACATACCTCTATGAACAACCGATTGAATATCCTGTGCTTTCCAGACCAGGCTATGAATTTGTCGGTTGGAATACCGAAGCTCCGGCCATCATGCCGGCACATGACGTAACTTTAGTTGCTGTTTGGGAACCAAGCGAACAATCATACGTCATCAATTACTATTATGAACAAACAGACGGTACATACAAAAAAGAATTCGATGAAGAAAAACAAGCCAAGACCGATACTTTGGTCGATATTTCGGAAATGATTTCGGTTCCAGAACACTATTTGCTGAATGGCGAATTGAGCGAATTGACTGGAACAA
This sequence comes from Caryophanales bacterium UBA1427, assembly GCA_002329485.1. Lineage (GTDB taxonomy): Bacteria > Bacillota_I > Bacilli_A > ML615J-28 > CAG-313 > UBA1427. The sequence goes on along the minus strand of DCTZ01000003.1, from coordinate 2,552 downwards.
TTCCGGCCGAAGGAACGCTTGAGCTGAATGTTTACTTCGATCGTAAGGAATATACCATCACCTTTGACAGCCAAGGCGGTTCTTCGGTTGACCCAATCCATTTAAAACATGGTTCAGTTCTTCCGACACTTCCGACTCCGGAAAAAGAAGGCTATACCTTCAAAGGTTGGGTTGACGAAAACGGCAATGTGGTTGAAACAATGCCAACAAGCGACTTAACACTAAAAGCAACTTGGGAAGAAATTGAATTCACTATTACTTACTACTTCTATGTTGGAACAGAAGAATATGTAGGTAGTATTGAGAATTTAAATCCAACAAAATACACCCTTCTTGATAATGTTGTTTTAGTTAATCCAACAGCATTTGACGCAGCATATTACTTTGTTGCATGGTACACTGACAGTACCTTCACAACAGAAGCAACTGGATTTGAAGCAGGTCAAACCGGTGAAAAAGCATTCTATGGTTTGTTACGTTCTTATGTAGAAGCATTTGACGAAGACACAAACACTTTAATTGAAAAATATGAAGATACTTTAACAGGCGAATTAACAACTCTTCCTGCATTGGATTTAACATTGCCGAACGGCACAAAAGTTTCATGGCAATCAAGTTCAACGGCAGTAAAAGTAGATCCAGAAACCGGAGAAGTAACCATAACTAGACCAGCCGATGAAGATGAAACTGTATTTTTAACTGCTATTCTTTCATTCGGAGATTGTTATGATGTAATTTATTTTGAATTTGTGGTTCCTGCCGATCAATATGTTGAAGTTTATTCCACAGGTTTTGAAAAGTCAACAAAAACATCATATGCTTCAGCCAATGTCTTAATTGACGATGTGAATTGGAATCTTAACGAAGCGTTAATTGGAACTGAAGCAAATGATAAAAAAGACGGATCAAAATCAGTTAGGGCAAGGATACCAGCCACTGCCACAATGTTATCTGGTTTTGAAGGTCTTGCAAAAATCGCCTTTAAATACGGAGCGTATGGATCTGATTCAAACGGAAATACAATTAGTTTAAAATTAGAGATAAGTAAAGACGGAGAAAATTGGATAGAAATTTTCTTTGTGGAAGATGTTGATGGAAATTTAACTTATCATGAAATTGAATTAGATTATAGCAAACAAGTATTCGTTGATAATGATATTACTTTAAACTCAAATATTAGATTAAAGTTTACCTTAAGCGGTACTTCTGCCAAAAGATGCAATATTGATTCAATTACGCTTTATGCATTTAAAGATAAAGCCGAAAATGTGGCTAAAGTAGAAGAAGACGTTGATTTACTTCCATCTACTTTTGGAAATAAATCTGATGTTTTTGAATTGCCTTCAGTTGGCACTAACGGTTCATCGATTTCTTGGGAAGTATTAGAAGGAACAGCAGTAGTAATTGAAAACAACGTAGTTACTCAAGTAAACCGCCCTGCATCATATGAAGAGGATGTGGTTGTAAAACTTCTTGCAACATTTACTCTAAACGGAATTGAAAGAACTAAAGAAGTAACCGTAACAATTCTAAAACTTGAAAAAACTGATGCAGAAAAGATTGCTGAGGATATTGAAGAACTTGAAGAATTAAATGGTGAAATAATTGCAGGCAATACATTGATTTTACCTAATACAGGTAAAAACGGTTCTGCCATATCTTGGGAAGCAAACCCAGAAGGTTTAATTGATGAAGAGGGCGTTGTTGGCAAGGATTTATTAGCTAATACCACATTAACCTTAACCGCAACCTTAACCCTCGGCGAAGAAACCGAAACGGTTGAAATAACCATTAATATTTTGGTTGAAATTGCTTATGGAACAGTTGCAGAAGCAAGAAGTGCAGAACTTGATTCTGAGGTAAGAGTTAAAGGTGTTGTTACATCCATCATCGGCAATAACGTCTTTATTCAAGATGAAACCGCAGGTATCTACTTATATCTTGGCAATGACGCTTCTTTTGCAAATAAACTTGTTATTGGAAATGAAGTAGTAATTATCGGAACAAAAGCGGAATATGCCAATTTACAACAAATATCTTCAATTTTAAATGTTGAAGTGCTTGGAACCAAGGATGTTCCAACATCGGTTATTTTTGATGAAATTGACAATGTTAATATTCTTGAAAAAGAAGGACAACTCGCAACTTTAAACAATGTTACAATTCAAAGCATTCCGACTATAGGAACTAACTCATATTCTGTAGTAGTCACAGATGGAACCAATACCTTAGAATTGCGTGTTGATAAAAGCATAGCTGCATTCACCGAAGTAAAAGAATTATTCGAATCTTTAACAGTCGGACAAAAATTACAAATTGTAGGTGCTCCAATTGGAAGATACAACGACACTTTGCAATTAATGATTAGCAATGTTGATCAAATAGTAATGGTCGAACTAAGCGCTGCCGAAAAAATTGCTTTAGCGATTGCAGAAATAGAAAGTTTTGATGGCCAAACAGTCACCGGCAATCTAGTATTACCTACCGAAGGTTTACATGGTGTTGTTATTACTTGGGAATCCAGTAACCCAGATATTATTTCCGAAACCGGT
>DCTZ01000005.1:100068-107097 GCA_002329485.1 Caryophanales bacterium UBA1427 | reverse complement strand
ACTTATATTTTTTTATTTCATTTCTTCGATGTAGTAAACGTAATCGAGCGTCTTCAAAGCATCGATAATGTCCTGATGCGATTTGAACTGTTTGAGTTCGTCTTTGATGATGGATACCGAAACCGAATAGACACTCAATCCGGAATTGAGGTAGGCCGGATTGCTTTCGATACCGTCAATTCTTAAACCGAGTTCTCTGATGACGCTGGAAAAGTCTTTCAGATAACTTACGTTCTTCAGTTCCAAATGAAACTCAAAGTGATTGGAGCGGTCTTTCAGATATATTTCGAGCGGCGGAACCAAAGAAAGCAACGAAATGAATGCCACCGAACAGAATAAAACGATGGTGTAGTTTCCGGTTCCGATTAAAAGACCCATGATACCGGTTGCCCAAAGGGCTGCCGAAGTGGTCAAACCTTTGATTTGGTTTTTGGAACTGTAAAGAATGGTATTGGCGCTGATAACGGCGGTTCCGACTACGGTTGCGGCCGATATAAACCAAAAGCCGGAATTGGTTGTTTTGATTAAATAAAGGTCCAAAATCATGGCGATGGTCGAAGCCAAAGATACAATCATAAATGTTCTGAGCCCCGCCGCATGCCGTTTATTCGATCTTTCCCAACCGACCACGGCCGATACTACAATTGAGATTGTCAGACGCAAGAGAATGCTCCACAGATTTACTTCCATGGACCAATTACCCAATAACTTACCAATCGGATCATAAATGTTGTTCATAATTTTATCTCCTTTTTTATCTTCTGTTTATTAAGCCCGGTTTACGGTGATTGGCATTGTAGTACCATTCCGCTTCTTCCGTAAACGCGATTTCTTCCTGACGAAGTAAAACTTCCTGTTTTGGTATCTGTTCCTTGATGTTTTGAATTCTTTCGATCAATACTTCCACAGGGGTTTTCGGCGTTCCGTCTTCTTTTACCAAACTTACGTCGGTCAATTCTTCCAGTTTGGTCGAGTACGACTTGGACAAGTAGAGCGCAAGTTTTGCGCAGGCCGGTCCGATTAATTCGTACAGAACGCTTGAGGCCAGAATAATCGTTTCCAAAGCTTCCCCGGCTTCTCCGCCGAGGGTTCTTGCGCCGAGGGCGGCCAGACCGATGGCGACTCCCGCCTGAGGGATTAAGGCAAGGCCCAGATAGTTACGCACTTCTTTTGGTTTTTTGGTGATTTGGCCCCCGATAAACGAACCGAAATACTTTCCAAGAATCCGCACGAAAAAGTAAACGATGCCGATAACAATCAAAGGCGTTGAGCCGACAATCGTCGATGTGTTTACAAGAGCGCTCAGTTCGAAATTGACGCCCGATCTGACAAAGAAAAGCAAAAGAATCGGGGGACTGAAATAATTCAGCTGTTTAAACAATTTGTCGTCTTCGGAAATATTGATATAGACCATTCCCATGGACATGCAGCCGAGAAGCGGGGATATATCAAGCAAGGCGCAGATGCCGCAGAACAAAAAGATTAAAGCAAGAGCTATAATCAACCGGTTGTCGGTTGTTCTTTTTTTGGTCATCAGCATTTTCATCAACAAACCGAACAATCCGCCCAAAAGCACGACTCCGATATTGATGACAATCGGCATGACGACGGAACCGAGGTTTACGCCTTGACCGCCTGAGGAAGCGGCCACGGCAATGGAAATCGCCATACTGTAAAGAAGCAGTCCCACAATATCGTCCAAAGCCACAACCTGAATCAATGTGTCGACAAAGTCGCCTTTGGCGCCGGTTTGCCTGATTGTCATCATGGTCGATGCCGGTGCGGTTGCGGCAGCCAAAGCTCCCAGTACAATGGAAAACGACAAACTCATCCTTAGGATATATCTAGTCACCAAGAAAACGACAACGGTAGACAGTACCGATTCCAGTACCGTTATAATAATTACTTTCGGTCCGTTTTTTTTCAGAACCGAAACTTTAAAGAATTCGCCGGTCGTAAATGCGATAAAGGCAAGAGCGATATCCGGCAAAAACTCCGTGCCCTCGACCACCTGAGAGGGAATCAGATTCAATACATACGGACCGATTAAAATACCGACCGTGATATAAGCCGTGACATTCGGCAATTTCAGCTTTTTGGTTATCCGTGTCATCAGAAACCCCAAGGATAACATTAAGCCGACAGAAATAATTACTATCGCCACATCGGATGTAACTCCCATTTTTTCGTATATGTTCATAGTATCTAATCCTTTTTATCAAAAATGCACCATTTTTCTTAAAATGTGGTAATATTATAGCACCAAGTAATCATAATGTAAAATTATTGTTTTTTTGGTATCAATAAATATTTTTTATAGTTGAGGTGTCATATGATTGATTTACGCTTATTGACCCTGATAGCGGTGGCGGAAGAAAGGAACTTCACCAAGGCGGCGGAAAAACTGAATCTTACCCAGCCGGCTGTCAGTCACCACATCAAAGATCTGGAAGACGAACTAAATACCCAACTTTTCATCCGAAAAAAAGGGGATACTGTTTTGACTCCCGGCGGGGAAATCGTGTTGAACTACGCGAAACGCTTTTTGGCGATGTACGACAAACTGAAACAGGAACTTCACGAAAGTAGGAAAAAAATCAATCTGAAAATCGGAATTACCCATACCGCCGAAAGCAATAAAACCACCGAAGTTATCGGGAATTTTTTAAAGAACCATTCCGATGTTTCGATGACCATCATTTCCGGAAGCACGGCGGATTTGTTTCAAAAAATCGAAAACTACGAAGTGGATTTTGCCATCGTCGACCAAAAGCGGGGCGGCAACGTCAATTATCTGCCGCTTGATACGGACAGTTTGGTCTGCGTGATTAATCCTGAATCACCCCTTACCAGAAATGATGCCATTACGGTCGAGGAACTTAAGCAGGAAAAACTGATTTTGCGGCTACCCACCTCATCGACCAGAATCCTGTTCGATTCGGCTTTAAAAAGCATCAACGAATCGATCAACAATTTCAACGTGGTCTTGGAACTCGACAATGTCGCCACCATCAAAGAATTAATCAGACGAAACGTCGGTGTTTCCATTCTGTCAAAGAGTACCTGCCGGTACGAAGTTTCCAACAAAAAGTTGGCGATTCTGCCGATAAAAAATTTGAGTCTGCAAAGAAACATCTATCTGATTTATTCGGACCATTTCCAACATATCGGTATTTTGAACGAACTGAAAGAAATCTACAGCGATACAATCAGCGAAGAATATTAGGATGCAAAAAACCTCCAGTTTAATCTGGAGGTTCTTTTTATTCTCTTTCATTTTCGCTGATGAATTCATACATAAGATCGGCGTCTTTTTTCTTGGTTGAATCAATCAAAGACGTAACTCTGACTTCGAGAATCTTTTTGCCGAAGTAGATGGTGATGATATCGCCCACGGAAACTTCTTTGGAAGGTTTGACGGGTTTGCCGTTGATATATATTCTTTCCGCTTCCGCCACTTCCTTGGCAAGCGTGCGCCGTTTGATCAGGCGCGATACTTTCAGATATTTATCGATTCTCATTGTTGTCTTCGTTTTCGTTTCTGTTCCGATCTTCTTCCGTGATGGTAGCATCATTCAAAGAAGCGTTTTGTTCGGCCAGTTTGGCTTTCTTCTTTTCCCACCATTGGATGCGACCGGTATCGACCAATTCCTCGATATCTTCGCGGGTAAGCGTTTCGATTTCAACCAAGTGCTGCGCAATCAAATCGAGCAGCGAACGGTATTCGCGTAAAGTCTCTTCGCCTTTCTTGTAGCATTCGTCGATGATTCGGCGAACTTCCTGGTCGATTTCCAGCGCTACCTGGTCGGAGAAGTTCTTGTCGGTCATATAGTCGCGGCCCAAGAAAACCGATCCGGTCTGACGTTCGTATTGAATCGGTCCGAGGTTGCTCATGCCGAATTCGGTGACCATTGCTCTTGCGATTTGGGTGGCCTTTTGGAAGTCGCTGTGAGCACCCGTGGTCATTTGGTTGAACACAAGCGTTTCCGCAATCCTACCGGCAAGCAAGCCCGTAATCTGCGCAAGCAAAGCTTCTTTGGTCTGCAGGAATGTTTCTTCTTTCGGCGTCATCAGATTGTATCCGCCCGCATCCCCCCGCGGGATGATTGTAACCTTTTGGACAACGGATGCGTGCTTCAGTTTGAGTCCGATGACGGCATGTCCCGCTTCATGGTAAGCCACAAGGGCTTTTTCGGTTTCGGTATATTTTTTGCTCTTCTTGGCAGGGCCCATCATAACGCGGTCGATTGCTTCGTCGACATGATATATTTTGATTTCTTTGGTGTTTTCTCTTGCGGCTAAAAGCGCAGCTTCGTTGAGAAGGTTTTCGAGATCCGCACCGCTGAAACCAGGTGTTCTTTTGGCAATGTCGGATAAGTTGACGCGTTTGGAAAGTTTTTTGTTACGGGCATGAACCTGCAAGATTTCTTCTCTGGCCATCACGTCCGGAAGATTGATGGTAATCTGCCGGTCAAAACGGCCCGGACGTAGGAGAGCTGGGTCCAAAATATCGGCCCGGTTGGTTGCGGCGATAACGATGATTCCCGAATGTCCCCCAAAGCCGTCCATTTCGACAAGCAATTGATTGAGAGTTTGTTCTCTTTCGTCATGACCGCCGCCGAGACCTGCTCCTCTTTGACGACCCACCGCATCGATTTCATCGATAAACACGATGCAAGGCGCGGTTTGCTTCGCTACTTTGAACATGTCGCGGACACGGCTGGCACCGACACCGACAAACATTTCGACGAAGTCGGAACCGGAAATGGTGTAGAAAGGTACATTTGCTTCTCCGGCAACGGCTCTTGCAAGCAAAGTTTTACCGGTTCCCGGAGGTCCGACCAAAAGGACGCCTTTCGGGATTCTTGCGCCCATCGAAAAGTATTTCTGCGGCGCTTTCAGAAAATCGACAAGTTCAATCAATTCTTCTTTTTCTTCTTTCAGCCCCGCAACATCTTTAAATGTAACACCGGATTTGCGGGAAAGGCGAGCTCGGCTCTTACCGAAATCAAAGGCTTTGTTCTGACTGCCGGCGCTGTTTTTGATCATCAGGTAAATGATAACCCCGAAGATAATGACCGGAACCAAAATGCTCAAAAGCGAAAGCCAATTGAACGACGATATTACTTCGATTTTTTTGATAGTGAATGGGACAGTTTTTTGAATTCTGAGAATTTCTTGATAATCGTCCTGCATTAAGGTGACGACGAAACCTTCGGCTAATGTATATGTGTCGTTAAAGGTTCCGTAGGCTTCCAAAGCGTTTTGGTTGCCGTCACCGCTGACACCGCGCAAACTGAGTTCTTTGATTTGTCCTGCTTCCAATAATTCAAAAAATTCTTCGTGTTCCAATTCCACGATTTTTTCGTTTCCCCTCAATGCGAACAGGATAACTCCACCAATGATAAAAGCAAAAAGGGCCAGCAAAAAGATATCGGAAAAGCCAATTTTCTTTTTCATTGGTTTATTCATTTGTGCCATTATTTCCTCCTTTTTTAAATTCGACAATTTCTTTTTTTCTTATTTTTTTATCAAGGCCTAAAATTGCCATTACCGAATTATCCTTATCACATAAAAGCAATAACCGGTTTCTTTTCAGGTGAGAGACTTTTTTGTCGGTTAACAGATCGCTCACGGTTTTAGTGCCTTGTTTTATTTTAATTCGATCGCCATCTTGCCTTGTGCGAATGACTACTGGCAATTCTTTTATATTATACCATAAACTTTGATATCTCGCCTTATAATTACTTATATTTTTTTCGATTAAAATTTCCTCGTTGCGGGGGAGTTGATAGACTCCCGGCTCCTTAATTTCCAAATAAAACGGTTCGGCGGAAAAGTCGGAAGTGAAAATAACCGTCCCGTATTCTTTAACCATATATAGACCGTCCCCAATCGGATAAATAATCGGTTGTTTCAAAGAAAAAATCTGTCTGATGATCTCTTCAATCTGATACCGGGACAACTGATACGGTTTTAGAAGCGTAAACAAGACTTCGATTTGCAAAAGGGGTTTTAAACTTTGAAAACTTTCGATTTCCAACGTGATATCTTTATTATTTACCACAACTTCCTGCTTTATAAATGAAGCGACCGTTTCGTCAAGCAAATCGCACATCTCGTGCATGTCTTTGGCGTAACTGTTTACGGCTTTCAAAAAAGACGGATTTTCTTCGAGAAAGAAAGGAACAACGTGACTGCGGATTCGGTTGCGCAGATAGTCGTCTTCGAAATTGGTGTAATCGTCGAAATATTTCAGATTGTCGGTTATTGCGTAAGCGGCAATTTCAGCCTTAGATACTTCCAGAAGGGGTCGGTAAAGTGTAAGCGTATCATACTTCGCCCATTTCCTGAGCCCCGCATAACCCCTCATGCTCGACTGCTTCAAAAGACGCATCAATACGGTTTCGGCCTGATCGTTGGCATGATGGGCGGTAAGGCAATAATCGAGTTTTTCTTTTTCCATCACTTCTTTGAAAAATTTGTATCTTTCACTTCTTGCCCAAGCCTGAAAGTTCTCGCTCGGGTGATTGTCAAGATGTTTTACATATATCCCGATTCCCTTTGACTTGGCAAAATCTACCAGATAAGCTTCCTCGATATCCGACTGGGTGCGCTTTTTGTGATTGACATGTCCGATGACAATTTTTTTGCAACACCCTGATTTCAATACCAAATCAAGTAAAACCGTGGAGTCGACACCGCTCGAACAGGCAACCAGCACCGCTTTGTTTTTCAGGGTTGTTTTTAATTCTTCCAAAATTTTATCCATTATTGTTCACCCATATTGTTTTTCAAATATATTGTATCACAAACATCTTCAATCTTGCTTAAAATACAAAAAGAAAACAGTTGCGAATTTTACACTTGTTATGCCGCAAAAATTATAAATTCAATAATCGAAACCAAAAAAGTCATTTATTCAAAAAAATCGCATAACAAGTGTAAAAGATTTTCTTTGCAAAACTTTTTGATTTTTCAAAACGGTCAGAAAATTGGCTTTGACTTTTACAGTTGTTATGCGACAAA
>DCTZ01000005.1:24145-100058 GCA_002329485.1 Caryophanales bacterium UBA1427 | reverse complement strand
AATAACTTTTTTTCTACAAAAGTAACCGCCTAAGAGAATATAGTACAACAAGTGTAAAAGATTTTTTGTTTCAAAACCTTATGGTTATTCAAAAAAGGGTAAAAAAACTTTTGCTTCTTTTACAGTTGTTATGCGACAAAAGAATAAATTCGTAAATGTTCACTTACTTTGAAAATTGTTTTTGGGATTATCATCCAAAAGAAAAGCTATTTAACCGAACGATCAAATAGCTTTATTTGTTGATTAAATTGTTTTTGTTCAGAACGCTCGAAGAAAAACTTGTGATTTTCTTTTGTTTTTGGTAGTGATGGATTAAAGTCGATTTGATCAATTGATTCAGGAGTTCCGGAAAAGACAACCCCTTTTTTTCAAACAGGTAAAAGCTGAGCGAACCCGGAATCGGATTGATTTCGTTGACATAAAGATTTTCCCGGTCTTTGTCGTACAGATAGTCGATTCTGACGATTCCTTTCAAATCCAGAACTTCGGCAATTTTGACGGTTGTCTCTTCGATTTCCTTTTTTAATTCGATAGGGATTTTGGCAGGAATCTGGCGGTTTCCCGCGCCCGTGATTTTGCTGAGTTCGACCGTTTGGTTTTTTTCGTATTTGTCGGAAAAAGCGTAAAACGTATTCTGCACAACGATTTCTTCAATTTCCGAAGCGGTATAGCCTTTGTTGGTTTTTAAGACGGCGCAATTAAATTCCCGGAAATTGGTCAAAAGCGGTTCGAGAATCGCTTTGTCGTCGTAAAGCAAAACCTGGGATATTTTTTCCGGGAGTTCTTCGTACTCTCTGATGATTTCGATACCGATGCTGGAACCGAGGTGAGCGGGTTTCAGAATCAGCGGAAGCGAAAAAGGAATATCGCTTACGGTTTCGCTTCGGACCTCGATAAACGGCAGACACATAATACCGTGGCGTTTTAAGACATCTTTGGTCCAAGCTTTGTCCTGAACAAGGGCGGAAGGCCCGACTTCCGCGGAAGTATAGGGAATTCCCACCATTTCCAGCATTCCCGCCACTGTTCCGTCTTCAACACCCATTCCGTGCACCAAAGGCAAAATAAGGTCGATTTTAGCCCCATTTTTGCATCTTTTGTGCAAAAACCGGTATTTATACCCCCCCTGGTCTTTGTACAGAAAAACCCGGCATCTTTTTTTGTCAATCGGGACACCCAACTGAAAAGTTTTCAAATCCTTCAAATAAGGGGAAGATAGCAACAAATTGTCTTTATCCAAGTAAAGGGGAATGATATCGTAAAGAGTATCGTCTAAGTTTTTCATGACTTGGACAGCGGTTATAATCGAAATATCGTGTTCGACCGATTTCCCCCCGAAAAGAACGCCTAACTGTAGTTTCATCATATTCACCTTCCTTTACTTTCTAATCAGAAAATGATCGGGCAAATCATTTTCGATCAACAAACATATTTGCTCGTCGGAATAGTTTTCTTTCAGGTAACCTAAGGCCTGGGAAAACGAAGCAAATTTCAGATATTCGGTAAAATTGTTTTCCAAAAAATATCCTTCGATGATTCGGCTGGCCTGATTGTCAATCAAAAGAACCCAATTGATGTCCGTTAACAATTCCCTGGCCACAAGCGTATTCAAAGCAGCCATTTCTTTTCCGGCATCCACAATCCCCGGCGTTATAACGGCTTTTTTCAAATCACATTTTTTCAATACTTCCAAACCGTTTATAAACCCCTGGATATTGGCGTTGTAGGAATCGTTATAGACATCCCAGTTACCCCATTTCTGGTACTCGAGCCGATGTTCGATAGGTTTTAGGTTTTTGATTTTTTCGCATATATCGGTTATAACCAAATCGTACCCCAGGTTTTGCAAAGCAATTATCCCGGCCACGCCGAAAAGGATATTGTAGACATTGTGTCTGCCGAGAAGTTTCGTGTTAATGACTCCTTCTTTTTTTCCTCCGATATAAAGATCAAACGATGTCTCTTTACCGGAAATTTGAATGTCTGAAGCATATATATCGGCTTCTTTGTTTTCAATGCCGACCCAAAGCAATTCCGTCTTTAAAGCTGTCTTCTCTTTAAGATAGTCCCTTAAATAAGCGGAATCCGCATTCACAATCCCGAATAAAGGAGGAAAAGTGTTTTCCAAAATTTCCGTTTTGGCTTTAACGATATTGTCGACGGTTTTAAAAGTGGATAAATGCTGGGGACCGATGTCAGTAATAACGGCTATTTGGGGTTTGACGAAATCGGCCAAATATTTGATTTCCTTAAGACGAAACGCCCCCATTTCTGCTATAAAAACTTCCGAATAACCGGGAAGCATTTTGTTGATGGTCAAGGCGATTCCCAAAGGAGTATTGAACGATTTGGGAGTAGCCGCAACCAAAAAAGAATCGCTCAAAAGCTGAGTCAGAATGTTTTTGGTCGAAGTTTTTCCGAAACTTCCGGTAATCCCGAATTTAATCAGGTGGCGCATTTTGCTTAATTTCTTTTGGGCCTTTCTTAAATAAAAGATTCTGATTGCCTGTTCGACCGGGTAATTAAGAAAATTGGCAAGAAGCATCAGAAAAGGAAGAATAAGGAGGCTTAAAGAAAACCCTAAGTAAACCCCCCCTTGCAACAAAACCAGAGCCACAGAAATTACCAACAAGGTATAAGTAACCGTCAAACGAATCAGGCGCGGGGTGATTTTCAAAGGCACCACGGCTTTCGGAATCAAATAGATAGCCCAAAGAAAACAGACAACCGTACCCAAATACACGTATGTCGAAAGATTCAAAGCAACCAATAAGGCCCAAAAAGTCGCGATATATATAGCATAAACGGCTTTGTTTTTAAAGTAGCGGTATTTGAGCGAATTCAGAATTTTTCGGGCAGAATAGTGTTCCTGCTGAAAAAGCAGAAACCATTCGTAGGTAAAAGGAATCATGACGACGAAACAACCGAAAACATAGATGAAGGTCAAGATATCCATAACATCAATCCGTTATGCCCAAATAATTCTTTAAGACATATATAAACCGGACCGGGTCTTCCAGGTAAGGAAAATGCCCGGCTTCCTCGAAGGTCACCAAACCGCTGTTTTTGATTTTTCTGTTCATGAGCAAAGCATCCCGGTACGGCGTGGTTTTGTCGAGCTTGCCCCATATCAGCAAAACTTCCTGATTGATTTTTTTCAAATCTTTTTGAAGGCCCTTGGCAACAACTTTTGAAAGAGTTGCTTTCATAACCAAACTTGCGTTTTTGTAGTCGTCGCTACCCGATTTATCGTAAAGCTGTTGGAGGCCCACTCCGTCTTTTCGAAGGATATACCAGCGTTTTTTGGCCTTAAACCAAGCAACCTGAAGCCGTTTCTTTAAACTCAACGGGCGCCTAATTCCCGAACTCGAAATCAGGACCGCTTTTTTTATGTTCGGGTTTTTCAACAGATACGACAAAATGATTTTCCCGCCAAACGAGTGTCCGATCAAAACAGGACTGTCAAGTTTCAGAATCCCGACGAAACTGTCCAAAAAAGCGGTATAATCGTCTAGTGAAAAGGAATTGGTCAAAGCATCGCTTTTGCCGAAGCCCGGCAAATCGATTCTGTAAACGGTATAATGGTTGATAAGGTTCGGGACAATCCGGTCGAACGTTTTGAGGTTGGCTCCCCAACCGTGCAGAAAAACAACCGGGGGACCTTTTCCTTCCGCGACATAATGGATATTCAAGTCATGATATTTAAAATCCACTTAAAATCACATCCTTGTTTAATTTTATTCGGGGGATTTTAAAAACATGTTTTTTAAGACTTCCGAAATTATCATGAATTCTTTCTTTTAACAATATATATATTGTGAAAGGAATGATTCCATGCCCAATTTAACTTATCCATTTACCCCGATGCCCTTAAAATACCGCTTCAACGAGTTGGAACCGTACTTAAACGAACAGGTCGTTTTCACTCATTACGAAAAGCACTATAAATCTTATATCGATAAACTGAACAACGCTTTGAGCACGTATCCCCAATTCCACCGCTGGACCTTGTACGATTTGCTTTTGAATATCTATCAGCTCCCCTGGGAAATCCAAAACCAGGTTTGGGTAAGTGCCGGAGGAGTGTATAACCACGAACTGTATTTTGCGACCATGACGCCGAATTACCGGCCAATCAAAGACGAATTGTTCCAAAAAGCCGTCAATACTTATTTCGGATCCCTGCAGGGTTTCGAAGAACTGTTCAAAAGATTGACTTCGGAATTTGTCGGATCCGGTTATGTGTCGCTTGTGGCAAATCCTTTCGGGGAGCTACGCTTAATGACAACCTTTAACCAAAATACTTCCCTTCCCTACCGTTTGTTTCCGCTTTTGACCATCGATTTGTGGGAACACAGTTACTACCTGCAATACCAAAACAACCGAAAAGATTATGTCAATGCCTGGTTTAACCTGATTGATTGGGAAGAAGTTTCGAAAAGATACCGTCAGCCCTTTTTTCGTTGAATAAAAATCAGGCATAAAAAAACCCGAGTCAGTAACTCGGGGTTTGTTTATATATATCCAAGCATCAACCTATCTTTAAAACACCATTCGGAGTTCTTTGCGTGTTTTTTTCGTTTCTTTGACTCGATGGTTTTTTAGCCGCAAAAATCAATCCTCTTCATGGATAAATTTCGGTATCCCGTAAATTTACTTTCTTCTTCCGACCCGCATTCCTCCGCTCGAACCGCCTCCGCCGCGCGAACGTTTAAAGAAGATTCCTCCGCCGCCAATGCCCAAAAAGGCAACAAAAAATAAGCCCAGGAGGATTTTTTCGAAAACGCTCGAATACGGGGAAATCAGATAATAAAAGAACCCCATCGGAACATCCCCGTAGGAATAATCGATATCGATGTTGTTGTCACGTTCGATAACAAATTCGTCCAAATCGTAATCGAACGGTTCATAAAAGTCCGGGTAGATATCGTTGGTTACGATGACCAGCAATTCGAACAAAAGTTTTGCGACCGCCAAATCGTAATCGTAGGCAAATTCTGGACTGTTTACGGTTTCGTCGAGCAGCCTTCCCATTTTCCCGGCCGTCAGATACTGTTCCATCCGGTAGCCGACTTCCATGAAAGTTTCGGACAAGGTCAACAGGCCGTCATTGTCTTTTTCGAAAAACAAAACCGTCAGAATTCCCATATCGTTTTTGCCGATACCCCATTTGCGGTATAAGGCGGTGATGTCGATATCGGCACCAGTCAGTTTGTCATCCAAAAGAAACGTCGCAAAGACGATTTGGGTTCCGCCGATTTCTTTGATTTTCTTGGTGTCTTCGTAAACTTCGTTCCCGAAATAAACGATGTTTTCTTTGGTCGCAAAAGACAACGCGTCCGCAAAATCATTGACATAAAATTCGTCCGTCGGCCGGGGGAGTTTACTTCCTTTGCAACTGATTAAAGTTAAGACGATTACCGAAATGAAAAATATATATTTGGCATTTTTAATCATTGGTGCCGAAATCGATTTGCGGAATGTCATTTTCACCGTCCAACTTCCAGTACGGTTTGTTTTTCTCGAAACCGAACAGACTTGCATAAAGAACGGTCGGGAATTTGCGAACCGCTTTATTGTATTCGGCCACTTGGTCATTGTAATCTTTGCGTGCCACCGCAATCGCATTTTCGTTTGCGGAAATCTCATCCATCAAAGTCATAAAAGCCGGAGCGGCATTTACGTTGGGATTGCTTTCGATAATGATGACTAGCTGCCTTACGGCTTCGACTTGCATAGCATCTGCTTCAATCATTCCTTCGGTATCGCCTGCTGCTTTGGCATCGCTGAAAGCTTTTCTCGCATCGGTCACCATCTGATAAATGTTTTCCGCATGCTCCTGCAAACCCTCGACTGCCCCGAGCAGCTGTCCGATGGTATTGTCTCTTTGGGTTAAACGGTTAAATACCTGATTTCTTTTCGATTCGATTTCCTCTTCCCGGTCTACCATTGAGTTGTAGCCGACAATCAGGATAATTCCCGCCACCAACAGCACAATAAATAATATGCTTCCGAAACTGATTATCTTTTTTTTCATGGTTTCCTCCTTTGTAGGAACGTTCAACCGACTCGGTTGTACTGATAATTATACTAATAATAAAATATTTACAATCGTATTGCAATCAATATCGTATTTTTTTTATTTTAAGAATACTATCAATACCATTTTATTGGCAAATTTCTTGGCAAACCCTCAAAAATATGATACAATATTATTGAGAGGCTTCCTTTAAAGAGAAAGCGGTCAAAACCCAAACCGTTTTTATTTTTTGCATGTCAAAACCCTTATTGAATATCCCCATATTACTAAGGAAAAAAGATCTCCTTAAATAAAAATCATTCCTTTCTTAAGGAAGTCTCTCCCCTTTAAGTGCTTTTTGAAAAAGCACCTGCTTTTCTTTATTTATCACCTTCGAACCGACAAGTAAACATTTGCTTCATTTACTTGTCTTTTTTTTCGAAAAAAGGTTCCTTTTCGATTTGCGTGAAGCAACTGCTTTAATAAGAAGCAATTTGCTTTTTGGCAAACCAAAAAGGAACCTTTGTTTTTTTATTAACCGATTGAACCTTTCATTTCCAGTTTGATCAACTGATTCAATTCTACCGCATACTCCATCGGGAGTTCTTTCGCAAACGGTTCGATAAATCCCATGATAATCATTTCCGTTGCCTGTTCTTCGGTCAAACCTCTGCTCATCAGATAAAACAGCTGTTCTTCGTTGACTTTGGAAACCGAAGCTTCATGTTCGATGAAAGACGTCGGGTTTTGCACGATGTTGGTCGGAATCGTATCGCTCAACGATTTTTCGTCAAGCATCAGAGTATCGCATTCGACGTGGCTTCTTGCGTACAGGGCGTTTTTGTTGTGACGCACAAGTCCCCGGTAATTGACTTTTCCGCCGCCTTTGGAAATCGATTTGGAAATGATTTGGCTGGAAGTGTACGGAGCAAGATGAATCATCTTGGCGCCGGTATCCTGGATTTGTCCTTCACCCGCAAAAGCAATCGAAATCGTTGTTCCTTTGGCATAAGGACCGGCGAGGATGCAGGCGGGATATTTCATGTTGATATTGGAACCGATATTGCCGTCAATCCATTCCATCTGGCCGTTTTCTTCGACCCAGGCCCTTTTGGTGACCAGATTGACAATATTTTTGGACCAATTCTGCACGGTGGAGTAACGGCAATAACCGTTCTTTTTGACAAAGATTTCCACCACCGCCGCATGCAAAGAATCCTTGGAATAAATGGGCGCGGTGCATCCTTCGACGTAGTTGAGACTTGCGCCTTCGTCAACGATAATCAAAGTTCTTTCGAACTGACCCATTTGCTCGGTGTTGATTCTGAAATACGATTGCAGCGGTTTTTCGATTTTGACGCCTTTCGGAACATAAATAAACGATCCGCCGCTCCAAACCGCGGTATTGAGCGAAGCGAACATATTGTCTTCCGCCGGAACGATTTTTCCAAAATATTCTTTGACCAAATCGGGATAAAGTTTTACCGCCGTGTCGGTATCGCAGAACAATACACCCAGTTCTTCGAGTTCTTTGATGGTGTTGTGGTAAACCACTTCCGATTCGAACTGGGTCGATACGCCCGCCAAATACTTTTGTTCGGCTTCTCTGATACCGAGCTGATCGAAGGTTTTCTTAATCGATTCGGGAACCTGGTCCCACCGATTAACCGTTTTTTCGCTGGATTTGATGTAATATATATAATCGTCGAAAGTAAGGCTTCCCAAATCCGGGCCGAAAGTCGGCCACTTCATTTTGGCAAATTCGTGATAAGCCTTCAAGCGGATTTCTTCCATCCACTTCGGTTCTTTTTTGAAAGCGGAAATCTTTCGGATTACTTCTTCCGAGATTCCTTTTCCGGTATCGAATACGGTGGGAGCGTCGGTTTTGAAACCGTATTTGTATTCGGAACCGATTTTATCAAGATTGCTCATAATCGTTATCCTCTTCCGAACTGCCGTTGATTAAAGCATCGAGTGCCCGCCAGGCGATGGTTGCACATTTGGTACGGGCCGGAAACTGCGCCACACCGGAAAATACCTGCGCTTCTTCCAAAGCATCCATGTCTTGGGGCTCTTCTCCTTTAATCAATTTGTAATAATCCTGTATCAAAGCATTCGCTTCGGCAGTTGATTTGTTTTTCATCAGTTCGCTCATAATGGAAGCCGAGGAGCAGCAAATGGAGCAGCCGCTTCCGTCATGGCGGATATCCTGAAGTTTTCCGTCCTGTAGGTGAATCTGAACCGTTACGTCATCGCCGCAGCTCGGATTTTTCAGTCTCAGTTTTTTGTAACCCGCTTCTTCCTTCAAACCTTTGTTGCGGGGGTTTTTGTAGTGTTCCATGATGACCTGGCGATACAATTGTTCAACAGTTCTCATTTTTTATCCAATCCTTTCAAAAAACGAAACGGTTGCTTTAACCGCTTCCAAAAAGCGGTCGACATCTTCAATCGTATTATATATATAAAAACTTGCTCTCAAGGTTCCGGTAACGCCTAGCCACTTCGTAATCAATTGGGCACAGTGGTGGCCGGCGCGCAGAGCAATATTGTTTTGATCGAACAGCGTTGCGGCATCATGAGGATGCACTCCTTTGATATTGAAGGCAACGATTCCGGTATCCGTGGTCGGATTGTATACTTCGACGCCCGGGATGGCCAATAGTTTCGGCATCGCATAGGCGATTAAATCTTTTTCGTGTTCGTTAATTCGGTCCATCCCGATTTTTTCCAAATACCGGATGGCTTCTTTAAAGGCAATTGCCTCCGCAATCGGCATGGTTCCCGCTTCGTATTTGTAAGGCACTTCACGGTAGCTTGCCTCAAACAGACAAACATCGTCGTTCATGTCGCCGCCGTATTCGTACGGATCCAAGCGTTCCAAAATTTGTTTTTTTCCGTAAAGGATTCCGAAACCGGTCGGGCCGAGCATCTTATGGGCGGAAAAAGCCAAAAAGTCGCAATCCAAATCTTTGACATCGATTTTTAAATGCGGTGCCGCCTGCGCCGCATCCACAATCACGACAGCCCCCGCTATATGGGCTTCTTTGATGATTTCTTTCAAAGGAGTAATATAGCCCATCACGTTTGATACATAGGTAATGGCCACGACTTTCGTTTTCGGTGATATTGTCGCTTTGAAGTTTTCTAAAGTAATCCGACCGTCGACGGTCAGATCGACATAACGAAGAACCAAGCCTTTTTCGCTTGCAAGGTGCTGCCAAGGAAGAATGCTGCTGTGGTGTTCGAGTTCCGAGACAATCACTTCGTCGCCTTTTTGCAAAGTTTTGCCGAGAATGGAAGCCACCATGTTCAGACCGTTGGTCGTTCCTTTGGTGTAGATTATTTCTTCCGGCTTGGCGTTGATAAAGTTTGCCACCACGTCTCTTGTTTCTTCGTATTCGGTGGTTGCTTTATGGCTTAAAGAATAGACGCCGCGGTGAATATTTACCCCATAGTATTCGTAATAATCTTTCATCTTGTCGATTACAGCTTTTATCTTCAGCGATGTTGCGCCGCTGTCCAAATAAACCAAATCGGGGTTATTGACCAAAACGGGAAAATCGCTGCGAATCGCTTTGTTTAACAAAATATCACCTACTTTAATTTATGTTCGAAATCCTCTTTGATTTCTTTTTTGGTTTCTTCGTCGCTGATATGATCAAGCAACGGTTGCAGGAAACCCATAATAATAATCCTGGAAGCCTGTTCTTCGGATAAGCCCCGGCTCATCAGATAGAACATTTCATCTTTGTTCAAAGAACCGATAGCCGCCCCGTGGTGCGCGATGACATCGTGTTCTTCGATAAACAGATTGGGGTCGGCGGTTATCTGGCTCTTTTCGCCAATGATAAGGCCTTTCGCAACCTGGTTGGCATTGCTTTT
This sequence comes from Caryophanales bacterium UBA1427, assembly GCA_002329485.1. Lineage (GTDB taxonomy): Bacteria > Bacillota_I > Bacilli_A > ML615J-28 > CAG-313 > UBA1427. The sequence goes on along the minus strand of DCTZ01000005.1, from coordinate 90,157 downwards.
TGAAGCGCCTTTTATGATTTTGGAATTGTTGTTAACTTTCACGCTCGCTTCGTCCAAAGCGATGATATAGCTTTCGTGAACGCTTTGCGTGTTTCCTTTTTCGTGCAGAATGAATGAATCGCACGATACTTTCGCATCGTCCAATGCCAAAAAGACATTCATGACTTGAACAGAAGCACCTTCGCCCTTCAGGTAAATCGAAGGATTCATCGTTATGCTTTTGTTCGAAGAAGTCATGGTATAAAACGTAAGGGAAGAATCTTGTTTCAGAGAGATATCGAATCGGACGTCCAAAACCCCTTCGTTTTGCCAAAGCAGATAAGTAAGATTTGCTCCTTCTTCCAAGGTTATTTCTGTATGTCTGATACCGTTATTATTTTTATGATAAAGGATGGCCTTTTGCAAGGGCAAAACGCGGATTAATTGTTTTTCGTCCCGGTCTTCGATAACGAGCGGTTGGGTAACGGAATTAGCGATTGTTATTGTTGCCATTGGTACCATTTCCCGAATCTATCATATTTTTGACGGCACAGGTGCCGACACTGACTTTGCCGATGACGTTGATCGGTTCGTCGAAAAGACCCAGCTCGTCTTTGATCCAGTCGTAACCTTTTTCGTCGATTTGGGCAATCAGTTCTTTTCCGCCCGATTTGACAATTTGGCCATCCAGCATGACGTGGACATAATCGACATCGATATAATCCAAAAGCCGTTCATAATGGGTAATGATCAGAGCCCCGAAATCGCTGCTTTTCATGGAACTGACGTTTTCGCCGACGATACGAAGCGCATCGACGTCAAGGCCGGAATCGATTTCGTCGAGTATCGCGAATTTCGGTTTCAGGATTTTCATCTGCAGAATTTCGTTGCGTTTTCTTTCGCCACCCGAAAAACCGACGTTGACATAGCGGTGCGGCAAATCGCTGTGCATCTTGAGTTCCGCGCTTGCTTTGTCGAGAGTTTTGATGAATTTGAAAAGCGAGATATGTTCGCCTTCCGGAAGACGTGCCTGAAGAGCAGTTTTGATAAAATCCGCATTCGTTACCCCGCTGATTTCGCTTGGGTATTGCATGGCCAAAAATAGGCCTTTGCGCGATCTTTCGTCAACCGGCATCGCCAACACGTTTTCGCCGTCCAAAGCGATTTCTCCTTTGGTGACTTCGTATTTGTAATGACCCATAACGGTCGAGGCAAGGGTTGATTTGCCGGTTCCGTTCGGACCCATGATGACATGGAATTCTCCGGTTTTGATTTCCAGATTGATTCCTTTCAAAATTTCTTTTCCTTCAACGGAAACGTGAAGGTTTCTGATTTGCAATATGGACATATTTATTCCTCTTTTGTTTTATTCTTGGGTTTTTTCAATGTGAAGACCAATAACACCGTTGCCCCGAAACCAACAACGATAAAGATTAACGCTATCAGCAAATCTCTAGTCGGATCGTACGGATCGGTCGGATTTTCCGGGTTGGTCGGATTGGTCGGAAGCGGTTCGAAATCGACTTTTTCCCCGCCCACGAAAAGTTCGAACTCGTCCGTCAGACCATTGTAAGGCTCAAAATCGAGTTTGCTTGTGGCATAGACTTTTTTGTCCTTGGTGATGGCTACCGCTTCCATGTCGGGACGGTTTTCGGCATAAGCCAAACCGTCTTCCAAACCGAGCGCATAGATGCCGGTCGCAAACGCGTCCGCAAACGCCGATGCGTAATAGCCTTCCCGGTAATTTAAAACAATGGATACGGACATCAGATTGTTTTCGTAAGGGTATCCGGTTTTCGGATTCAAAAGGTGGTGATATATATCGTTTCCAACCTCGATGTAGCGTTCGTAAACTCCGGACGTTACGATGGTTTGGGAATTGCCTAAAAATTTAATCAGGTATTTGCCGCCGAACGGATTAGTCAAAAGCGTACCGGTTTTACCGGGGTAGATTTTGCTTTCGCCGTAGTTGTAGGCATTTCCCCCGAGACTAATCAGGAAAAACTCGAAACCCTGGTCGATTAGATATTCGGTCACCTTGTCCGCCGCAAACCCTTTGGCAATGGCCCCCAAATCCAGTTTCATGCCGGGTTCCGGAAGATAAACGGTTTTTGCGGTTTCGTCGATTTCGATTAAACGGTAATCAATTTTTTCGAGAGCCTGGTTAATTTTTTCTTCGGAAGGTACTACGCAATACTCGGGATTGTAATCCCCCCAACTGTCGGTCCTACAATACTGCGACAATTCGGAAATATTCCAAAGCGTCGTTAAGGGCCCGATGGTCGGATCGAATCCGCCATCCGTTGCTTCGGCTACATCGATTGCCACTTTTATCAAATCGAGGAAATCCTGGTTGACGGTTGTCCGTTCGCCCGAGCCGCTCAGCCGGTTGATTTTCATTAAAGTCGATTCTTCAATCTTATAGCTTCCCATCATGGGAGTAACGGATATCGAAAAGTTTTTTTCGATATCTAACAGAATCTTTTCGATTTCCTCGTTAACTTTTTTTAAATCGTCGTCGCTGTATTGGTTTTTATTGTATTCCACCCTGATTTCGCTGATGGTATCAAGGTAATCCCAATAAAAGAACCTTTTAATCAGGTATTCGCTTTCTGCGTCCACGAATAAAGCTGTGGGTATTACTGCGAAAAAGAAAAAAGCAATTGTTATTTTGATAATAATTGTTTTCATGGTCAATCTACCTCAATTTATTATTATATCAAAAATAGGTAATATACGCACTCAATATGCATAAATATAACAAATCAGAGGAAGCCTTTTTTTGGACTTCCTCTGATTTTTTTATTGATTTTTCTTAACGGAAAGCAATGTTTTCGCTTGCCTTTACCCAAATGGACACCAAATCCTGGTTTCTAATTACTAAAATCGCATCGTCCGCGATTTTGACCGCTTCGTCGATTTGGGTTGTTTTTCGCGTTCCGAAGCAAAGCCATCCGCTTTTCGGATCGTAATAGATATCTTCTTTTTGGCGGTATTGGAAAATCACTTCGTCATCGACGGCATAATCTTTGAAATCGACCGAAACGCTTCCGGGTTTGGCGATTGGGGGAGTCAGTTTTTTCTTAATCCAAATCGAACAAGGGACCATTCCCATGATTCCTTTCACTTCTTTGGTTGCGGGATCGATCCCCACCCCCGCAAACGACAACCCGATTGTAAGGAGTGCGAGTTTCTTATTCTTGACGATGCTTAAGGGTTCAAACTCTTTGGTCTTTTCGTTAAAGGTTACTTTTTGATTTGATGCCGAATCAGCGTAATTTGCCAAAAAATCCAAATGGCTTTCTTCGGTCAGCTGATACTTGGTCCGTCGAATCAAATGTTTGGAATACTCAAGCATCTGTTGGGCTTCTTCCTGAACGTTGTAGATTCTTTTCCGGGCATCTTTTTTGGAAAAATAACCGTTGTACCAACTGCTTAAAGGATATATTACCAAAAAGAACAAAATGACGAAATATACCCAAACCGGTTGTTTCTGCTTAATTGCGACAACCGTCAGAAAGGCCGATATCGCAACCGCAAAAACCGTATTCAGGATAGGAAACAAAAGACGCGGCTTGTTTTTCTTTAAAGCGTAGTTTAGCTGTTGTTCGTGTTTTGAAGGTTCCATTTATTCTATCCTATGCATAAAGCAGTGTCGACACAATCGGTATCATAAAGAACACAAGCCAACCCGGATGCCAAGCGTCCCAAACGAAACCGATGACGAAGAAAGCAATCAGACAGAATAAAAACGTCAGGGATACAATTTTGGCTTTCAGGTTTTTGCGCGTCAGTTTTTCGATTGTGCCCACGACCGGAATGGATAAAAACACGATCCAACCCGGATGCCAGGCATCCCAAATAAACCCGAGCATCAAAAATGCCAAAGTTGCCACAAGCGGCGTAACCGCAACTATTTTTCTTTTTACCATCTATAGGACCTCCTTTGTCCGATAATCTTTTTAATTATCTCCGATAAGACTATATATAGCCATATTATACACGAAAGAAAGGAAAATGACAAATCAATTAATTTTAAAAATTCGGGCATGAAAAAAAGGGGGCTGTTTGGCCCCCTTTATTTCAATCAAATTATTTGGAGTAATCCAATGAAGCCAAACGGACATAATTCCTGTAACGTTTTTGTGCTTCTTTCATGTTTTGTTCAAGCAGGTAGTTGGCTTCGGTCGGATTGATTTGTTTCAATTGAGCATAACGTGTTTCGCTCATCAGGAAGGTGTTGTACAGATCCCAGTTCGGTTCTTTCGAGTCGATTTGCAATGGGTTCTTGCCTTCTTCGGCTAAACGCGGGTCGTAACGGAGCAATGTCCAGTATCCGCATTCAACAGCAAGCTTGGCCTGTTGTTGGGCTTTGCCCATACCTTCGCGAAGACCATGGGAAATACATGGAGAGTAAGCGATGATTAGGGATGGTCCCGGATAACTTTCAGCTTCTTTCATTGCCTTGAGCATTTGGGCTTGGCTTGCGCCGTGAGCGATGTAGGCAACATAGACATGGCCGTAACTCATGGCGATTGCGGCTAAGTCTTTCTTCTTACCGTGTTTACCGGCAGCCGTGAATTTGGCAATCGAACCGGTTTGGCTGGATTTCGAAGATTGACCGCCTGTGTTGGAATAAACTTCGGTATCGAGAACCAGGATATTGACATCTTCGTTGTTGGCGATAACGTGGTCCAATCCTCCGTAACCGATATCATAAGCCCAGCCGTCGCCGCCGATAATCCATTGCGAACGTTTGACAAGATTGTCTTTGAGTTCGAAAATGCGTTTGGCGATTGGGTTATTCGATTTTTCAAGGAGAGGAACCAATTCGTCGCGAACTTCTTTGGTGATTTCGGAACTGTTTCTGTTTTGCATCCATTTTTCAAACAACGGCTGCATTTCCGGTAGTTCGTTCTTTTCGATAGCCTGTTCCATCAAAACCTGGATTTGGTCGCGCAATGCTTCGGAGGCAATTTTCATACCGAAACCGAATTCGGCATTGTCTTCGAAGAGCGAGTTGGCCCATGCAGGTCCTACGCCCTTGGCGTTCTTGGTATAAACGGTTGAAGGATAGCTTCCGCCGTAAATCGACGAGCAGCCTGTGGCATTGGCGATTACCATCCGGTCACCGAACAATTGAGTGGCAAGTTTGATATAGGAAGTTTCGCCGCAGCCTGCGCAGGCACCAGAGAATTCAAACAACGGTTGTGCGAATTGGCTGTTCTTGGCGCTTTGCGTCTTGTCGACAAGCGAATCTTTGTAAGTAACGTTGTTGAAGAAGTAGGAAGCTCTGTTCGGTTGGCCTTTTTCGATTGCTTCTTCGATCGGAACCATCTTGAGAGCCTTTTCGCCTTTTCTGCCCGGGCAGATGTTGACGCAGGATTCGCAACCCGTGCAGTCGTAAGTCGAAATCTGGATAGAGTAATGCAAGCCTTCCAAGCCTTTGCCGGTAGCGTTAAGCACGATAGTGCCTTCCGGAGCATTTTTCATTTCTTCGTCTGTAGCCAGGAACGGTCTGATTACGGCATGAGGACAAACGAACGAGCATTGGTTACATTGGATACAGTTTTCCGGATTCCATTCCGGAACGAAGTTGGCGATGGAACGTTTTTCATATGCGGCTGCGCCGTTAGGCATAGTTCCGTCGGCGTAATCGAGGAATGCGGAAACAGGTAATTCGCCGCCGTTCATGGCATTGATTTCGTCGGCAATGTTCTTAACGAAATCCGGACGGTCTTCGCTTTCGAAATCGTCGTCGCCCGGCAGGTTCACCCATTCCGGTTTGACAGGGATTTCGATTAGACCTTCGGCGCCTTTATCGATGGCTTTGAAGTTGAGTTCGACAATTTCGCGGCCTTTGCGCGAATAACTCTTTTCGGCAAAATTCTTCATTTCTTGTTTTGCCTGTTCATACGGCAGAATTTGTTCGTTCAGTTTAAAGAAGGCTGATTGGAGAATTGTATTGGTACGGTGACCCAAACCGATTTCCACGGCTAGGTTGACCGCATCAATAATATAGAATTTCGCATGCTTTTCGGCTAATTTTTTCTTGAAATGATTTGGCAGGAAAGCTTCGATTTCGTCCGGTTTTCTTACGGTGTTGAGTAAGAAGGTTCCTCCGTCTTTCAAGTACTTAAGCATGTCGTATTTGCGAACATAGGTATCCAAGCTGCAGCTGATGAAGTCCGCAAGCGTTACGAGGTAAGGCATCTGAATCGGATTCTTGCCGAAACGCAAGTGGGATCTTGTTACGCCCCCGCTCTTCTTCGAGTCATAGGCAAAATAAGCTTGACCGTAGAGGTCGGTCTTTTCGCCGATGATCTTGATGGTGTTCTTGTTGGCACCGACGGTTCCGTCGCTTCCGAGTCCGTAGAAAATCAGTTCGGTAACGTCTTCATGGATTCTGATTTCTTTTCCGGCAGGAAGGCTTAAATTGGTTACGTCATCGTTGATACCGATGGTGAAACCGTCATGTCCTTTCTTAGCCAAATGATCGAATACCGCAATAATCTGGGCCGGAGTCGTATCCTTGCTGGATAAGCCGTAACGTCCGCCGATGATATACGGAGCATTTTCTTTATTGTAGAAAGCCGCTTTGACGTCCAAATACAACGGTTCGCCGATGGAGCCTGGTTCTTTGGTTCTGTCAAGTACCGCTACGCGTTCAACGGTCTTCGGCAAGACGTTAAACAAATATTTGGTTGAGAACGGACGATACAGATGAACAACCAAGCAACCGGTCTTGCGACCTTGTTTGTTGAGATAATCGACAACAGATTTGATTGTTTCGGTTACGGAACCCATCGCAACGATAATATCGGTTGCGTCTTTGGCACCGTAGTAAACGAACGGAGCATAATTCCGACCGGTGATTTTGGAGATTTCCTTCATGTAATCATTGACAATGTCAAGAACAGCTTCATAATACTTGTTTGCTACTTCGCGTGTTTGGAAATATATGTCTTCGTTTTGAGATGAACCTCTGGTTACTGGATGTTCAAAACTGAGGGCACGTTGTCTGAATTTCGCAACCGCTTCTCTGTCAAGCAATTTGTCAAAGACTTCGTAGTCCAAGACTTCGATTTTTTGAATTTCATGGCTGGTTCTGAAGCCATCAAAGAAATGTAAAAACGGTACGCTGGATTTGATTGCAGCTAGGTGCGCAACTCCTGCAAGGTCCATGATTTCCTGAACGCTGGAAGTTGCAAGCATGGCAAAACCGGTTTGACGGGCTGCCATAACGTCTTGTTGGTCACCGAAAATCGATAGTGCCTGTGCAGCAATGCTGCGGGCCGAAACATGGATTACACCTGGCAACAATTCACCGGCAATTTTATACATATTAGGAATTTTAAGCAGTAAACCTTGGCTTGCGGTAAAGGTTGTGGTCAATGCGCCCGATTGCAGGGAACCGTGAACTGTTCCCGCAGCACCTGCTTCGGATTGCATTTCCACGATTTTAACAGGAACGCCAAAGAGGTTTTTCTTTCCTTGGGCTGCCCATTCTTCCGCATACTCCGCCATCGGTGAAGATGGTGTAATAGGATATATACCTGCTACCTCAGTAAAGGCATAAGCTACATAAGCCGCTGCTTGATTCCCATCCATTGAGTGGAAAACTTTTTTCGACATTATATTCCTCCTTACGAATATTTTTTCAACATTAGTCGTATACTGTCTTATTATAGCACAACTTACCCGATTATGCAAATAATATTATCAAGTGATTTTCTTCGGAATTTTCAATTTTTCGGTGAATACGTTTCCATTATTTTAACCCGATTTTCAAAGTCGTATCACCAAATTCGCTCCCTGTGGCAATAAAAAACAATTAATCGGTCAAATATGGTATACTATTTTCGAGGTAATTAGTATGAAAACCGTTCTTGTCGGAATCAATGCCAAATACATCCATCCGTCCATCGCTTTGTACCAATTAAAAGCAAATACATCCTACGAAGTAAAAGTGCTGGAATTCACAATCAAAGAAAGCATTGACAAAATTTATCACGCCATCATCGGGGAAAACCCGGGGTTAATCGGCTTCAGCTGTTATTTGTGGAATATTACTTTGGTAACCAAGTTAACCCGGCTTTTTAAAACCTATCATCCCCATATCAAAATTCTTTTGGGAGGACCGGAAGTAAGTTACGATGCGGAGTATTTTCTGAACGAAACCAAAGCCGACTTTTTGATCAGAGGCGAAGGCGAAGTGGCGTTCGACAGACTCCTTAAGGTTCTAAACGAAGAAATAAACGAACCCGTTTTGGCTTCGGTTCCTTCGTTATCCTTTATCCGAGACGGAAAACTGATCGCAACCCCGATGGTATTGGCCGATTTAAACAAAATCAAAATTGCCCCTTTAACCGTTACCGATTACCAAAAACGGATATTGTATCTCGAATCGAGCAGGGGTTGTCCGTTTAACTGCAGTTACTGCCTTTCCTCGGCAGAAAAACGGGTCCGCTTTTTTCCGCTTGAGGATGTTGTCAACATTATCAGAAACGCCATCGAAGCGCGGGTTCCCGTTGTCAAATTTTTGGACCGTACCTTCAATATCAACAAAAAGTATTTTCTAACCATTCTAAAATTGATCGAAAGCGAAAACATCGAATCGGTTTTTCAGTTCGAAATCGTGGCCGACCTTTTGGACAAAGAGGTAATCGGTTATTTATTGACCGTAAAGCAGCGTTTTATCCGTTTTGAAATCGGAATTCAATCGACAAACGACAGGGTAAACGCAGCCGTAAATCGCAGACAGGACATGCAATTGCTAAAGAAAAATATCCTAGCTTTGAGACAAAATTCCAACATCGAACTGCACCTTGACCTCATTGTTGGACTGCCTTTTGAGACCAAAGAATCCGCAATTTTTTCCTTTGATGAGGTCATTTCCTGGCGACCTACCGAGTTGCAGCTGGGCTTTCTGAAGTTTTTGAGAGGTACCAGGATGCTTGATTTGGTTGATGAATTCGGCTACAAATACCACAAAATTCCCCCGTACGAAATTATCAGAAACAATCTGTTAAGCGAAAACGACTTAAGCGAAATCAAGAAAGTCGAGTTCGTTTTGAACAAAATTTACAACTCCAAATGGTTTCCCAAGACTTTGGATTTTCTCTTTCTAAACCGCTTGATTGCTTCCTGGTACCGCTTCTTTTTGGCTTTCTACGGTTATTTGCAGGATCAAAAGTTTTCCTTTTCGTCCTATCAGCGGGACACTCTGTACAGCTTATTCGCTAACTTCCTGAGTGAAACCTTGCCCGGATATTCCGAAAAACTAACCTTTTTGGTTATCCAGGATTATTTGGACAAAGCGAAAACCAGACCGAAGAAATGGTGGAAAGATTTTAAAATAATCGAAAAGCACGAACTACTTCCTTTGGTCGAAGATAAAATCAAACCCTTTACCAAAGAAGATTTCTATCGCAACGGTTTGATTGTAACAAGCGAAAAGGAAATATATATCTGCTTTTTCAAAAACTTTACGGCTACTTCCTTTCTTATTCCTTTACATTAAACGCGGGAATTCTCCATATAATATAGACGGTGAATTCTTGTGCGTTTAAAAGAACTGTTTCCCCAAGTTAATCAAGATGCACAAATTACCGGAATTGCAACAGACACCCGTTTTGTTCAACCCGGTTTTTTGTTTGTTCCGTTACAAGGACAACATTTCAAGGGCGATGAGTTTATCATCGAAGCAACGCAAAAAGGCGCAAGCGCGGTTGTTTTGGATGCGCCTTATTACCAAGCTACGGTTCCGGTTGTTGTCGCAGAAAATCCTTTTTCGGAACTGTTGCGTATTTTGAAAATCTTTTACGGCGAACCCTTCAACAACCTGACTTTGACGGGTGTCACGGGAACCGACGGAAAAACCACTTCCTGCACGATTATTGATCATTTGCTTAAGAGCCGTTTTTCTACGGCAGTTATGGGAACGACGGGAATATTTTATCAAAATGAATCCCGCTTTAATCTTTTCACTACGCCTCTTCTTGCCGAATCCTACCGCTTGTTGCACGAATTTGTAGAACGTGGGATCACCCACGTCACCATGGAAGTTTCCTCCGAAGGAATCATCGGCAAAAGAATCGAACCCTACCGGTTTGATTATGGGGTATACACAAACCTCAGCCACGAACACTTAAACACCCACAAATCGATGGAAGAATACTTCGAGGCCAAGTTTCGGCTTTTCAGACAGCTTAAGCCTGACGGTCTGGCGATAGTCAACAAAGACGATATATATGCGAATCGTTTTAAAAGTTTTAGCAACCTGATAACTTACAGTATCGAAAAACCTTCGGACTTCCAAGCCATCAATATCGAAAGGAAACAAAACCATTTGACCTTTGACATAAAAGCAGGGAGCAATTTATATCAGGGGTTCAAACTGAACAAACCCGAACTTTACAATCTGGCAAATGCTTTGCCGGGAATCGTCATTGCCTTGAAAGAAGAAATCCCTTTATCGGTAATCAAAAAGCGCTTGGCAAACACCCCTGTTGTTCCCGGAAGACTGGAAAAAATCGCGACCGTCGACAAAGCGGATATATATGTGGATTTTGCCCATACGCCAAATGCCATCGCGAATCTGTTAACCGAAGCAAGAAAAAAGACAGATGGTAAACTGATTATCGTTTGCGGGGCAACTGGAAACAAAGATCAGACCAAGCGGCCGCTGATGGGAAAAATCGCCACTGAGCTTGCGGATTACGTGGTGTTTACGACCGAAGACCCGTATGACGAAAACCCGGAAGAAATCATCGACCAAATGACTTCCGAAGTTACCAAAACCAATTATTCCAAAATCGGAAACCGGAAAAGCGCCATCTCTTTAGGGATTGCCATGTCGGGTCCCGGAGACATTGTCCTCGTAACCGGAAAAGGCAGAGAAACGACCGTGACCGAAAAAGGAATAAAGCAAAGCTATTCCGATGTCGAAACTATTTATGAAATTGTTCGCAAACTCAAATAATTATAAACGAAAAAAGAAGCTTAGTGAAATCAAATAAATTCGATTTCATTTGGCTTCTTTTTTAAACATTGTCAGATATATATCTCTTTTCGGAATCCCCCGGTCGGTCGCAACCTGCTTTAAAGCGGTTTTACTATCCATGCCCTGATCAAGATAAAACCGGTAATGTTCTTCGATGCTCAGGTTAATCAGCTCTTCGTCCTTTTCGGTTTCTTTGTTTCCTTCCAGAACAATAACCATTTCGCCTTTAACAACGTCCAGTTCTTCGAGAATTTCTCGTGCGGTTCCGCGAGAGTATTCCTCAAACTTTTTGGTCAGTTCCCGAGCAAGCACGATTTGTCTTTCCGGCATTATCGCATCGATATCCTCAAGCGTGGCTTTGATGCGATGGGGAGCTTCGTAAAGAATTACTGTTTCGGTGCGGTTCTTCAATTCCTTTAGTTCTTCCGTTCTTTTCTTTTGTTTGCTGGACAAAAAGCCGTAAAACGTAAACCGTTCGGTGGATAATCCGGAAGCAACCAAAGCCGTAATTCCGGCGACTACTCCTGGAACGACGATGACGTCGATATCGTTTCTGATAGCTTCGCTTACCAGAATCCAGCCGGGATCGCTGATGCAAGGACTCCCCGCATCGCTCACCAAGGCGATGTTCAGTCCGTTTTTGATTTGTCCGATTACTTCGGACGTTATTTCGTTTTCGTTAAACAAATGGAAACTTTTCATTTTGGTTTTGATATCGTAGTGGTTTAAGAGTTTTACGGTGTTTCTCGTATCTTCGCAGTAAATCAAATCAACCGTTTTCAGGGTATTGATGGCTCGTAAAGTGATATCTTCCAAATTGCCGATGGGAGTGGAGACGATATACAGTTTGGCATTGTCGTTTGCGAAAGATTTTTGTCTTTTCACTTTTTCACCACCTCCCCGCGGTACCGAAAAATTTCCAGGATTTCGTCGGTATAAGTATTGTTTTCGTTGTAGACATAAAGCGGAGGAAGGACTTTAAGATTCCCTTTGCCTTTGCTTTTCATGCCTTCGAGCAAAATTATCAGACTTTCCTTCGAAGACTGTTTCGGATAAACGAAACGGAGACGCTTCGGTTCGATGCCGTATTTCCGGAAAGCATCCAATACATCGATTAACCGGTCGGTCCGGTGCACCATCGCCAGGCGTCCGCCTTCTTTCAAAAGACGATTGGCGCTGATCAACACTTCGGCCAAAGTAATCTTGACTTCGTGGCGGGCAATCGTCAGATAATCGTTTTTGTTGATATTGCTTGTTTCCTTATATATAAAATAGGGAGGATTGCATGTGACGACATCGAAACAGGATACCCCGAGTTTAAGATAGGCGTTTTTGATGTCTTCCTCGAGGATGGTAATCTGGTTTTCCAGTTTGTTCAATTCGACGCTCCGTTTGGCAAGATCCGCTATCTCCGGCTGAATTTCGATACCGTAGATTTTCGCCTTGGTTCTAAGAGACAAAAAAAGGGGAATGGGCGCATTGCCACACCCCAAATCAACAATCATTTTATCGGCTTTGTTAATCGTCGCAAACGAGGCCAGAAGCGTCGAGTCAAGGGAAAAATTGAATATATCCGGCCGCTGAATGATTTTCAAGCCTTCATATCCCAATAAATCATTGATTACTTCCTTCATACTCATGGTTCTTTTCTTTGATTTCTCTGTTATCTTTATCTTTAATCAATTCCACATCGTGAAGCGGATGGGTTACCGGAACAATCGCTTCGCCTTCCAAGGTTTTGACCGTTTTTTTCAAAAAGTCCAAACCGACGACTTTGCACAAATCACATGTCGGTGTTTTGACCCAGGAATTGATCGGCGGCATTTCCTTTTTGATTTCCTGATAAAGCTCGCTTTCGTAAGCGATACAGCACATCAGTTTACCGCAGGCTCCGCTGATTTTGGTGGTATTCAAACTCATTTGCTGGTCTTTGGCCATTTTCATGGTTACCACATTGAAATCCCGTAGATGGGTGGCGCAGCAAAGCGGCCTTCCGCAGGATCCCAAACCTCCGACGCAACGGGCCGCTTCCCGCGGACCGATTTGTCTCAATTCAACTCTCATGGCAAATTCCGGTGTTAGAACTTTCAACAAATCGCGGAAATCCACGCGGTCGTCGGCGGTATAATAAAAGATTACTTTGGAACGGTCGATGGTATATTCGCAATAGAGCGGCTTCATTTCCAATCCGGATTTTTCCACCGCATTCTTAAAAAAATCGAAACTGTGGATTGCCTGTTCCTGGTTGCGTTTTTCCTGCTCCAAATCGGCTTCGGTAGCTCGGCGTACAATCGGTTTCAACTCTGTTTCGATTGATGCTTCATCGATCAACTGGTTGGGGATAATCACCTTACCCAATTCCAAACCGCGAACTGTTTCTACAATCACATAATCGTTTACTTTATATTCTTCCCCGGCCGGATCGAAATAATAAATACGGCCGACTCCTTTAAACTGAATTCCGACAATAGTAACCACACTTACCTCCTAAAATTCTAGAAACATACTCGCGTACAAGAGTTCCATATTGACATGGTATTTCAAGCGTTCCTGATATTTGTTCAAAACTTCCAACTGACGGATGAGTTCGTCGGGAGTTTCTATTTTTTTGTCGACGTTTTTCAGACACTCCGCAAAAAACAACTCTTCGTCGCCGTGAACGGATTTGATTTTTTCTCTCACAATCAGCGTGAGCACATCGAAAAACATCTGATGGTGGGAAACCAAAATTCCTTCGCCAAACAGAAAGCGGCCTCTGTTCAAAAAAGCCAGATAAAGATCCTGTTTTTTGTTTTTGGCTTTCTGAATATCTTTGGCCAAAGCCACGATATCGATAATTTCTCCGCTTTTGATGAGTTCTTCCGCTTCTTCTTCGCTGGAGGTGATATGGGCAAGGCAATAGGCGATATCTTTTTCGATTCCCTTGTCCGTAAGATTCTTGGTCATCTTTTTCTTCGAAATCGGATTGAAATGGAATGTCTGCACCCGCGATTTGATCGTATCGAGCAATAGGTGCGGTTGAGTCGACAATAAAATCAGATAATGTTGGGGATGAGGTTCTTCCAAAAACTTAAGCAAAGCATTGGAAGCAGCCGCATTCATCAGATGCGCTTCTTTGATTATATATATCCGGCTGCCGTCAAACAAAGATGTCGATGAAAGTTCATGAAGCAATGCTTCGATTTGGTCTTTTTTGATGACGTCGTTTTCCGGTTCGACGATAAAGATATTCCCGTGGGACAGATTCATTGCCTTAAGGCAGTTGGGACAGACCCCGCAAGGCGGATTGTCGCTTTGGCACAACAGGAGGGCTGAAAGATACACCGCGGCATCCGTTTTCCTCGTGCCTTTTTGGCCTTCGAACAAATAGGCATGAACAAGACGTTTTTTCTTAAAACTTTTGGTTAAGGCGGACACGATCTCTGGTTGGTAATCAAACAATTTCGCGAAGTCAGTCATTTTTGTTCAACCTCTGATTCAAAAACGCTTCGACCACGACGACCGTATCGGCAATAACCGCCTGGGCATCGCGTTCCCCGTCGATGGCAACGATTCGGTCCGGGAACATTTCCACAACTTTCTGATATCCCTGGTAGACTTTTTCGTGAAAGCCGAGATTTTCTCTTTCCAAACGGTCCAATTCCTTTTGGGCCGATTTTCTTTTGATTCCGACCTGAGGGGTAACGGTTAAGTAAATCGTCAGATCTGGTAAAAGTCCTTCGGTCGCAAACTGGTTCATTTTGTATACTTCATCGATGCCGATGCCTCTCGCATACCCCTGATAAGCCAGGGAGCTGTCGACAAACCGGTCGCAAAGAACCAGTTTTCCGGCTTTTAAGGCCGGCAGGACTACTTCGACGATATGTTGACGGCGGCTCGCAGCATAAAGCAAAGCTTCGGTGCGGGCATCCATCTTGTCGTTGTTTTTGTCCAAAATGACCTGACGGATTTTTTCCGCTATTTCGCTTCCGCCGGGTTCCCGAGTTTGAATATAATCAATGCCTTTTTCGTTCAGCATTTTCTTGATTCCGTTGATAATCGTTGTTTTTCCGCTTCCGTCGTTTCCTTCGATGGTAATAAACAATCCGTTCATGATTTATTCCTCCGCCTAATTACAATAATTATATCATAGCTAAGACTTTTTGTAAAAGAAATAAATAGGATTTAACTTGAGGAAAAAATCCGCTCCCCTTAGTTGTCAGTCGTTTTTTTCCTCACTTTGCCGAAACGCGGATTTGGAAATTGAGTTCGCTTCCGTCGACTTCGACCTTGATATTTTGGACCGAATCGACTGTTACGCCTTCATTATATATGACCTGTTCAATCGGCCAGGAAGAAAGACCCTCAATCAAATCGTAAGTATATGTGATTTCAAACTGCGAAAGTAGTGCCTGGGAGACATATTCGTAGGCAATCATTTTCAAAAAATTGAACCACAACCTGTTTTGAAGCATGGTTTCCGGACACGGTTTGGCCGAATAATCGTGATGCATTTTCAAACTTTTCATGCCCAAATTGTGCTTAATCAAAAGCGAAGCAATCAGACGGGTGTTATTGATTAAGGAAGCGTTGTAATTGCCGTCAGCGTTTATGCACATTTCGATGCCGATTCCGTAAATATCCCCGTCCCCGGCATTCCAGCATTCGCTTTGGTCCAGATAGCTCTGATATATGGAATGATCGTCAACGGTATAATGCCACGAGGTCCAGGCGTCCACTTCGTCTGCGACATAGGCTTTGTTGTATTGGAATTCGCTGTAATACTTGGCATTGATTCCTGGGGTCCTGATGCCGGTTTCGTGCACCACGATAAACAACGGATTGTCGTCGTTCGGTTTTTCGTAACCAGGATAAAACCATTTGTCCAAATTAGCCAAATCGAGTTCTTCTCTTTTTGCCCCGTACAGTTTGTTCTTGGCATCTCCTTCCAAAAGGAATCGGGTAATGTCGGGTGAAGAACCGTCATACAAAACGAAAAAGTCATCCATTTGTTCTTCGAAAGAGATTTCCAAAAACCTTTTGGCTCGCGAAAAGTCATCCATTGACGAAGCAGGCAAATCGAATATATATTCTTTTTGCTTATCTCCGCCGGGGAAAGTGATTTGGGTCATCAGGACGACTCTTTCTTCTTCCCTCGGAAAAAAGAAACGGTTTTGCCCGATTACGACAAACGGATCGGATGCAACCCATTTGATTGTTCCGCCGTAGTCGGGGTGGGTTTTCGGAAGTTCAAAATCGTCGGTAAATTCGATCGTTTCCATATATTCGTCAAGCCAATCGGATACGCGGTTCAGTTTTTCGCCGTCCGGCAAACCAACCGCTTCGACCTCGACGGAAAACCGGTGGGTTTTCCCGCGCGCATTGACCGTAACTTCGATTGTAACCGGTTCGTCGTAATCGTGGGCATAATGCGTTCCGTCATGGTCGATGATATCGGGACGGTTCGATTGATAGACAAAGGAGATATCGTCGTAATCGTAATATTCGGAAACGAGATAAATATCGCTTCCTGTCCGGTGGCGGATGAAGGAACGAACGTATTTTTCGACTTCCTGAAACAAAACCTCGATTTTCTGGGAAAGAATCGCTTTTTTCTCAAACAATGGTGTTTTGTTTCCGAAAACCGTAATAATCAAAGTCACGTCGTGGGTTTCCGCTTTGATTACTTTTCCGGTTTCGTCGAAATATCCTTCCTTGTTTACGGAAAAAGTAATTTGGGTTTTATTAATACGTGTTGGTAAATTTATTTCGTCGCCCAAAAAAACCATATCGGGAATCCGCTGTTTTAGGTTTTCGATATCTTCCGGGGAAACCTTGGTTTTGCACCCGGTCAATAAAAACATTAAAATAAGAAAAACCGTAATTTTCCCAATATAAGCCAAAGCGGTTTTTTTCATATATATACCTCTTTTCCCGTGATTTTTTTCTGAATCAAGTATACCATAAAATTATTGCCGAAGCCAAAAAATAAAAAGGAGAAAAACAAGTCAGTTGATTTTCTCCCAAGAGTATCGAAACATTAATTAAGCTTTATCGTCAGATTCAATTCTGTTCCTTCGATTTTGGCAACGACATTTACTTCTTCGGGGGAAGAAGCGGTATTTTGGTATACCCCGGCAATCTGCCAAGCCGCCAAAACTTCGGAATCGAATTCGTAGGAAATCTCGAATTGCGCTAGAAGCGTCTGCGAGATATATTCTTTGGCAACCAAATCCAGGAATTCGAACCAGCGTCTTTCTCTAATCATTGTTTCCGGACAGTCTTTGGACATAAAGTCGCGGTGTCTCTTGACGTTGGCCATATTCAGATTGTATTTGATTAACAGCGATGCCACAAGCCTTGCGTCGTTTCGTAAAGACGCATCGTATTTTCCGTCCGGATTGATGCACATTTCGATTCCAATGCCGTTTTTGTTGCCGCCGCCGATTGCGGTTCTGTCCCCCGCATGCCAGCAGGCGATTTTGTCTTCGTAGTTTTGGATGATTTGGTGGTCGTCGACGGTATAATGCCAGGAAACGCTGTCCGGTTTGGAGTCTCCGGTTGCCCGGTCCCACTGAATCTTATCGAACGCCTCCGCAAACAATCCGACCGTTTTCATGCCTGTTTCGTGCACGACAATCCATAAGACGTTGTCGTCGTTCGGCATGGTGTAACCTTCATACATCCGTCTGTCAAGCTCGCTTTGGGGAACTTCTGGTTTGGTTCCTCCGTGCACCTGCCAGTTAACGTCGCTTCCGATAATGTTTCTCGTGATATTGACGCTGTCTCCTTTATATAAAACAATAAACTCTTCGATTTCTTTCGGGGTCGCAACTGCCAAAAATCTCTTGGCTCGTTCCAAAGGATCTTTTACATCGGTTGCAGGCAAGTCCACGAAATACTGGAAATATTCGAAAGCGCCGGGATAATTGACTTCCGCCATCAGCATATATGTTCCCTCATCCATCGGCAGGAAGAAATCTTTGTTGTTGAGAACCACAAACGGATCTTCGCAAATCCAGCGGATTCTGCCGCCGTAAAAGGGATGAGTTACCGGAAGTTCCGTTCCGTCTTCAAAAGGCATGTTTGCGAGCTGTTCCCGCAGCCATTCGTCGATTTTGGCAATCTTGTCGAGGTCCGGCAAACCGACAGATATATGCTTGACTTGGAATTCGTGGGTTTTTCCCCGATAAGATACCACGACATCGAAAACAATTTCTTCGTCGTATTCGTGGTTATAGTATTTGCCGGTATTGTCGACGATTTCCGGTTTGGAAGAAGTATAGCTGATTTCGATTCCTTCGATATCGTAATAAGTGGTCATCAGTCTGACATCGCCCCGAGCGCGGTCCTTGATGAAACTTTTGACATATTTTTCGATTTCTCCGAAATAGATGGTTAAATTTCTCGATAAGGTGATGTTTTTGGTTCCCGCTTTTTGTCCGTCCACGAAAACGCTGAGTTTCAAAGTGACATCGTGAAAAGACGGTTCGATAAACTTCCCGTTTTCGTCGATATAATCGCTTTTCGCAAACTCCCACGTAATTTCGTGGCCCTGATATTTCCTCGGAAATTCGTAGTCGAATTCCTCCGCAAACACCAAACCCGGAACATCCTCAAGCAGGGTTTGTCCGATTTCCGCGTAATCGGCTGAAGGTTTGCATCCGGTCAAACATAGGGCAAAACCTAGCACAAACAAAATACAGCGTATCATTCTTTTATTCATCTTCCGTTCCTCCGTTAAAACCATTATAACATAAAATGGGGTCTTTTTCAAACGATAGAATATATATATCGGGCTCTTCTTTTTTCATGTATATATTTTGAAAAAGCTATCGATAATATAAACAGGAGGTGCCGAAATGAACAACAACAATTCCAATCCGAAGAATAAACCGACAACCCGCGATATCAAACAGAAATTAAAGAAAGATACCGAGTTCGGAAAAGACTTAAGCGTCGAACCCGAAACTTTGGGCGAGCTTCCTTTGGTCGGAGGGCTCAAAACCAAAGAACAGGTCGCGATGGGCGAGAAAATGCTGATGGATCAGTACAAAAAGAAACCGCTCAAGAAAAACGAATAAATTAACAAAACAGCCGGGTTTGAAGTCCGGCTGTTTTTTTGTTTATTTATCAATCGATCCAGGCATACACTTCTTTTTCCCGGTAATCAAGCAACATAACACTGTTGTTTTCCGAATAAATTCCGACCGATTCGCCCGACAAACCGTATTTTTCCAAAGTAGTAATGTTTTTCCGGGAATCCTCCAGCCGGTGTTTTTCGCAAAGTTTTTTTATCTTGGCATCGAGCATTTTAAGGAACTTCCGAGAGTTTCGGTTTTTCTTTCGGAAATATTTTTTGAGCTTTTTCAAATCTTCTTCCGAAAGCAGCAGATTGTCGTATCTTTCTTCCAAAAAGTAATAAGTGTTGTCCAAAGCATTTTTGTTGGAAGCAAGAGGGATATACGAAGAAAGCGAAAAAAACATCAGGACAGTCAGAAAAGCCATTCCGATCCTTTTCAGCACTTTATCCCTCCTTTTCATTTTTTTATATCTTTATTTTACCTTTTATCGGGTCTAAATGTAAGCATTTCTTTTCATATATATTTTAACGAAAAAAGTGTCACTTTTATTCGTAATATACTTTTACCAGATACAGTCCGCTTGCCGGAGCAACGTACGGAACGAGCTTGCGGCTTCTTCCTTCGATGATTTGCTTTACGGCGGATGGTTCGTATTTTCCTTCGCCGACTTTAAGCATCAATGCAACGATAATCCGCACCATGTTGTGCATAAAGCCGTCTCCGATGATTTTGAAGATCAGCTCGTTGTTTTTTACTTCCAGCTCGAACGATTCGATGGTTCTTACCGTATCCTTAATCAGTTTGTTTTTGCTGAAACTTTTGAAGTCGTGCCTTCCCACGATATATCCCATGGCTTCTTTGATTTTGGCAATGTCGATATGGCTGTGGAAAAAATGTTTGTACATGGCTTCGAGGGGATTGAATTCGTTCAGCGATACAATGTAATGGTATTCTTTCTTAATCGCGTTTTTCCGGGAATGAAACGTCTCGTCCACGATATAGGCTTCTTTGATATATATATGGGGAAAAAGCTTTTTGTTCAGAACCTTGGCAAAGTTTTTCGGGGGAATGTGGTTGGCGATGTCGAAATGGATGACCTGACCCAAAGCATGCACCCCCGCATCCGTTCTGCCCGCGCTTTTTACGGTTACCGTTTCCTTGGCGATTTCCGAAATGGTTTTTTCTAGGACTTCCTGAACCGTCACGTAATCTTTCTGTCTTTGGAAACCGTGAAAATAACTGCCGTCATAACTGACAATCATTTTATATCGCATGGTTCACCCTTAACACTATCAAGCCGATAACGATTCCCAGGGAAAAAACCAATACCCCATAATCCCACAACCGGAATTTAAGCAGCGCAAGCTTTGTCCTTTTGGCTCCCGGGATATAGCCTCTTGCTTCCATCGCATCGGCCAAATCGAAAGCCCGCTTGAACGAGATGATAAACATCGGAATCAACAGGGAAATAATCTGCGTTATCTTCTCTTTTACTCTTCCTTCTTTGAAATCCACTCCCCGGGAGGCTTGAGCTTTCAGGATCCTTTCGGTTTCCAAAAAGAGTGTCGGGATAAAACGCAGCGAAATGGAAATCATCATCGCCAAAACGCTGGTCGGAATTTTAATCCATTCGAGCGGTTTCATCAGCCATTCCAAAGCGTTGTTTAGATCCGTCGGTTTGGTGGTCAGGGTCAGAATCGAGGAATACACAATCAAAAGCATGATTCTAACGATGATAAAGAAACCGGTAACCACACCGCCTTTGTAAATCACAAGCTGATACGGTTTGATTGTTTTTCCGATCAAAGGATATTGGAATATATATATAATCGCAACAATAATTAACAACAGCCATAAAAGCTTAAACGGCAGGTGTTTTCTAAAAACCAGATACAAGGCAAGCAAAACGACCCCTATCGCAATATTGGCAATCGACAGGTTTTGCGCAATCGGCGGAAAAGTTTCTCCGCTTTTGTTGAACAGTGCCTGGAAGAAAAAGGAGAAAATCAGCAAATATGCAATCTGCTTCAAACTCTTAATATACTTGATGAGCGGCACCTTGGTTAAAACTATCACCGTCAGAAGCAGCAAAATCGCAAACCCCAAAGCATAGAATTGGTCTTTCGGGATGACGAAGATGAAAACCATCATCAAAATCA
The DNA here is from genome assembly GCA_002329485.1 of Caryophanales bacterium UBA1427. Lineage (GTDB taxonomy): Bacteria > Bacillota_I > Bacilli_A > ML615J-28 > CAG-313 > UBA1427. Next base: position 68,951 of record DCTZ01000005.1, on the reverse strand, counting down.
GGGAAATGATTTTGGTTCGCGGGTCTAGACGGTGAATAAAACTGTCCGTATGATAATACTGTCCGAAGGCGATTTTATTCATGGCTGTCACCTTTTGGGTTTAAATCGAGATGCTTCCTCAGTTCTTCCAAAGACAGCGGAAGATCGTCGAAAGCGATTAAACCTTTTTCCTTCAGTTTGAGCGCAATCCGCGCGGAATCCGGCAAATCCAAATTAAACGAAGCAAGACGTTCCAAATCCGAAAATAAGGGCAATTTCGGGCCGTTATAGACAACTTTGCCGTCGTTCAGAACAATTACCCGGGTGGCGTGTTTGGCGACGACATTCATGTCGTGCGAAATGATGATGATTGTCTTTCCGGTTTGGGTTCTGATGTCTTCGAGCAGATTCAGCAATTCTTTTTTTCCGACGGGATCGAGTCCCACGGTCGGTTCGTCAAGAATGAGGATATCCGGTTCGCTCGCCAAAATCCCCGCAATCGCCACTCGGCGCATTTGGCCGCCGCTTAAAGTAAAGGGCGAGCGGTCCCACAGGTCTTCGCTTAAGCCGACCTGGCGGCAGGCCTCGATTGCTTTGACTTTGGCCTCTTCTTCGCTCAGACCGAAATTCTTCGGTCCGAACATCACGTCTTTCAAAACCGATTCCTCGAACAGCTGGTATTCGGGAAACTGGAAAACGAGTCCGACTTTTTTTCTTATGTCTTTCAGTTTGTCTTTGTATTTTCTGGTGATATGTTTTCCGAAGATTTCGACTTCGCCGAAATCTGGAAGCAAAAGTGCATTCATATGTTGGACAAGGGTGCTTTTGCCGCTTCCGGTATGGCCCAGAATCGTGATAAATTCACCCTTTTCGTTAATATCGAGATTGATGTTGTCCAAGGTAGGTTTCGGGGATTTTTTGTTGTACCGAAAACTTACATCGCGAAAGTTAATTCCCATAAGGCCTCCACCAGTGCCTCTTTATTCGGCAGGCAGCTTTGTTCGATTTCCGATATTAACTGAATGCTGTCGATTACGGCAAGTCCGCTTTCTTCCAGGATTTGCCGCCGGCTCAAAACTTCCCGAGGGGTTCCGTCCAACGCAATTTTGCCGTCGTTAAGGACGATTACCCGGTCGGAAAACACCACTTCTTCCAAATTGTGGGTAATCATGATGATTGTTTTGTTTTCGTTTTTCTTTAAACTTTTGATAGTTTCGATAATTTCTTTGGTACCTCTCGGGTCGAGCATCGAGGTGGCTTCGTCGAAAATGATGATTTCGGTTTCCATCGCTAGCACCCCCGCAATCGCCACTCTCTGTTTTTGTCCGCCGGAAAGATTTTCGGGATTTGTTTCCAGAAATTCTTCCATGCCCACCAGTTCGGCATAACGGTTAACTTTTTTAATCATCTCGTCCCGCGGGACATTGTGGTTTTCGAGTCCGAAAGCGATATCGTCTTTGACCGTGACCCCGACGAACTGGTTGTCGGGATTTTGGAAAATGATTCCCATTTTCAGACGGTATTCGTCGATGTTTTCGGGCGAAAGTTCTACCCCGTCGATCAAAACCGAACCGGAATTTGCTTCCACCAAACCGACAATCAGTTTGGCGATGGTACTCTTGCCGCTGCCGTTATGGCCGATAATCGATACCATTTGCCCGTCTTCAATCTTCAGGTTGAAATCTTTCAATACTTCGATTTCCTTGGTGTAACCGAATGTTACGTTTCTGAATTCGATACTCATGAGGTTCTGGCCTCCCATTTGATTTTGATTCCGTGGGGATAACAGATGATACTCGGCGATTCGAACCAGTTTTTAAAACCGTTTGTAATAAGCTGGTTTTTGCATACGCCGTCGCGGCAGTCCGCTGCCACTACTTTTGCTTCCCCGTTTTTGATTTCGACGGTATTGTAGCCGTATTCGTTTTCGAAACGGTGATAGTATTCCAAATCGTCGGTAAATTTGGCTTCGTACAATACTTTCACCGAACTGCCCGGCTTGAATTTGAAATTCTGCACTTCGTACTGTTCGATTACGATATATAGAACCTGGCCGTTGGCAAGGGCTTCTTTTTTTTGTTGTCGGATTTTGAAGTTGGCCCGAAAAGCAAAAAAGGACGCAAAACAGATCGATACGACAACGACCACGATGCAAAGAATTATTACGAGTACTTGCTTCGATACCAAAAAGAGGGTATTTTGTCTGGACACGAATTCCACCATCCTTAAACTATTAATTAATTTTATCATTTTTTGACTTGTTTTGCAAACGGATGAATATATATCTTATTTTTAGCCCGCGGTAACGCTTTTATTAAACGGGCGAAAAGAAAAATAAACACCTCTAAAGGTGTTCATTTTCGTTTTTTTAAACAAATTCGATAATCGCCATCGGAGCTGCATCGCCGCGACGGGTTCCTAGTTTCAACACTCTAGTGTAACCGCCATTGCGTGATTGATATTTCGGGGCAATCTCGTTGAATAATTTCTGAAGGGCGAATTCACCGTCTTCAAGCGTTTCGAAGCGGATTAGCTGAGCCGCAAGGCGACGGGAATGCAAGTCTCCTCTTTTTCCCAAAGTTACCATTTTGTCGGCAATCCGTTTCAATTCTTTCGCTTTGGCTTCGGTAGTTTCAATTCGACCGTTCAAAATCAAATCCGTGATTAAATCCCGAAATAAAGCTTTTCTTTGATGGCTTTTTCTACTTAGTTTACGATATCCTAATGCCATATGAGTAATCTCCTTTATTTCAAGTTATATGGTTTGTCATTCGCTTAAAGTCAAGCCTTTAGCCTTGAGTTTTTCCTCGATTTCTTTGATCTTTTTTGCGTCAAGGCCAAAATCTTCTTTAAGTTCATCGGTGGTTTTGCTGATCAGGTCGCCGACGGTAACGATGTTTTGTTTTTTGAGGGTATTGTATAATGCCACGGAAAGGTTAATATCCAAAAGCGGTGCATTATCGTTCAATTCCGGTTCATCGTTATCGATTGTCTCTTTGTCTTCGCCTTCCGTCAGATCAGCGTATCCGTCATCGCTCTTTAAGCTTAAACCAATGTCACGCAATTTTTCAATTACTTCTTTCAATGATTTACGGCCTAAGTTGCGAACTTTCATCATTTCTTCAACCGTCTTTTGCGTCAGTTCGCCAACGGTATTGATATTTGCCCGTTTTAAACAGTTGTAAGAACGGACTGAAAGGTCAAGATCTTCAATCTTTTTATCCAACTTCTTATTGGATACCTTTTCCTCTTTTTGCATGATATATGCGCGTTCTTTGATATAGACATTCAAGTCTTCGAGAATTTGGAAATGCTCAACTAAGAAATGGGCGGCAAGCGACACAGCGTTTGTCGGTTTGATCGAACCGTTGGTCCAGACTTCGAAAGTTAGTTCGTCGCAGTCGAAATTGTCTTCGTAACGCGACTTGGCGACATCGTAACGGCATCTTTTGATCGGCGTGAAGATCGAGTCGATCGGCAAACGGCTGATGACCCTGGCTGAACCTTCTTTGCAGAAGCGTTTGTTTTCGTCGGCGCTTACGTATCCAACGCCGTTACGCGCAAATAATTCCATCTTGATTTTGCCGCCGGCCAAAAGCGTGCAAATCTTTTGGTCGGGATTAACGATGCGAATTATTTCCGAGGAAGTCGTAGATATATGTTCGGCGGTGATTTCTTTCGAGTAGACCAATTTGTCTTCCGGAACGCCTTTTTTCCATTGGTCGTTAATTGAAGGAAGTTCTTCGATCAATTCCAAACGGTAAATGGCGTTTTCGTCGCCGTAATCGCCTTTGGCGTTTTTGTCGTCGTTGATGGTCAACACGACATTTTTTAGATTTAAGATGATTTCGGTTACATCTTCGTAGATATAAGGGACGCCGGCGAATTCGTGTTCGACACCTTCAATCGAAACCGCCACAATTGCGGCACCCGGCAAAGACGACAACATGACTCGGCGAAGGGCATTTCCAATTGTCATTCCATATCCGCGTTCAAGAGGATGTATCTTTAACTTACAATAGTTTGGATCGTTGTTATCCTCCTCTATCTGTAATTTCGGTTGGATAAATGTCAATTTTCTCATCTTTTTCCTCCTTATTGATTTTTCAATGGTCAGTCGTTGATAATGCCATTATCCACGAGGTCTTTTTGGAGGACGACAACCATTATGAGGTACAGGAGTAACATCTTGAATCGAAGCGATTTCAAGTCCTGCAACTTGTAGCGAACGGATGGCGGCTTCCCGTCCCGGGCCTGGGCCTTTGACGGTAACTTCTACTTTACGCATTCCGTTTTCGATGGCGGCTTTGGCGCAGGCTTCGGATGCCATTTGTGCGGCAAACGGAGTCGACTTCTTGCTGCCTTTGAAACCGACGACACCGGCACTGCTCCAGGCAACCACGTTGCCGACCGGGTCAGTTATTGTGACGATAGTGTTGTTGAAAGTAGAATGGATATGCGCAACACCCATAGGTATATTCTTTTTTACACGACGTTTACGTACTACTTTACGAGCCATAATGTCCTCCTACTTCTTCTTATTAGCGACAGTCTTGACAGGACCTTTACGGGTACGAGCATTAGTTCTTGTTCTTTGTCCGCGAACAGGCAGCCCTTTCCGATGACGCAAACCGCGATAGCAGCCGATTTCCATCAGGCGCTTGATATTCATCGCAATTTCACGGCGCAAGTCTCCTTCGACATGATAATTCGCTATTTCTTGTCGAATTAATGTTAATTCTTCTTCAGTCAAATTTTTTACTCTTTTGTTTTCGTCGATATTGCATTTTGCCAAGATCTTTTCAGCCGTTGGCTTGCCGATACCGAAGATATATGTTAGTGATATCACGACGCGTTTGTCGTTCGGGATATCAACACCAGCTATACGTGCCATCTAATGTGCCTCCTATTATCCTTGTCTTTGCTTGTGTTTTGGGTAAGCTGAACAGATTACCATTACACGGCCTTTTCTTTTGATAACTTTGCATTTATCGCATATAGGTTTAACCGATGGTCTAACCTTCATTTTGAACCTCCTAAATTATTTTAGAACAAATACTTTGTTGGATGAATAATTACTTATGTCTATAAGTAATGCGTCCACGTGTTACATCATATGGTGATATTTCAACAGTTACTCGATCACCTGGTAAAATGCGAATTGTGTTCATACGAATTTTACCAGAAACGTGGGCAGTAATGAGGTGGCCGTTAACTAACTTTACTTTAAAGAAAGTATTGGGCAACACTTCTTCAACTGTTCCTTCAACTTCAAAAACATCATCTTTTGACATCTACATTTCTTCTCCTTTGATTTTTGTCAGAATTTCGTAACCATTCTCGGTAATAACTATGGTATGCTCGAAATGAGCGCTATCTTTACGGTCAACCGTTACGGTTGTCCAGTTATCGTGTAGAATTTCCACATCTGATGCTCCCATATTTACCATCGGTTCGATGGCCAAAGTCATTCCGACTTTCAGGATTGGTCCTCTGCCGGGAATGCCGTAGTTTGGAACAGCAGGATCTTCATGCAAAGCGCGGCCAATACCGTGACCAGTAAAGAGTTTTACTACCGAATAGCCGGCACTTTCAACATATGTTTGGATTGCATGTGAAATGTCTGATAAATGATTATTCGGACGGGCCTGTTTTAATCCTTCGAATAATGCGGCTTCGGTTACTTCGACCAAACGGCGTTTGGCTTCGGTAACGTTTCCGACCAAAAATGTTTTTGCGCTATCTCCGTGGTAGCCTTTGTATTTGGCACCGACATCGATAGAAATAATATCACCATCTCTTAAAATTGTGTGGCTTCTTGGAATGCCATGAATCACAACTTCATTAATAGAGGCGCATATGGATCCAGGGAAACCATTGTAGTTGAGGAAAGACGGGGTTGCTCCGTGTTTGGTTATCACGTCGTATGCAATCTTGTCCAACTCTTTGGTGGATATCCCTGGTCTAATCGCTTTTCCAACTTCACTTAATGCCAAAGCGACGATATTTCCCGCTTCGCGCATTAATGCTATTTCGCGTTCACTTTTAATTGTAATCATCTTGCCTCCAACATAGCAATTATTACATTTGTGACTTCGTCGATTTCGCCTGCGCCATTCATGTGTATTATATTTCCTTGAGCTTCGTAATAGTCGATCAAAGGTTTTGTCTGTTTTTGATAAACTTCGAGACGTTCCCGGATTACTTCTTCGGAATCGTCTTTTCTCTGATACAAAGCTCCGCCGCAATCATCGCAGATTCCCGGTTTCTTAGGCGGAATCGTTATCAGATTGTATCCTTTTCCGCATTTCGAGCATAAGCGACGATTGGTAATGCGCCGAATGATCAACTCTTCATCGGCGAGTAAATTAATCACTAAATCCAATTGAATGTTCAATTCGTTTAAAATCTGGGTAAAAATTTCGGCCTGATTCAATGTTCTCGGAAATCCGTCCAAAACGAAACCGTTTTGGCAGTCCGGCTGTTGAATCCGTTCTTTGACGATTTGAACCGTCACATCGTCCGGTACCAAATGTCCGTCGTCGATATAACTTTGTGCGAGAACCCCTAAGGGCGTTTTCTGACTGATAGCCTCGCGGAAAATTTCACCCGTGGAAATGTGGGGAATGCCAAAGTGTTTTTCGATTCCTTCGGCATATGTCCCCTTTCCGGTTCCGGGAGCTCCCATGATTAGTAAGCGCATGGTAACTCCTATCTTAAGAATCCCCGATATTCCTGGGATTGGGCTTGCGTTTTGATTTGTTTGGCGGTTTCGATTGCGACACCGACAACAATCATGATACTGGTTCCTCCGATTTGAACCGATTCGTCCAAACCGAAGATATTACCCAAAATAATCGGCAAGGATGCAAGAACCGCAAGATACGTAGCACCCAAAACGGTTATCTTGAACAATACTTTCGAAATATAAGCAGCCGTATCTTCTCCCGGTTTGACACCTGGAATATAGGCATTCTGTTTCTTTAGGTTTTCGCTCATCTTATCTGGATTAATTTGTAAGAAGGAATAAAAGAAAGTAAACAAGAAAATCAAAATAATATAAATTGCAAAACCGATCGGTCTGCGATAGCTGAATACTATTTCCCACCATTCCGAAATGGTTGAGCCCTGACGTTTGATGAAGTTGATGATTGTCAGCGGCAAACTGAGCAATGTAGCCGCAAAAATTACCGGAATAACGGATGCGGAATTGAGTTTGATCGGAATGTTGGAATCTTGTTTACCGCGGACTTGCGCTGCGGCCGGACGGTTCGAGTATTGAATCGGAATTTTGCGTTGCAAACCTTCCAGGAATACAACACCGACCAAAACAAGCAACAACACGAGAATTATTACAGCAAAAATAATGTAATCTTTTGTTACCGGAGTATGGCTATCCGTCGTTGTCAGGAACTGAGTGATCAGGGATTTGAACATTGCAGGAAGACCCGCAATAATACCGGCGACAATCATCATCGATGCCCCGTTTCCGATACCTTTCATGGTGATTTGGTCAGACAACCAAAGCACGAATGCAGTACCGGCTGTCATTACCAATGCCATGTATACATAAATGAACGGATTCGGATCGAATGTTTCCAAAAAGTAACTTCCGTAATTTCTGATATATGTGATGATAATGGTCAAAGCCTGAACAAAAGCGAGGAACAAAGCAATATAACGTGTCCATTGGTTCAGTTTTGCTTTTCCGCTTTCGCCTTCTTCCGCCCATTCCGCAAACTGCGGAACAATGTCCATTTGCAACAATTGGACAACGATGGAAGCCGTGATGTACGGGCTGACACCGAGGGCCACAATCGAGAATTGCGACAAGGCGCCTCCGGTGAAGATATCCAAGAAGCCGAACAAGCTTTCTTCTTTGGCCAATTGGTCATTTACGCTGACAAACGGGATTTTGATATATACGCCGATCCGCCATACAAGCAGCGCACCGAGCGTAAACAATGCACTCAGAATCAACTTCTTATTTTTGCTAAAAAACTTTTTCATTATTAGGCCACCTCGTAAGTTCCACCAGCGTTGCTGATTTTTTCGATTGCGGATTTGGAGAACTTCTTCGCTTTGATTGTCAAAGCGACATTTAAGTCACCGTTGCCTAATATTTTCACTCCTTCGTATTCTTTATTGATTAATCCAACTTTTCTTAGTGCTTCTGCATCTACGACTGTTCCTGGCGCAAACACATTGAGGTCTTCAACATTAACGATAGCATATTCTTTACGGGTTAAATTGGTGAATCCTCTTTTCGGAAGGCGTTTGAACAACGGTGTCTGACCGCCTTCGAATCCCAAGCGAACGCCGCCGCCAGCACGGGCGTTTTGTCCTTTATGGCCGCGGGTTGCCGTTTTACCCATACCGCTACCTGTTCCGCGTCCGACACGTTTTTTGTAATGTCTGGCTCCCGTAACCGATTTTAATTCATGTAATTTCATCGTTCGCACCTCCTAAGCTTCTTCGACACTTACTAAGTGTGCTACTGTTTTGATCATTCCGCGGATTTGCGGATTGTCTGCTTTTACAACGGTTTTGTTAATCTTAGTTAGGCCTAATGCTTTCAGGGTGTCTTTTTGATTCTTGGGTGTTGCAATAGGGCTTTTAACTAATTTGATTGTCAATGTCTTTTCCATAGTATGCTACCTCACAATCTCTTCAGGTGTCTTACCACGCAAACGAGCTACTTGTTCAACCGTTCTTAGTGCTTTCAGTGCTGCGAAAGTTGCTCTGACAATATTGATTGGTGTACTCGAACCTAAAGATTTGGTTGTAATATCTTGGATGCCCGCAAGTTCGACAACGCTTCTGACCACGCCACCGGCAACAACTCCGGTACCGGCTGGGGCAGGTCTTAAGAACACTTTGCCTGCGCCGAATTCGCCGGTGATTTCGTGTGGGATTGTGGTTCCGATGATCGGAACGGAAATCATGTTTTTCTTAGCGTCTTCGATGGCTTTCTTGATGGCTTCAGGAACTTCTTGCGCTTTTCCGCTGCCGAAACCGACATTTCCTTTGTAATCGCCGACAACTACGAGTGCCGAGAAACGGAAACGTCTTCCGCCTTTAACAACTTTCGTTACGCGGTTTATTGTGACAACGCGTTCTTCAAGTACTTTTTCTTCGGTTACTTTATTCTTATCACGCATGACGTATCCTCCTAAAACTTGAGACCAGCATCGCGTGCTGCATCTGCAAGTGCCTTAACTCTGCCGTGGTATTGGTTGCCCGCACGGTCAAATACAACTTCGGTGATACCTTTTTCGAGAGCTCTCTGAGCGATTCTTGTACCAACCTGTTGTGCTGCTTCGATATTTGATCCTGGTTCGATGCGATTGCCGTGTTCGATTGTAGATGCAGAAACTAAAGTAATCGATTTTTCGTCATCGATGATTTGAGCAGCGATGTTTTTGTTCGATCTGAATACCGCAAGTCTAGGACGTTCACTGGTTCCGCTTAATGTCTGACGGAGTCTTTGATGACGGACTTCGCGTGCTTTTGCTCTTGATTCTTTAATAATCATATCGTCTTTTAGTCTCCTTTCTACTTAGCCTTCTTGCCTTCTTTGCGACGTACGTATTCGCCTTTGTAACGAACGCCTTTGCCTTTGTAAGGTTCAGGTTTTCTGTTCTTGCGAATTTCAGCCGCAAACTGGCCCACAGCTTGTTTATCGTATCCTGAAACAGTTATTTCGGTAGGGTTTGGAACTTCGACTTTGAGTCCTTTCGGTATTTCCATCACAACCTGATGGGAGAAACCGAGGTTTAACACAAGGGCGTTGCCTTGTAACTGAGCTCTGAAACCTGTTCCCTGAATTTCAAGGCTTTTGCTGAAACCGGTAGTAACACCTGTAATCATATTGTGAAGGAGGGCTCTACTGGTTCCGTGGATTGCGCGTTGATATTTTTCATCACCGTGACGTGTGATCTTTATTTTGTTATCGTGAATGTTGATTGCAACATTTTCATCAAAAGTATATTCCATTTTTCCTTTAGGACCGGTTACTTCAAGGGTTTGACCGTTTTGTATGATGGTAACTCCCGCCGGAATGAGGATTTCTTTATTGCCTATTCTTGACATATATGTGCACCTCTTACCAGACGAAAGCGATGATTTCGCCGCCGAGTTTCTTCTGACGGGCTTCTTTGTCGGTCATCAATCCGCTTGAAGTCGAAACGATTGCGATTCCTAAGCCGTTCAATACTTTTGGCAATTCGTCGCTTTTGGCATATACTCTTAGTCCCGGTTTGGAAATTCTTTTGATACCAGTGATGGCACGCATTTTGTCGACATAACGAAGAGTGATGTTGATCAACCCTTGTTTGCCGTCTTCTACTTTTTCATAATCGCTAATATATCCTTCTTCTTTCAACACCCGAAGCACTTCCATTTTGAGGTTGGAAGCAGGTACTGTGACCTTGGAGTGTTTCATCTGACTCGCATTGCGAATCCTTGTAAGCATATCAGCAATTGGATCAGTCATTACCATTGTATAGACCTCCCTTTCTACCAACTCGATTTTTTAACGCCAGGGATTAATCCTTTGTATGCAAGTTCGCGGAAGCAAAGCCGGCAGACTTTGAATTTGCGATAAACTGCATGAGGACGGCCACAACGTTCGCAACGAGTGTATTGTCTTACGCTAAATTTTGGTGTACGTTTGCTTTTAACTTTTAATGAAGTTTTTGCCATAATTTTCTACCTCCACTACCTTCTGAAAGGCATTCCGAGCATACTTAGCAAGGCCCGGCCTTCTTCGTCTGTTTTTGCGGTAGTGACAATAACAATATCCATACCACGAATTTTCAATACCTTATCATAGTTGATTTCCGGGAAAATCAATTGTTCCTTGATACCGAGCGAGAAATTGCCGCGGCCGTCGAAGGAATTCGGATTTACCCCTCTGAAGTCCCTAACGCGAGGTAGTGAAATAGTTACCAATTTATCCAAAAACTCGAACATTCTTTCGCCGCGCAAAGTTACTTTGGCGCCGATCGGCATGTTTTCGCGGATTTTGAATACTGCGATTGATTTCTTTGCTTTAGTGACAATTGGTTTTTGACCGGTAATGGTTGTTAAATCTTCGACAGCGGCATCAAGCAATTTGGAATTGCTGATGGAGTCACCGATACCCATGTTGACAACGATTTTTTCAATCTTTGGAACTTCCATTACAGTGCTATAACCGAACTTTTCCATTAACTTAGGAACAACTTGTTCTTTGTATTTAGTTAATAAACGATTCATCTGTAATCTCCTTCCTACTTGTCAAGTACGGTTCCGGATGCTTTCGCGAAACGAACCTTTTTGCCATCTACGAATTTGTAACCAACTTTGGTTGGTTTCTTGGTTACCGGGTCAAGAATTGCCACATTGGAAACGTGGATAGGCGCTTCCTTTTTGATGATTCCGCCGTCCGGATTACTTTGGGACGGGCGGGAATGTTTAGCGGCGATATTGACGCCTTTAACTACTACTCGATTTGTTTTCGGATAAACCGCTAGAACTTCGCCAGTTGTTTGATTTCCACGGGATGGTTTGTGTTTACCTGTTGTTACAACAACTATGTCACCTTTTTTAATCTTCATAGCGACCTCCTATAACACTTCCGGAGCGAGAGAAACGATTTTCATGAAATCTTTTTCACGTAATTCCCTTGCAACAGGGCCGAAGATCCGAGTACCGCGTGGGTTTTTGTCTTCTTTTATGATTACTGCTGCATTATCATCAAATTTGATATAGGAACCATCCGTTCTCCGTAATCCTTTTTTGGTCCGTACGATGACGGCTTTTATAACATCACCCTTTTTAACTTGTCCGCCGGGTGTGGCTGATTTGACTGTTGCGACTACGATGTCACCAATATTGGCAGAACGACGATGTGAACCGCCTAAGATTCGGATAATCAAAAGTTCTTTGGCACCGGTATTATCAGCAACATTGACTCTACTTTCTTGTTGAAGCATAAGACACCTCCTGATTATACAATGACTGCCTTTTGAACAATCCTAACTAAGCGATAACGTTTTGTTTTTGATAACGGACGAGTTTCCATTATTTCAACGATATCACCGTTCTTAGCAAGATTTTGCTCATCGTGCGCAGTGAATTTTTTGCTTATTTTTGTGTTTTTTCCATAGATAGGGTGCTTACGATGTGTTTCAACTAATACCGTGATTGTTTTGTCATTGACATCCGACACAACAGTACCTATATATGTTTTGCGACTGTTTCTTTCCATTGTCTTGGCCTCCTATCCCTGAACGCTTGCCTTGGCGCGTTCCGTTAGAATGGTATATGCGCGGGCAATATCCTTTTTAACTTTACGTAATTGAGCAGTGTTTTCTAATTTACCAACAGCAGCCTGAAAACGAAGGTTAAAGAGTTCCTGTTTCAATTCCTTGATTTTGATTTCAAGTTCTTGATTTTCAAGTTCTCTTAGTTTTTGGACAGAAGATAACTTCTTCGGAGCTTTTTTGTCAACTTTTGTCGTGGCTTTAGCCGCTTTTTCCTTAGTTGACTTTTTGGTTTCAACTACAGCTTCGGTTTTCTTTTCTTTTGGCATAATTATTCACCACTTTCTCTTGTCACAAATTTTGTTTTTACCGGCAATTTGTGTGAAGCTAGTCTGAACGCTTCGCGAGCGACTTCTTCCGATACACCGCCGATTTCAAACATAATCGTGCCTGTTTTAACGACCGCTACGTATCCGTCAGGAGCACCTTTACCGGAACCCATCCGAACTTCAAGCGGTTTCTTGGTTTTGATCAAGTGCGGGAAGATATTGATCCACACTTTACCGTCACGTTTCATATAACGTGTCATGGCAATACGGGCAGCCTCGATTTGACGATCGGTAATCCATGCGCCCTCGGTTGATTGAAGGCCATATTCACCAAAACTAACTTTCTTGCCGCCTTTCGCTTTTCCCTCATAACTAATTCGATGAGGGCGGCGATACTTAGTTCTTTTAGGCATTAACATGTCTATCGGCCCTCCTTCTTTTGTTTTTCGGTTAAAATTTCACCTTTGTTGATCCAAACTTTGACACCGAGTTTGCCGTATGTCGTCATGGCTTCGGCTGTTGCGTAGTCGATGTTGGCGCGAAGGGTATGCAGAGGAACGCTTCCTTCGATGTAACCTTCGCTGCGCGCGATTTCCGCACCGCCCAAACGACCGGAAACGATTGTTCTGATTCCTTTGGCGCCGGCTTTCAAAGCACGTTGGATAGCCATTTTCTGAACACGGCGGAACGAAGCACGGTTTTCCAAGTCTTCGGCGATTTTTCTTGCGACTAGTGTTGCGTCAAGGTCTGGGTTTTTGATTTCGGCGATTGTCAGGAAAACATTTTTCTTGGTAAGTTTTTCGAGTTCGCGAATCGCTTCGTTTTTCTTGGAACCTTCTCTTCCGATAACGGCACCCGGTTTTGCGGTTGAAATAATAACGATTATTCTTTTACCGGTTCTTTTGATTTCCACGCGAGAGATATATGCTGCTTTATAGAAGGAATTAATGAAAGAACGGATTTTGAGGTCTTCAAGCAAGAGATCGGCAACTTTTGCTTTCGGTGCATACCAAGTTGCGTCCCAATCTCTGATGATGCCTATCCGCATTCCTACTGGATTAACTTTTTGTCCCATCTTCGTTACCTCCTATAGTTTTTCTGCCACAACAACTGTGATGTGACTGGTTCTTTTCAAGATACGATTGCCACTGCCTTTGGCACGCGCGCGGAAACGTTTCAAAGTGGCTCCCGGATTGATAAATATTTCTTTAATATATAGTTTTTCGACATCCATATCGTGATTGTTTTCGGCGTTGGCAACTGCCGATTGAACGACTTTCAAGATGCTTTCCTTAACGGTACTTTCGACATTGTTAAGAATGGCGACTGCGGTTCCGACTGATTTGCCGCGGATAAGGTCGGCAACAAGTCTGCCTTTGCGCGGAGAGATTCTTACTGATTTTGCAATAGCTCTTGCTTCCATGTTCATCACCTATTTCTTAGCAACTTTCTTATCCTTACCGTGTCCGCGGTAAGTCCTTGTCGGTGCGAATTCACCGAACTTATGACCAACCATATCTTCCGTCACGTAAACAGGAAGATGCTCTTTGCCGTTATGAACTGCAACTGTATGGCCGACAAATTCAGGAAAGATTGTAGATCTTCTTGACCAAGTCTGAATAACTTTCTTGGTATTCTTTTCGTTTAATTTAATGACTTTTTTGAGAAGATGTTCATCGCAAAAAGGTCCTTTTTTAAGTGAACGTGCCATTAATTAGTTCCTCCTATCCATTACGACGACGAACGATTAGTCCGCTGCTCTTTTTCTTAGTTTTTCTTGTCTTAACGCCAAGGGCAATCTTACCCCAAGGAGTTCTTGGTGCATCGCGTCCGACTGGCGAACGACCTTCACCACCGCCGTGAGGGTGATCGTTAGGGTTCATAACCGAACCTCTGACCGTTGGGCGGATTCCCATGTGACGGGTGCGACCGGCTTTACCGATATTGACAAGGGAGTAGTCGAGATTTCCGACAATACCGATTGTTGCACGGCAGTTGCCGAGGATTTTGCGAACTTCGCCGCTTGTCAAACGGAGTAAAGTGTATTTGTCTTCGCGGCCGAGAATCTGAGCACCTGCACCAGCAGCACGAACCAATTGGCCGCCGTGTCCAGGATATAATTCAATATTGTGAACCATTGTACCGACAGGAATTTTGTTGAGCGGTAAGCAGTTTCCGATTCGGATATCTGCATTTTCGCCCGACATGATGGTGCTTCCGACTTGTAATTCGTTCGGTGCCAAAATATAACGTTTTTCGCCGTCAACATAGTTGATTAAAGCAATGTTGGCACTGCGGTTCGGATCATATTCGATTGTTGCGACTTTTCCGGCGATGCCGTCTTTGTCGCGTTTGAAGTCGATAATTCTGTATTTCCGTCTCGAGCCGCCGCCGATATGACGGACGGTAATCCGGCCGGTCGAGTTACGTCCTCCAGTCTTGCTTAAAGGAGCAAGTAAGCTTTTTTCTGGCTTGGTTGTCGTGATTTCTTCATATGTTAAGGCTGTCATGTTTCGACGACCGTTGGTCGTTGGTTTATATTTCTTAATCGCCATGATGTCCTTCCTCCTTTATACTTCAAAGACTGAAATGGTTTGACCCGGCATTAAGCGAACGATGGCTTTTTTGTATGCTGGTTTAAACCCTTCAAATTTTTGCATTCTTTTCGGTTTTCTGCGAACATTGATAGTTCTGACTGCGACAACTTTGACTTCGAAGATTTCTTCGATAGCGTTTTTGATTTCCACTTTGTTAGCTCTCGGATCGACCGCAAACGTATATTGAAGTTTGTTGTTAGCTAAATTGGTGGTTTTTTCGGTGATAATCGGCTTAATAATAATATCGTACGGTGATTTCATTATTTAAGCACCTCCTCGTAGTGGGATACTACATCTTGTGTCAGAACCATGCAATCGGCATTCAGAACCTGGTATACCGAGATATGGTTGACGTTGTGGATAATTACATTCGGCAAGTTTCTTCCGGCCAATTCCACATTAGGATTGGCGTCGTTTAAGACGACTAAGACTTTGCCGTCGGCTTTGATATTGTTCAATACTTCGACAAACGATTTGGTTTTGAAGTTATCGAGTTCGATCTTATCCAATACGATAAAGGCATTTTCGCGGACTTTTTCGCTCAATACGCTTTTCATTGCCAAGCGGACAACTTTTTTGTTGACTTTGATTGCATGCGATCTAGGAGTCGGTGCAAATACGACACCGCCGCCACGCCATTGCGGAGCGCGGATTGTACCCTGACGGGCGCGTCCTGTACCTTTTTGACGCCATGGTTTTCTTCCGCCGCCTCTGACTTCTGCTCTTGTTTTGGCTTTTTGCGTTCCTTGACGCATACCTGCTCTTTCGGCAACTACCGCATCAAAAATCGCCTGTTGGTGAACAGGAACGCCGAAAACTTCTTCGCTCAATTGAAGTTCACCAATCACAGCCCCTTGTTGGTTTAATAATTGTACATTAGGCATGACTTATTCCTCCTATGCTAAGCTCTCTGGATTAAGCGCTGCATTTCCGGCTTTGACCGCATTCGTAATCAATACGAACGAGTTCTTGGCTCCAGGAACGCTGCCCTTAATAAGAACTACATTATTTTCTGGATCATACTTAACAAATTCGAGATTTTGAATTGTTTTGGTTTCGCCGCCCATGCGTCCGGCCATTTTCTTGCCCGGTTTAACGCGCGATACGCCGATATCTCCCATGGAACCGATTTGGCGATGGTATCCAGAACCGTGCGCCATAGGTCCGATGTGATGATTATATCTTTTGACGACTCCTTGGTAACCTTTACCCTTGGAGATTCCAGTAACATCCACTAATTCACCCACGGAGAAGATGTTTCCTTTTACCTCTTGTCCAACTTCAAACGCCAGCATTTCTTTCCCAGCGATTTCTTTAACGAAGCGCTTAGGGGCAGTATTAGCTTTGGCTGCATGTCCTTTTTCCGGTTTATTTGCTAAACGTTCCGGTTTGTCGCAATAACCCAATTGAACAGCTTCGTATCCATCAGTTTCTACTGTCTTTTTCTGTAATACTACGTTCGGAGTTACGTCAATCACTGTAACCGGGATCAATTCGCCGGTTTCAGAAAAAATTTGTGTCATTCCGATTTTCTTACCTAAGATTCCTTTGGCCATGAGTACACCTCCATTTTCTCATTATTTCAAAACGATTTCGACACCGGATGGCAATTCCAAATGAACTAGCGCATCCATAGTTTTAGGATTGATATTGACGATATCGATTAAACGTTTGTGGGTCCGACGTTCAAATTGTTCACGGCTGTCTTTGTGTTTGTGCGGTGAACGGATAATCGTAAATACTTCCTTGTCTGTCGGGAGCGGAATAGGACCGGCAACGGTTGCTCCGGTTCTTTTAGCCGTTTCCACGATCTTCTTTGCAGATTCATCCAACAATCTGTGATCAT
The DNA here is from genome assembly GCA_002329485.1 of Caryophanales bacterium UBA1427. GTDB lineage: Bacteria > Bacillota_I > Bacilli_A > ML615J-28 > CAG-313 > UBA1427. Next base: position 51,952 of record DCTZ01000005.1, on the reverse strand, counting down.
AAGATAATAATCTGATTCTTAATTTTCTTTCTTTTGCCATATTAGCCTCCTTCACTTTTTGATAAAAGCTTTTTGACTCCATGCAAATTCCCTGATCCACATCATGGCAACTCTTCCGTGTGTATCAGCAACCTTGCATATCATCGCCTTTTTTTAGCCTGTGCTATTATACACTTTTTGCTAAAACAATGCAAGCGATATGGTAATTAAAATCCGCATTTTTTTACTTTTTTCAATAATCCAAAATTTAGGCTTGTTATTTGCGAAACGGTGCTTTTAAAGTATATCGAAAGAACCGAACACAAAACCCAATACCATCAAAAGAACAATCGCATAATAAACGATGCGCCAGACTTTGTGCCTTTTTCCGACAAATTCCCAGGCGGTATAAAACACCACAATCAAAAGACATATGTAACTGATGTTGTATAAGACCAAAAATCTTCCGTCAAAAACCGAGAACAAATAAAACAAAGTCGCCAATATCAGACCGACAAAAGATAAAAGACCCACCAAATCGGCATTTTGCTTTTTCACAAGCGTCACCTCCTTAATGTTATATTTTCCCCAAAAAGGAAAAATTTGATACTTTTTTATATATCAAAAAACACCCCTCGTAAAAAAAGGGTGTCTTATATATATTCCTAATATTGGACCTTTCCCATTCTGCCGTGGGAATAGTCTTCTTTGGCCTGCAGCATCATAACCAGCTTATCCTTGTAGTTGGGATCGCCCAAACGCATTTCGCGTTTTTCTTTTTTGAACTGTTTCTTGTCGAGTCTGACGTATTCCGGGTCCAGACTTTCGTACTTTTTCCACAGATACAAACGGTTCCTGGTTTCGTAGTAAACGTCCAGCAGATCCCAGTCAAACGAACTTTTCTTGAAAATCCCGAAAACCCGTTTTTCGATTGGGGTGAAGTTGCGATTGCGAAGGATTTGGTTCGGCATGAGAAGCACCTGGTGCTTTTTAAGCCGTTCCGAGATACAGTAATCGTAATCAAACGTGGTTTGGTAATATTCCTTGACAAACCCTTTCGATTCCCGGAAATACGCAAGATTCAAGAAAGCACCCGTCAGGCGGCATCCTTTTATCGGCCTTACTTTAACGGTCGTATCTTTTTTATCGAGACAGGTATATAAAGGCAAAGGCGTAAGAACCGACGGTTTTTCTTCGGCTTCGATCAAATAACGTTTCATTTCCAAAAAAGCGCCTTCTTCGTAAAAGTAACCCTGTTCCAGCACCACCGCGTAATCCGCCCCGAGCCGCATAGCGTGCTGATAAAGCAAAGTATAGTTGTTTACCTGCCCGTAGTCTTCGCAGTCGCTGTACTCGATGTTTTGGTGCCGGCTGATGGCTTTAAAAAATTCCGTGAGTTGGTGGCCCGTGGTATTCAAAATAACCAGCTTATCGACGTGGGATATATATGTTTCGATGTCTTTTGCCTGGGTTTCAATCGCTTCTTTCGAAAGGATCTTTTTGTCTATAATCAGTCCCGCTACGATTTTCATACCCTATACCGCATAATTATGGTTTCTCAGTTCGGATAAAATCCGTTCCTTGTGGTCCTCATCGTAAGCTTCGATTACCAGGTAAACAAACTGTTCGGTCAAATCAAGCTGATTGACGTACCTAGTCTGTTCGATGGTCAAGATGTTTCCTCCCACTTTGGATATTAAGGAAAGAAGTTTTTGCAATTCCCCGGCTTTATGTTTCAGTTTGACCTGCAGATTGAACCTTCTGCCGTCTTTTAATAAACCGCTGTTGATGATTGTTTCTACCATATTGATGTCGATATTGCCGCCGCTGATAATACAAACCACGTTTTTGCCTTTCAGATAATCAAGTTTATGGTTCAAAAGAGCCGCAACCGGCGTGGCGCCGCTTCCCTCGGCAACGATTTTCTGTTTTTCCAAAAGGGAAAGTATTGCGCTTGCGATTTCGTCTTCCTCGACGGCCACAATATCGTCGACATATTCCTGAATCAAACCGAAGGTAATGTCCCCCGGACATGCCACCGCAATCCCTTCGGCGATGGTCGGCGTACAACAGACCGTAAGAATTCGGCCCGCTTCCATCGATTCTTTGACGCACGGAGCGTTGGCGGCTTCGACGCCGATGACCGAAACGTTCGGATTAAGGCTTTTTACCGCTTTGGCGACGCCGGAAATCAAACCGCCTCCCCCGACCGGCACGACAACCGCATCAATATTTCTTAGCTGGGTCATTATTTCCAAACCGATGGTGCCCTGCCCGCAGATAACCGCTTCGTCGTTGAACGGATGAACAAATACCGCACCCCGCTCTTCGCAGATTTCCTTTGCTTTCTTACAGGCTTCGTCGTAATTGTCGCCGTAAAGTATTACTTCGGCCCCATAGTCTCTTGTTGCTTTGACTTTGATAATCGGCGTAACCGTCGGCATGACAATCGTGGCTTTCACGCCGAAGATTTTGGCGCTTCTTGCCACCCCTTGGGCATGGTTGCCGGCGCTTGCGGCGACAACCCCTTTCGCTTTTTCTTCGGGAGTAAGCTGCGCAATCTTGTTCATGGCACCTCTTAATTTAAAGGAGCCCGTGTATTGCATGTTTTCCAGTTTCAGAAAGACGTTCATTTGGGTAAGTTCGCTCAGATAATCCACTCTGACCAAAGATGTCGTCTGAATATAAGGAGCAATCGCCGTTTGGGCTTTTACTATTTTCTTTAAAGAAATCATTTGGATTCCTCCTAGCACATATATATTATACCAAAGAATGGCCGGGTTTTGTTGTAAAAAATAAGAAACCAGAATAAATCCGGTTTCGGCTATTCTGGTTAATTTATCTTAGTTTTTGTCGGCCGTTCCGAAAACGGCGATTTTTTCTCTGACTGCGTTTTCGATACCCTTGGAAGCGGGACCGATAATCTTTCTCGGGTCGTAGACTTTTTGGTCGTTTGCGAGCACTTCTCTTAAAATCTTGCTGAAGGCCATCTGGCATTCCGTATTGACGTTGATTTTGCAGGTTCCGCAGACAATGGCTTTTTGAATCATATCGTCCGGAATTCCGGTTCCGCCGTGAAGCACCAGCGGCATATTTGTGGCTTCCTGGATTTCTTTCATTTCCTTAAAGCCCAAAACCGGTTCGCCGTGATAAGGGCCGTGCACACTTCCTAAAGCGGGAGCCAATGCATCGATGCCGGTTTCTTTGACCAAACGGACGCATTCGTCTTTATCCGCGTATTTGATCGAACCTTCGACGTGCTCTTCCTGACCGCCGACGGTTCCGAGTTCCGCTTCGACGCTTACGCCGCGCGCATGAGCGTATTCCACGACTTTTTTGGTCATTTCGATATTGGTTTCAAGCGGATAGTGGGATGCATCAATCATAACGGATGTAAAGCCCGCATCGATTGCCTGAATGCATTTTTCCACCGATGAACCATGGTCCAGATGGATGGCGACATCGACGGTAATTCCGAGATCGTGCATCAATCCTTTAACCAACATTACAGCCGTGTAAAATCCGCCCATGTATTTGGCGGCTCCTTCGGATACCCCCAAAATGACCGGCGAGTTGGTGGCCTGCGCCACGGTCAAAATGGATTTCGTCCATTCCAGATTGTTGATATTGAATTGGCCGACCGCGTATTTTCCTTCTTTGGCCTTTTTTAACATATTCGTCATATTTACAAGTGGCATATATATCTTCCTCAACTTTCTATTCTAATAAAAATGCTCCGATACCGACAACGCCCGCACCGATGTGAGCGCCGACCGCTGGTGTAATGTAGTGAATTTCGATACCCTGAATGTCCGGGCGGACTTCGTTGATGCGTTCAAGCATCTTTTTGACGATGTCTTCCCGCAAAGAATGAAACAAAAAAACTTTGACATTGGTTTTGTCTTTCAAAAACTCGAACATCAGTTCAAGGGCGCGATCCACCGCATATTTGTAAACTTTGATTTTTTCTTTGGTGACAATCCGTCCGTCACTTGTGATTTCCAATACCGGTTTGATTCTGAGCAAACCGGCAAGGAATCCCGCCGCATTGCTCAAACGGCCGTTTTTCACAAGATAACTCAAGTCGTCGACCACGAAATAGGCTTTCGAATGGTTGATTAAAAATTCGCTCCGTTCAATAATTTCTTCCACGGTTGCGCCGTTTTCGGCCATCTGTTTGGCATTAACGGCCAAATAGCCTTGCAGGTATGCGGCAAGTTTGGTATCGATGACATGGATTCTGATCCGTCCGTGATACTCTTTGGCAACCTGCTGCACGGTCGGGCCGGTGGCACTTAGTTGAAACGAAATCGGAAAATGGATAACGTCCGTATAACCCTGCTCGATAAAATTATCGATGGCATCATATATATCGCCCAAAGACGGGGCGCTTGTGGACGGAATATCGGACGCATTGGTAATTTGGGAAATTCTTCGATAAAATTCATCAGCTTTTATATCAATGCCGTCAACCAAGACTTCGTTTTTGAAATTTACTGTCGAACGCAATACGGTGATTCCGGTATCGTAACCAACGTAATCAAGTCCGGCATTAACATCAGTCATTATTGCTATTTTCATAAAAACCTCCAATTATTAAGTATACCATAAGGCAAACATTTTTTCAAAGAAAGAATATTATTTATTCGCATTTTTAGAACAAAAAGAAAAAGACAGTCCGGAAAAGTTTAGCGTTTTTCCCCTAACTGTCTTTTTTTACTGTCAATAACTACCCTTCCAGGTACCTGCTCATGAAAACACCGCTGAATTCCGCCAGCGACTTTTCGACATCCGTCACGTCGTTTTCGGCCATGACGATTACACAACCGAGGATATCGCCGAAGACGTTGATCGGTTTGATGACCGCGGCTTTTTTGGTTTCGTAATTTTCGCAAATTTCCATTCCTTCGCCGCGTTCCAGGATTTGGGTTGTTCTTTTGGCGATGCGGTCTTCCAACCGCGCGGAGATTTTTTTACCGACGATGTCTTTTTTGACGGAGCCGGCGACGGCGGTAACCCGTTCGTTGTCGGTGATAATAATGTCGCGATGATTGGAGTTATATATACTTTCGACAAATTCAACGATAAATTCGTTGACGTTCTGAACCGGAGAATACTTCTTTAAGATGATGCGATCGCTTCCTTCGATGAAGATTTCCAGCGAATCGCCTTCCTTGATTCTCATGGTCCGTCGCAATTCTTTCGGTATCACAATTCTCCCCAGATCATCGATTCGTCTAACTACCCCTGTTGCTTTCACAACTTTCACCTCACAAATTCTACCATTATTATGACAAAAAAGATAAGCGTATATACACCGTTTTTTCTTTATTTACACATTTTCGAGCAGTTTTGTGAGCTGATAAATGTAGTTGCTTTTGCCGACGTTTTTGTTTTCTTCGGTCAGGTAAATCGTTATATATATCTGATAATACTTGTAATTGAATTCAAGTTTTAAATCGGTGAGATTGTTCAGACGCTGCAGATCTTTATAGGTAATCTGATTGGATTTGTCTTTGTCGAAATGGAATTCCACCGTTTTTTCGGATTCTTTGAAAGCGGCGACGCCTTTGGATTTCAACAGGAAGGTGAGATATTTGCCTTCGATATACAGATCGATTTCCGAAGTAATCTGGCCGTATCTGTCTGCAAACTCTCTTCTGATGTTTTCCGCTTCTTCCCGGCTTTTGATTTTATTGATCGACTTGTGCATTTCGATTCGGACGATATCGTCGTCTACGTAATTTTCGCTGATATGTTTGGAAATCCGCACGTCAAACTGTTTTTTGTCTTCCGGAACGATAAGGCCTTTTTCTTCCTGAATGGCTTCGTTCAGCATTTTTAGATATAGTTCAATTCCCACCGCATCGATAAATCCCGACTGTTCGCTGCCCAGAATATCGCCCGCGCCCCGAATCGAAAGGTCGCGCATCGCGATTTTGTAGCCGCTGCCCAAAGCCGTGAATTCTTTGATGGTATCGAGTCTTTTCTGGGCACTTTCGGTCAGAATGCGTCCTTTGTCGTACATGAGATAAGCATAGGCGATTCGGTCGCTCCTTCCGACCCGTCCTCTAATCTGATACAGCTGGGCAAGACCCAGGATATCCGCCTTTTCAATAATAATGGTGTTGGCGTTCGGAATATCGATTCCGGTTTCGATGATGGTTGTGCAAATCAGAATATCGTATCTGCGGTCGATGAAGTCGTTGATGGCTTCTTCGATTTGGTCTTTGGACATCTTCCCGTGAATGATGGTGAAATGGGCTTCCGGAACCAGGCGTTTGAGTTTTCTTTCAATCAGACTAAGTTGGCTGATTCGGTTTAGAAGATAAAACACCTGTCCGCCCCGGCCGAGTTCTCTGCGGATTGCTTCCCGGATAACCGAATCGTTCGTTTCAAGCACATATGTCTGGACGCTCAGACGGTTAAACGGCGGTGTCTCGATCAAACTCAAATCCCTTAAACCCGTTAAGGCCATCTGGAGAGTCCTCGGAATCGGGGTTGCGCTTAGGGACAACACGTCCACGTTCGCTTTCATCGCTTTGATTCTTTCTTTGTGTTCGACGCCGAAACGGTGTTCCTCGTCGATGATAAGCAAACCCAAATCTTTGAATTTGACATCATCCGAAAGCAACCGGTGCGTTCCGATGACAATATCGACATAACCGTTTCTCAATCCATCCAGGGTGGTTTTGATGGCATGGGAATCGACGAAGCGGCTCAGTAGTTCCACCCGCACCCCGTATTTTTCGAATCTTTCTTTAAAGGTCAGATAATGCTGGCGGGCAAGGACGGTTGTCGGGGCAAGGTATGCGACCTGTTTTCCCGCTTCCACAACCTTGAAAGCGCCGCGCATCGCGACTTCCGTTTTTCCGTATCCGACGTCCCCGCAAAGAAGCCGGTCCACCGGACGCGGACCTTCCAGGTCTTTCTTGAGGTCGGCAATCGCTTTTAACTGACCTTCGGTTTCGATAAAGCCGAAATCGCGTTCGAACTGCAACTGTTCCTCGGAATCGGGCGGATACCGGTAGCCTTTCATAAGTTCTCTTTGGGCCTGGGTTTTGACCAGCATTTTGGCGATTTCGTTGACTTTTTCTTTAATCTTCGCCTTTTTCTTTTCCCATTCCTTGCTTCCGAATTTGCTTAATTTCGGCTGAACGTCTTTGGTTCCCACGTACTTTTCCAAAACCGAAATGTTTTCGACCGGAATATACAGCTTATTGTCTTCCGCATACTCCACAAGCACGTAATCGTTCACGACATCTTTCAGTTTGACCGATTTGATGCCCTGGTATTTGCCGATTCCGTAGTCGGGATGGACGACGTAGTCGCCGATCAAGATATCTTCTTTGGAATAAATCTTGACGGTTTCTTTGTAAATGGCCTGCATTTTTTTCGAAGGGGGAATAGTACCCTTGGCCATTTCGTTCGGGGTAATGATTTCGATATTTAATTCGTAATCGATGAAACCGTAAGCCTGTTCGTTGACCGTCAGATTGACCGTTTTTTCCCGAAAATCTGTCATCCGGTCGATTACCTTAAACGGTATGCCGTTTGTAAAAAGCAAATCCGCCAAGGCTTCCTGCCTGCGTTCGTTCAGACTGGTGATTATATATGTTTTTCCTTTGTTCAATCGAATGTCTTCGATCAAATGTTTGAGGTTGTTGTTGTAATCGTAATTGTTGGTGGTTTTCAGATCCCACTTTTTATGCAAAGAAATGCCTTCGATATACACCGAGTGGCTGCTTACGAACATAACCAGGCCGGTTAAAGGAATTGTGTCCTTGACCGATTCGTAGAATTTTTCGTCCCCCACAAAATCGACTTTGGTAAAATAGTCGCTGGTTTCCAGAATGTTCAACTGTTCTTTGTCAAGGATACGCGAAAAATCGTTGTACACGACTATTTTCTGATCGATCGCATCCAAAAACCGCTCGTAGTTTTGGTCGATGTAAGGAAGATAGATATATAGCTGATCCAGGTTTTGGAATGCTTTCAGCGATTCGATGTCCTGGGTGATTTTTTCGTTCAAAGGATTCTTTTCCAAAACGCGCGCAATTATTTTGTCCAGTTCGTCGGGTTTGTAATACATTTCGTAAAGCGGATAAATCGTTACTTTGTCGGTTGATCTCGTGCTTTTTTGAGTTTCGACGGAGAAATATCTGATCGATTCGATTTCGTCGTCAAAAAAACTGAGCCGAACTGGTTCCGCCAAATTCACCCCATATATATCTATGACGCTTCCCCTCACGCTGAACGTTCCGGGCGATTCGGTGATTGCTGTCTTTTTGTAGCCACGGGTAATCAAATCTTCGATCAGTTCGTCCCGGGGGACGGTTTCGTTCTTTTTAAAATGCAAAAGAGCCGAAAGCAGCCGCTCTTTGGACATCAGATTTCTGGTGATGCCTTCGGTGTTGGTTACGATTATGCGCGGGCTTTGTTCCAAAATCGCTTCGATGGTAGCCATCCGCGCCAAACGGTAGGTGTTGGAACTGGCGACCAAAACGCTTGCAATCGGTTCTTCGCCCGGAAAAAAACAGACTTCGTCAGGCGAAAGAATATTCATCAGCCGTTCGTAGTTTTTGGTGGCATCGTAAATAGTGGGCAAAACATAGACCAAAGTCTTGTCGGTTTCCTTAAAAAGCTTCGCAAGCAAAAACAACAGGGCGTTGTCCGTTGCGTTATCGATGCCAACGCAAAAAGAGGTACTTTTGGCAGTACCTTCGATTTTCACGATTTCGTCTACAAGTTTTTTGTATTTATTTTGTTGATATATATAGTTAAGCATAATTCACTATCCATTATAATTGTTCATTACATAATCTATTCCTTTTTCCAAATAGTCTGCAATGATGTAAGGAGCCTTGTCCAAAACGGTTTTCATCTGCTGAAACTCCGTTTTGGAAAAAGGAGTCAGAACATAATCGATTACATCGCTTTCTGCGTGGCCGATGCCGATGCGGAGGCGTTTGATTTCATCCGTTCCCAGGTGTTCGATGACCGATTTCATGCCTTTGTGGCCCCCGCTCGAACCGCTTAAGCGGATTCGGACCGTCGAAAGTGGCAAATCCATATCGTCATAGACGACCAAAATATCGTTTACGGAAACTTTCTGATAATCCATCACGCTTCTTACGGCGAGGCCCGAATTGTTCATATATGTAATCGGTTTGATCAAAATAACTTTTTCGCCGTTTAAATTACCGCCGGCGACGAAACTTTGGAATTTCTTTTCCAGTTTAAAAGTCCAATTATAATATTCGGCAATCCTGTCTACAAACATAAAACCGACATTGTGGCGGGTTTGGGCATATTCCTTGCCCGGATTACCTAGTCCGACAATTATCATAGTACTATCCCTTGAATTTTATTTTCGTATGCTTCCACGGTGTTGGCAAGAAGCGCCGCAATCGTCAGCGGTCCCACGCCGCCCGGAACGGGCGTAATATGGGAAGCCACCTGCGAAACGTTGTCGAAATCGACGTCGCCATAAATTTTGTCGCCTTCCCGGTTGATTCCCACATCCACGACCACGGCTCCCGGTTTGATCATGTCCGCCGTAATTAGATTTTTCTTGCCCACCGCAACCACCAATATATCGGCTTCTTTGGTGATTTTTTTCAAATCGACGGTATAGCGGTGCGCAATCGTCACGGTCGCGTCGCGCAATAGAAGCATCATTCCCATCGGTTTTCCGACAATATTGCTTCTTCCGACCACCACGGCTTCTTTGCCTTTCAGTGGAATATTGTAAGCATCGAGCAGTTTCATGACGCCGAGAGGCGTGGCCGGCTGAAAACATTTCATTCCGCTGAACAGTTTTCCTTTGTTCAATACGCCGAACCCGTCGATGTCTTTGTCTGGATCGATTAAGTCGATGACGGCTCTTTCGTCTAGGTGTTTTGGTAACGGAAGTTGCACGATGATGCCGTGAACGGAAACGTCTGCGTTAAGTTCATCAATCAGCTTAAGGAGTTCTTCCTGGGTAATCGATTCATCTTTTTTGATTAGTCTCGCCTCGATGCCGACAAAGTTTGCGGACTTGATTTTGTTGCGCACATATATTTCGCTCGCCGGGTCGCTTCCGACTTCGACGATGGCCAGGCCCGGTTTTATACCGGATTTTACGACCAAGTCGGCGACTTTGGCCTTTAGTTCTGTTTTTATCTGTTTGCTTAAGGATTTGCCGTCCAAAATTGTCATTATCATAACCTCCTACATTAAGATAAATTGTGAATCGCGAAGTTGTCGTCGATGTCGATTTTTACCGCGTTCGGCTCTTTCGGAAGCCCCGGCATCGTCATGACATCCCCGGTCAGACAAACCAAAAACTGCGCACCCGCAGAAATACGGATTTCTCTGATGGTGACGGTGAAACCCTTAGGGGCGCCGACCAACTTCGGATTGTCTGTCAAAGAGAGCGGCGTTTTGGCCATACAGATATAGAAGTTTTGATAATCGGTGTCCTGAACTTGTTTGATTACTTTTTCGGCTTCGTCCGTAAAGACGATTTTGCCCGCCCCGTAACACGTATAGGCAATCTTTTGAATCTTTTCTTTGACGCTTTCGTTCAATTCGTAAAGCGGACTGTAGGTTTGGTTTTTTTCGCAGGCCGCAAGAACTTTTTGCGCAAGATCAATTCCGCCTTCGCCGCCTTTGGCCCATACTTCGCTGATGGCAAGCGGATGGTTGTTGGTCTTGGCCCATTCGAGTAGGGTTGCGATTTCCGAATCGGTGTCGCTGGCAAAACGGTTGAGCGAGATCACATACGGAAGATTGAATTTCTTGACGGTGTCGATATGTTTTTCTAGATTGGCAAGTCCTTGCACCATCGCTTCGACGTTTTCTTTCTGTACGTCCTGGGCTTTGACTTTGCCGTGGTATTTAAGCGCTTTGATGGTGGCGACGATGACAACGGCGCTCGGTTTGATTCTGGCAACCCGGCATTTGATGTCCAGGAATTTTTCCGCACCCAAATCGGCGCCGAAACCGGCTTCGGTAACCACGTAATCGGCTAACTTGAGAGCCGCTTTGGTGGCCATGATGGAATTGCAGCCGTGGGCGATGTTCGCAAACGGTCCGCCATGAACCAAAACCGGATTGTTTTCCAGGGTCTGCACGAGGTTCGGCTTCATCGCATCTTTCAGTATTACCAAAACGGAACCCGTGACTCCCAAATCTTTGACGGTTACTGCTTTTTTGTCGTAGGTGTAGCCTATAACGATTCGGTCGATTCGGGAACGCAAATCGTTCATATCTTTGGCAAGGCAAAGGATGGCCATGATTTCGCTTGCCACGGTGATGTTGAACCGTTCCGGACGGACCACGCCGTCGGTCGGAGCGCCTAGTCCCACGATTACGTTTCGGAGAGCGCGGTCGTTTAGATCCATGCAGCGCTGCCAAACAATGCGTTTCGGATCGATATTCAGTTCGTTGCCCTGATATATATGATTGTCGATGCAGGCGCTGATCAAATTGTTGGCGCAGGTGATAGCGTGCAGATCGCCGGTAAAATGGAGATTCAGATCAACCATTGGATTGACCTGGGCATATCCTCCTCCGGCAGCTCCGCCTTTCAGGCCGAAAACCGGTCCCAGGGACGGTTCTCTTAAGGCGCCGACAGTTTTTTTGCCGAGCTTCCAAAGCGCATCGACAAGTCCCACGGTCGTGGTCGATTTTCCTTCGCCGAGCGGAGTGGGTGTCATCGCGCTCACCAAAATCAGTTTGCCGTCGGGATTGTTTTCGATTCGCTTCAGCAACTCGATACTTAGTTTGGCTTTATTGCTGCCGTAAAGCTCGATTTCGTCTTCTTCGATGCCGAGCTTTTTCGCAATGTTGGTTATTTTTTCTATTTTTGCGCTGTTTGCAATTTCAATATCGGAACGCATTGTTTTTCCTCCTTGGTGATTTATTTGCAATTTTTTTGGCCGTCGCCGAATATTTCCTGATAACTTACGATGCTTTCTTCAATAATCCGAAGCGCTTCCTTCCTTCCCAATACTTCGAAACCGGTAGTTTCTTTATGTTCCAGCGTTTTGTAAACCTGGAAAAAGTGTTCGACTTCCTGACTCAAATGCGGAGGAAGTTCGCTCATTTCGTGAAAATAGTTCCAGTTCGGATCTTCGAACGGGATGGCAATGATTTTGTGGTCTTCCTGTTCTTCGTCAATCATTCGGATAACCCCGACCGGATAGCATTTAACCATGCTTAATGGTTCCAATTCTTCGCTGCATAAAACCAGGACATCCAGAGGGTCGCGGTCCTTGGCAAATGTACGCGGAATAAAACCGTAATTGGCCGGATAATGGGTCGAAGTGTAAAGAATGCGGTCCAAAATCAAAAGGCCGGTCTCTTTGTCCAACTCGTATTTCTTTTTGCTGCCTTTGGAAATTTCAATCACCGCAATAAAACTTTCTGGGGTAATTCTTTCTTGTCTCATGTCATGCCAAATATTCATAATCCTACCTCACTTTTTTTACTTGACTATATCTAGTATACGTTAAAACGGCAATAATTGCAATTGTTGTAGAAATATTTCATAATCGACGAACTTTTTTCATAAGATGGTTAATAGAAAAAAGGAAAAGAAAGAAGGAAATCAATGGCTGTTATCGCTCACAACGAAAAAGAAGTGGAACTGCTTGCCCGCTTAATCCGTGCCGAGGCCGAAGCCGACGGCAATCTCGCCATGTTGATGGTGGCAAACGTCGGGGTTAACCGGGTGCTTGCGGACTGTTTGGATTTTCGCAACATCCGCACCATCCAGCAGATGGTCTTCCAGCGTCCCGGAGGTTTCGAATCGACGCTCCGTTCCTATTTTTACCAGGCTGCCAGGGAAAACGAAATCCGCCTGGCCAAAAGAGCCCTCCAGGGCGAAAGATTCCACCCCGCAACCTTTGCCCTTTGGTTTTACAATGCGGGGGATGCGGACTGTTCGGCCCAATGGTTCGGCCAATGGAACAGCGGACGCTATAAATCGCATTGCTTTTATGCGCCGGTCGAAAGTGAAAGGTGTTATGCCTGACATTGAAGCTTGGCATATTTTAACCCCGTAACACATATATATTACCGAAAAAAGCAAAAAGAAAGGAGCAGACTTGAAAGTTTTATTTCGAGGCGATAAAAAATGACAATCAACTATCAACAACCATGGGGTCAGTTCGGACCCGGAATTCCCGTTAATCCTTTTGGTGCCCAAGCCGGCCAATCTTTTCCCGGCATGAACGTGCCGTTCTTTCCCCAACAATTCCCTCAGGGACCCGTGGGGGGAGCCCAATTCTTTGAACAATCGTTCATCGAAAATATTTTGCGCCTAAATCGCGGAAAAACTGCCGTCGTGTACATGAACTTCGAAGGCAGTCAATGGGGTTCTAAGATATTCAAGGGGGAAATACTGGAAGCGGGCAGGGATCATTTGATTCTGCGCGACAACCAAACTAACACAACATATTTATTACTGATGATTTATTTGTCCTACGTCACCTTCGAAGGCGACATCGATTACATCCGTTTTTAATCTTTAACTGTTTTGCAAGTGTTGAAAGACGCTTGCATTTACTTTTTTTGTCAGGATTCCCACAAGTATTCCCGTAACGAAACCCGAAACAATGAAAAGCGGCGAATAAATGAGAAATGCCTGAAAATCGCCCGGATCCAAAATCAGGAAAATGGAACCAATCTGACCGAGAATGTGCAAAAACCCGCCCATGGCGCTGATGAAAATCATGTTTTTTTCGCCCGGAAGCATTTTTTTAAGCGACCACATTCCCAAAAAACTGAGCATCGACCCGGAAAAGCTGAGGATGAAATTGAAATAACCCCGACCCAAAATAAATCCGACCAACAGCGTTTTTAAAAGAATCGCCAAAACACATTCGTTAAACCGGTAATTGTAAATCAGAACCAAGATGACGATGTTTGCAAATCCGAATTTGAAATATGGGAAAAGCAGTGCCACCCCGGGCATCAGACTCAGAATTGCGCTTGAGATAATACCGTCGAAATACGAAAAAACGGCTCCCAACGAAATAAGCATGGAGATAATGATGATGTGTTTAAGTTGTTTTTTCGATTGCATTTTATCACCCGTGTATTGTTATTCTTTGCTTTTTTGCCGTTTTTTTGTTACAATGGATATATCAAGAGCAAATGAAAGGATTGATTGCGATGTGCGTATTTTGTAAAATTGTGAACAGTGAAATTCCTTGTTTTAAAATTTACGAAACTGACAACACTTTGGCTTTTTTGGATATTTCGCAGGTAACCAAAGGCCATACGCTGGTTATTCCCAAAAAACATTATCGGGATTTGTTGAGCCTTGACCCGGACATTGCCAAAGAAATATCGGAAGCCGTTTTGGAGGTTACCCATATTCTGAAAACCAAACTTGGGGTTGACAATTTCAATCTGTTGAACAACAGCGGTCCACTTGCGGGACAGGAAGTGCCGCATTTCCACATGCATATTTTACCACGATATGAAAACGACGGCATCTCATTTAGTAAACCGCATCAGCCTGCCGATATGGCGGTAATCAAAAAACTCCACGAAAATATCACAAAATAGCAAATTAAAGCCCTTCGACAGGGCTTTTTTTGTTATCTTATGTATTCAACACCCATGTACGGAACCAACACTTTCGGTACTTTGATGGAACCGTCGGCCTGCTGGTAATTTTCCATAACCGCAATAACCGTTCTTCCGACCGCCAAACCCGAACCGTTCAAAGTGTGGACATATTCGGTTTTGCTGTCTTTGGTTCGGCGGAACCGGATGTTGGCCCGTCTGGCCTGATAATCTTCCGCATTGCTAATCGAGCCGATTTCGCGGTACGTGTTCTGACCCGGAAGCCATACTTCGATATCGTAAGTCTTTGCCATGGCAAATCCCATGTCTCCGGTGCAAAGTTCCACAACCCGGTAAGGGATTTCCAAGAGTTTCAATACTTCTTCGGAATCGAGCAGCATTTTTTCGAGTTCGTCGTAAGATTCTTCCGGTTTGGTAATTTTGATCAGTTCGACTTTGTTGAACTGATGTTGTCTCAAGATACCCCGGGTATCTCTTCCGGCACTGCCAGCTTCGGCACGGAAAGCCGTCGTGAAGGAGGTGTATTTCAAAGGCAGCAAAGCGCCGTCGATGATTTCGTCGCGGTGCATATTGATGGTTGGGACTTCTGCCGTCGGATTTAGGAACCAGTCTAGTTCCTTATCTCCCACCGCATACGCGTCTTCTTCGAATTTAGGAAATTGTCCGGTTCCGAGCATGCTGGCACGGTTGACGATGAAAGGCGGAATGATTTCCACGTAATTTTGCTTGTTGGCATGAAGATCCATCATAAACTGAATCAAAGCTCTTTCGAGTCTTGCGCCCAAACCTTTGTAAATAACAAATCGCGTTCCGGTAACCTTGGCGGCGCGGGTAAAGTCCAAAATGTCCAGCTTTTCGCCCAATGCGGCGTGATCGAGCGGAGTAAAAGCGAATTTCGTCGGTTCCATGAAACGCCGGATTTCCCGGTTTTCCGTTTCGTCTTTTCCGATTTTAACGGTTTCGGAAACCAGGTTCGGCGTATTCATCATATAATCGTAGATTTGCTTTTCCAAAGCTTTTACTTTGTCTTCCAATACCCTGATTTCTTCACCGATGGTTCCAACGCTTTGCATAAGGGCGCTGATATCCTGCTTTTCCCGCTTCAGGATACCGATTTGGCGGCTTTTTTCGTTTCTTTCGTTTTTCAGTGCTTCGACTTTGATTAAATTCTTGCGTCTTTCTTCGTCGAGCTGGTAAACGGTTCTTAAATAACTGTAATCCCCTCCGCGTGTCTGAAGTCTTCTGATGACTCCTTCGACGTCTTCTCTGATTAATTTGATATCCAACATTGACATTCACTCCTTTTTTTATTTTTACATATTTCGGGATTTAAATACAAAAAAGCCCTGTGCAAACTAGTTGCACAGGGACGAACTTTTTAAATCCGCGGTACCACCCTGGTTAGAACAGTTTTTTTAAACCTCTGTTCTCGCCTTTCGCAAAAATAACGGTTTGCAGCCGGAACATCTTTCGAGTTCGCCTCCGTGGTAGATTCGCCAAAAGCCGTTATATCAGTTTTCACCAGCCACTGACTCTCTAAAATAACCTCTTTCGCTACTTATCCACTTCATCGGTTTTGATAAATTATATTACCTTTTATTTCGGATGTCAAGGATTTAGTCCGTTTTATCGGTAAATTCCGAAGTTTATTCCGATTCTTCTTCGTTATTTTCGGCTTCTTCTTCCGAATAATCTTCTTCGTAATCGCCGTCTCCGACCATTTCGTCATCCACTTCGTCGAGGTGACGGATGCTTTCCTGAATGTGAAGATCTTCTTCGGTTTCTTCTTCTTCGTCTTCCCGGTTCGATTCGTCGCTCTTCGGAACGATGGCGATGGCGGCCACGGTGTTGCCTTCATTGAGTGTAATGATTCTAACTCCCTGGGTATCGCGTCCGATGGTCGAAATCTGTTCGAGGCTGGTACGTATAACCATACCGTTGTCGGTGATGACAATCAAATCGTCTTCGCCTTTGACCAGTTTCATGCACGCAGGTCGGCCGTTCTTTTCGGTAATATCGATGAATTTGACCCCTTTGCCGTTACGGCCTTTGGATTTGAATTCTTTGACACTTGTCCGCTTGCCGTAACCGTTGGTTGTGATAATCATGATTTCGTCGTCTTCGCTGTCGACGACAACCATACCGATAACGTGGTGGCCTTTGTCGATTTGAATTCCCTTAACTCCGCTTGCGGCGCGGTTGGTCGGACGAACCTGTTCCTCGTTGAAACGGACGGCTTTTCCGCTGGATGCGCCGATAATAATGTCTTTGGTTCCGTCGGTCAAAGCCACTTCGATCAATTCGTCTTTATGAGCCAAAATAATCGCTCTGATTCCGCCTGTGCGGATATTTTTGTATTGACGTAGTTCGGTTTTCTTGACCCCGCCTTTTTTGGTGGCAAAGAACAGATAACCGTCTTTGTCGATTGTATCGACATTGACAACCGCCGTCAACCGTTCCTCTTCGTCGAAATTCAACAAGTTGACCAGCGGAATACCTTTGGCGGTTCGGCTACCGTAAGGTATTTGGAACGCTTTAAGCAGGTACACTTTGCCGAAGTTGGTGAAGAATAACAGATTATCGTGACTGGATGTGTAAATAATCCGTTCGACAAAGTCGTTTTCCTGCATTCTCGCTCCGGTAATTCCTTTTCCGCCGCGGTGCTGTGTTTTGTACACATCGACATTCAGACGTTTGATATAGCCTTTGTTGGTAATCGTAATAATCGTATCTTCGACAGGAATCAAATCTTCATCGCTTACGTCCAAATCCATCGTATAGTCGATTTGAGTCCTTCTTTCGTCCGTGAAACGTTTTTGGATATCGCGAAGTTCGGATACGATAACCGCCATTTTTTTGTCATGGCTTTCGAGAATGCTCGCCAAATAAGCAACCAGTTCTTTAAGATCCTTGCATTCGGCCTGAAGTTTCTCGATTTCCAAGCCCGTCAAGCGCTGCAAACGCATGTCGAGGATTGCTTTGGCCTGGATTTCGGTAAGCAAAAAGTTTTCGGTCAATCGGGTAACTGCGATATCCGGTGTTTTCGAAGTTTTGATTACGTGAACAACTTCGTCGATATTGGCCAATGCAATAAGCAAACCTTCCACGATATGAAGTCTTGCTTTGGCTTTTTCCAAATCAAATTCGGTTCTTCTGGTAATAACTTCCACTTGGTGTTCCAGGTATTTTTCCAAAATGGTTTTCAGATTGAAAACCCTTGGTTGGCCGTGGTCCAGTGCAATCATGTTGAAACCGAAGGTTGTCTGAAGCTGCGTGTGCTTGTACAAATTGTTCAGAATTACTGCGCTGTTGACGTCGCGTCTGGTTTCGATGATTATGCGCATGCCTTTTCGGTTCGATTCGTCGCGCAAATCGGTAATTCCTTCGATGGTTTTGTTCTTGGCGATTTCCGCGATTCTTTCGATCAGGCGGGTTTTGTTGACCTGGAAAGGTATTTCGGTAATAATAATTTCCTGTTTTCCGGAAGCGGTCTTTTCGACTTTGACTTTTCCTCTTATCGTTATTGTGCCCGTTCCGGTTTCATAGGCATTTTTTAATTCTTTGACGCCGACGATGATTCCGCCGGTCGGAAAGTCCGGCGCCGGAATATATTCCATCAGTTCGTCAACCGTAATATCCGGATTTTTGATCAGAGCCAAAACGCCGTCGATTACTTCCGAAAGATTGTGGGTCGGAATATTGGTTGCCATACCGACCGCAATACCCGTCGCTCCGTTGACCAGGAGATTGGGAATTCGGGAAGGCAGAACAACCGGTTCTTTTTCGGAACCGTCGTAGTTGTCCTGGAAATCGACCGTGTTTTTGTTGAGATCCCGCAGCATTTCGGCTGCGATTTTCGATAGTCTTGCTTCGGTGTAACGCATTGCGGCGGCGCCGTCGCCGTCGACCGAACCGAAATTGCCGTGTCCGTCGACCAACGGATAACGGTATGAGAAATCCTGCGCCATCCGAACCATCGCTTCGTAGACGGCACTGTCGCCGTGCGGATGGTATTTACCAATAACGTCCCCGACGATACGGGCCGATTTTTTGTGCGGACGGTCGCTGTAGACTCCTAGTTCGTTCATCGCGTAAAGAATCCGGCGGTGAACCGGCTTCAAACCGTCTCTTACATCCGGGAGGGCCCGCGAAACGATTACGCTCATGGCATAGCTTAGGAACGAATTCTTCATTTCGCTGGTTAAATTGACGTCTTTTTCGCCTCTTCCGTTGTCGGAAAGAAAGCCAGATCCGTTTTCGTCGTCATCGCCGCTGTCGGAGGTGCCGTCTTCGGTTTCGTCTTGATCGCCGTCTTCTGCCAGTTCTTCTTCAGAATCATTTGCTTCTTCGTCGATGTCTTCGTCTTCGTTGTCCAGATCGTCGTCTAACTCTTCGTCGAATTCTTTAATGTCATCGTAATCATCCATTCAGCACACCTCCTTTAAATGTCAAGATTCTTAACGTATACCGCATTTTCTTCGATAAACTCTCTTCTCGGTTCAACATCGTCGCCCATCAGAGTACTGAAAATCCTGTCGGCTTCGATGGAGTCGTCTAAGGTTACTTTGAGCAAAGTGCGACGTTTCGGATCCATGGTAGTTTCCCATAATTGTTCGGCGTTCATTTCGCCCAGACCTTTGTACCTTTGAATATTTACCTTGCCCGAGTAATTCTTTAATTTCAATTCGAGTTCTTCGTCGCTATAAGCGTATTCTACCCGTTTATTCTGGGCAATTTTGAACAATGGAGGCTGAGCTATGAAAATATACCCCTCTTCGATCAAAGGCCGCATATAGCGGTAAAAAAAGGTTAAAAGCAAAGTTCTGATATGTGCGCCGTCGACGTCCGCATCTGTCATGATTACTATTTTGTGGTAGCGCAAATCTTTGATATTGAAATCGTCCTGAATCCCTGTACCTATCGCTTGAATCAGAGAAATGATTTCTTTGTTGCTGAAGATTTTGTCGGGACGGGCTTTTTCCACATTCAATACTTTACCTCTCAAAGGAAGGATTGCCTGGAATTCGCTTTCCCTTCCCTGGCGGGCCGAACCTCCGGCCGAATCCCCTTCCACTATGTATATTTCCGTTTTGGACGGGTCTTTCGAGCGGCAATCAGCCAATTTGGACGCAAAGCCCAAAGAATCGAGCGGACTCTTTCTCCGTGTCGCTTCACGGGCTTTTTTTGCGGCGATTCTGGCTCTTAAGGCCAGCAGCGACTTATCCACAATTGATTTTGCGACAGCAGGGTTTTCGAGCAAATAAGCTTCGAACTTGTCGGTCATGGCTTGGGAAACGATCCGTCTTACTTCGGTATTGCCCAATTTGGTCTTGGTTTGACCTTCGAACTGCGGTTCGGCGATTTTACAGGATACGATTGCGGTTAAGCCTTCGCGAACATCATCTCCGGACAAACTTTCGTCTTTCTTGAGAAGGCCAGCGTTTTTCGCATAGTTGTTGAGAATCCGAGTCAGGCTGGTTCGGAAACCTTCTTCATGGGTTCCGCCTTCCTGGGTTCGGATATTATTAACGAATGAATAAATATTGCTTACGAAATCGTTTGTGTATTGCAAACCGATTTCGACGATTACCTTTTCAACTTCTTCTTCAATCAAAATAACGTCGTTGTGAATCGTTGATTTCGCTTTGTTCAAATAACGCACATATTCGGCAATGCCGCCCTCATAGTGATAATGAAGTTCCTTTGCCGGTGAAATGCGCTTATCAATGAGACTGATTTTCAAACCTTTGTTTAAAAAGGCCAACTGTTGGATCCTTTGTCTGAGGGTTTCAAAGTCAAAAACGGTTGTTTCTTTGAAGATTTCCGGGTCCGGCTTAAAAATTACCGTTGTTCCGGTTTCTTCCGTATCGCCGATTTCTTTTAACGGACCGTCGCTTTTGCCCCGGGTGAACCTTTGATAATACTCTTGGGAATCCCGGCGGACATAAACTTCCAACCATTCGCTCAAGGCGTTAACAACGGAAGCACCGACACCGTGCAACCCCCCGGATACTTTATAGTTCTTTCCGTCGAACTTTCCGCCCGCGTGCAGAACCGTGAAAATAGTCTCTACTGTCGACAATCCTGTTTTGGGATGAATGTCAATCGGCATTCCTCTGCCGTTATCCACAACCTTAATAAAGTTATCCCCAAAGATTTCCACAATTATCGTGTCGCAATACCCTGCAAGAGCCTCGTCAATCGAGTTATCAACAATTTCCCAGACCAAATGGTGCAAACCTCTCGGCCCGGTCGAACCAATATACATCCCCGGCCTTCTTCTTACACCTTCCAGTCCCTCGAGCACTTGGATGCTACTGGCATCATACCTATCAACGTCTTTTTTATTTAGGGTCACGATTTCCACCTCCTTTTATCAATTCAATCAATTTGGCTTTGGCAACGAGTTCTTTATCAATATCTGATAGGGTTGCGGTTGTAATGATGGTTTGAACGTTTTGGTTTAGCGTTTTTATCAACTGGTTCTGTCTAGTTTGGTCCAATTCGCTAAAAACATCGTCAAGCAACAAAATCGGATATTCTCCTTTTATTCGATAAATCAACTCTACAAATGCCAATTTAAGGCTTAAAACAGCATTTCTTTTTTGTCCCTGTGACCCATAAATACATAAGTCTTGCTCATTTATTGTCAATACAAAATTGTCCCTGTGCGGACCGATGCTGCTTAATCCTTTCTTTATGTCGTAATCCAAGTTCGTTTTTAAGCTTCTTTCGAAATTATCAAGGGAACACGAACCTTGGTATTTTATCGTCAAATCCTCCTGTTCGGCTATCTGTTTATGAATTCCATTCAGAATAGAATTCAGTTGTTTCAAAAAACGAAGACGATCCTGAATAACATTTTTTCCGGCTTCGACCAACCTTTGGTCAATCACCTCAAGCAATTTTTTGGCTTTATCGTCGGTGCCAAAAGCCAAGGTTTTTAACAAGACATTCCGTTCTTTTAACAATCTGTTATAGACGGTCGACCAATATAGAAACTGCTTGGAGAGTTGACAAAAGGCCATGTCAAATTCTCTTCTTCTTTTACCCGGCATGCCAAAAAAGGAAATCAAATCTGAAGGCGCAAAGGAAACAACATTAAAGTATCCGATGTATTCACCAAGGCTTTTAAATACTTCGTTGTTTTTCTTTATTTGCTTTCCTTTTTCGGAATAGTAGACAGCCACCGTGTCCTTTATTTCCCCGTTGCCAAAATTTCCTTTAACTGAAAAATAATCGGTTCCTTGCTTTACCATTTCCTGATCGTTATTGGTCCGATTGGACTTGGTCAACCCCAAGACGTGAACAGCTTCCAATAAGGAGGTCTTGCCTACGGCGTTGGAACCATGGATTATATTAAGGTTATTTCCAAATTCGAGATTTTTTACAGCAAAACAGCGAAAATTAGTTAAACCTATACTTAAAAGGGTCATTTTTTAACAACAAGAAGCTCTAATTGGTCGTTAATTCTAACTATTTCGCCGCCAAAAAGCTTCCTTCCCCGCCTATTTTCGGCTTCTCCGTTAATCAAAATTTTGTTGTTAAGAAGGAAGATTTTTGCCTCTCCGCCGTTGGAAATAATGCCAGAAAATTTAAGCAACTGACCTAAGGTGATAAAGTCGGTTTTAATGTTGATTTTTAGCATGATGCACCTCATTTTTACATGAATAATTATACCACATTTTTTTAAAATTTGCCAGTAAAAACATTATTTATTTACTGCCCAAAAACCTAATAAAAACGGCCTTTATTTGACATTTTCCTACCCTTAATTTGTTAGGCGATTTTTTCCTATCAATTTTTTGACATTTTTGCCTTAAGTCAAAAGTCTTTAAAGCAAAATACATAAATATGTATATTCCTTATTTATATATAATATAAGCTTATTTTGTTAATTTTTAATTTTTGACATGAGTCAAAACCAATCAAAAATAGATATAATTGGTCGTTTTTGTAAGATTTTTTGTTACTTTTGTTTTAAAAGTTTTTGTTTATTAGGTATAGGAATAAAAGAATTTTTATTTTTTTACGTATTTAGGCAAAAAAATAATTAGGGTTTTATTGCATTATGTTTAACTTTATTTATGTATTTATTTTTTTCATACATATTTGCGTCTTTATTTATTTACTGCTTTACTTATTGTAATACTATACTTATTTGCGGTTTTATTGTTTTAGGTTTTTACTCTTTTATGTAAATAGGGTTTTATTTCTTTAAGTTTTTTCGTTATCACTTTGTGATTCTTTAAAAAATCCATTTTTGAAGATCAAGATGCCTACAGCGCTCGCAAAAGAGGTACAAAAGAAACTAAATTTGTTTTAAATTAAAGAAACCCACCGAATTACGGCGTTTTATTTCTTTTATTTTAAAGGTTTTTAACAGACTTTAAATTTTAATTTAAAACGTTTTAGTAAACTTTTGCATTAACTTTAGTTTTAAATTAAATGCTTTAATTATCAATTTTCAGAGCTTTTAGTTTTAATTTAAAACGGGTGCTCGTTTTGTTTTTGCTTTTAATTTATTACTTTTTATTTTTAAATTAAAACTTTATTTAAAAAAGGGTGTTTCTGTGGATTCGGAAAACCTTTTTTGAGCTGGGTTTTTATGTGTTTATGCTTTTACATATTTATTTATGTATGGTTAAAACCAGAAAATTCTTCGGTTCGAACTCTGAGTTTCGCTCGACAACCGAAATCCGATTTTTGGCGGTTTTTTTGAATTTTTAGAAGCTTGTCCGAATAACTTTTGACAAAAAAATTAAAAATGCGAAATTTTGCCTTTTTTAAGGCTCAAATTTAATTCTAAAGTCTGTTTTGAAGTTTAAATTTGCAGGATTTTGGGCAAAATAGGTTGTTTTGGTCAAAACAAAGCTTTTGAAGGGATCGATTCAGCGGGGGTTCAAAATATATTTATTTACATTTTTATGTATGTGCTTATATCTTTATTTGAATAAATATTGCTTTTTGCTTGATTTGTTTTTTGATCTATGCTATACTTTTGGTAGAATGACTAAAGGAGGTAGTTTTATGGATCCTACACAAAAGAGAAGGAACCCTTTTGATGAACTTTTTGAAGAATCACCTATTGAAACTGTACCGAAACAGCAGCCTGTTGTGCAGCCAGAGCCTCAAAAATCGGTCAGACAACCGGTTTATCAGGCTCCAAAAACAGTAAAAACGCAAACTCCGCGACGAGGATTTGTTGAAGAAATGTCTGGAAGAGAAAAATACACCTCTACCATGGAAAAAAACTTAAGAAGGCAAATTAAAATAGCCTGTGTAAACCGCGGAATTATGTTTTCGGAATTTATCGAAGAAGCTTGCAGAGAAAAATTGCAACGAGAAGGGATGATCTAGGATGCCAGTCGTATCAGTTTTCTGTAAAAAGGGCGGAGTCGGAAAAACAACGTTCCTGGGATACTTAGCACATTACCATTCTGCCAAAGGTGAAAAAGTTTTGGTCCTGAGCGCTGATGACCAAAACAGCATCTTCAAAATCTTCGGTGCAGAAAAATTTGTCGGCGAAAGAGACGATAACTACTTTGAACACCTTTTAGCTGGCGAAGCCCAGCCGAACGACATCGTTTTTGAGGCAAGACCTAATATGTATATCATTAAAACCTTAAATACAGACAGGCTTTCGCTGACTTTAACGCTCAGAAGACCGCAAGAAACCAAATTACGGCAATTAATTGACTATTTTAGACGCTTTTTTGACTACATTTTCATCGATTTCCCGCCTTCGAGTAGTCGTTTGACTGAAATATTACTCGACTTGAGCGACGAAATCCTTCTTGTAGTGGGCCTCGATACCCTCGGTTTGGACGGTTTTATTAACACAATTCAGTATTTTACGGACTCAGACATCGATTTGGGCAAAATAAAGTACATTGTACCCACCGGATACCACCCTATTAAGCTTGCTCCAAACACCTGTTTGAAGAAGTTAAAAAATCAGGCCAAAACCTATACTCCGGACGCCAAAATCATCACTCCGATCAAGGATAAATCGATTATTCGGAACCTCCAGGAGATGGGTGTCAGCGTCTTCGACGAACATCAAATGCCTTCAAAATTTCATCAGAAAAACCGCGACGAAATCAAAAACGACCTATTGGCGACCTTTTCTGAACTTCAAATTTAACCATAAATAACAAAAAACCTTGAAAAATCAAGGTTTTTTTTGTTTAAAATGTCCTTACCGGAAGGATTAATTGGACCAAGTTGTCATCGTTTTTACCGGTAATGAGGAAAGGCTTAAGCTCCCCGGTTAGCTTCATTGTGACCTCTTGAGATTCGAACGCTCTCAAGGCTTCCAAGAAATATCGGGCGCTGAAAGCCACTTGAAATTGATCGATGCCCTGTACTTTTAAAGGGAAAATCTCGTCCACGACACGTCCGATTTCGCTGGAGCTGGAGAATACGTGAACAGTCTTATCGCGGTTGAGAACCATCTTTATCGTGCTCGAAACGTCGTTTCCTGTAAAAACCTGGGTTCGATCGATTGTAGCAAGAAGATCGTTTTTATTGAATTCTATTTCGACAATATGGGTATTCGGAAACAGACTGTTTGTATCGGGGAAGTTCCCTTCGATTAAGCGAGTCATAAAGGAAATGTTTTGAATTTTAAACAAAGCTTTGTTGCTGATGATGAATAATTCGACATCCGTATCCTTGCTTTCAAGGATCTTGTTTAATTCCTCAAGTGCCTTGCTCGGGATATTGATTTGAATAGGCTGATGTGGTTCTGGCAGTTGGGTTACTTTCTTGGACAAGCGGTAGCTGTCGGTAGCAACCACTTCGAGTTTGTCTCCTTTTAGCTCGAAGCAGACGCCTGTTAGAACGACTCTGGCTTCCGAAGTCCCGGCCGCAAACGCCGTTTGCTTGATAATCTGTCGCAATAGGGTGCTTTTTATTACAATCGGGGTTCCCATCGATTCGAACGAAACGTCTGGGAAATTGCTTTTTTCCAAGGCTATTAAGGTGAAGTTGGAACGATCCGACAATATTTTAATGGTGTTTTCTTCGAACAAGGTGAAGTCGACGGTCTTTCCTTCGACTTTTTTGATAATCTCAATAAAGTATTTTCCGGGTACAATACAGCTTCCTTCTTCGTAAACAGTTACCTGGTCGCTGGTATCCAAAACGATTTGAACGGATATTTCGCGGTTTGTAGTGGTTAGAATT
Source organism: Caryophanales bacterium UBA1427 (assembly GCA_002329485.1). GTDB lineage: Bacteria > Bacillota_I > Bacilli_A > ML615J-28 > CAG-313 > UBA1427. The sequence goes on along the minus strand of DCTZ01000005.1, from coordinate 26,197 downwards.
ATTTTTTCGCGACTAACTTCGATTTTAATCCCGGACAGTACCGGCATCGGTGTTTTGGTGGACAATCCTTTAGAAACATGGTTTAAGGCATCTAAAAGAATATCTCGAAAAATCGTGAATTTCATAGTCAATCTCCTTTTTATAAATTTTCTTTTTGGTTTTTATTATTATTAACATTGTGGAAATGTGGAAAACTTGATAAATTCAGGGGTTATTGCTTGTCTTCTTTGAATTTTTTGGATAAATTTTCGACATCCTGCTTCACAGCCCAATCGGTTTCGATGAGGGCAGCTATCTTTTTTTCGGAATGCGCCACGGTGGCGTGATCGCGGTCCCCGAAGAATTCGCCGACTTTCTTCAAAGGAACATCAAACAGCGTCCTTATTAAGTAGATGGCGATTTGGCGCGGATAAACCAGATCTTTGCGTCGCGATTGCGAGGACAAATCACGCATCGAAACATTGAAGTAACGTGCCACAGCGGTTTTTATCTGTTCGATTACATCGTTGTAATCTGGTTGAAGGCTTGTTTTGTCTTGAGAAATGATGGCATCAAGCGCCAGCTGAGCGTTTTCGATGGTAAAATCGACATTAAGCGAAACGCAATAATAGATGAAACGGCGAAGCGCGCCTTCCAAATCCCTGACATTGTCGTCGAAATGCAGAGCAATGTATTCGATGACGTCTTCCGGAAAGTCGGAATAGTCCTTAATAAGGAAAGGAAGTTTCCTTTTCAGGATTGATTTGCGTAAATTCAAATCGGGTTTTTTGATGTCGACAAGCACGCCCCAGCTAAAACGGGACTTTAATCTTGCCATTATATTTTCGAGTTCCGCTGCCGGACGGTCGGATGTCAAGACGATTTGCCGATTGTTTTCGAACAAATACTCAAAAACCTTAAAGAATTCTTCCTGGGTTTTGGTTTTTCCGGACAAAAACTGAACATCGTCGACCAACAGCAACTCGGCTTCACGGTAATTTTGGTAAAAACTTTCGATTGCTCCCGGCTTTTTGGAGGTTGTGGCCTGAAAATAATCCTCCGCAAACTGCTGTGCCGTCGTGTAAACCACGTTGGTGTTGATGTTGTTGTCAAGCACAAAGTGGCCGATGGCGGTCATGAGATGGGTTTTTCCGAGTCCCACGTCACCAAAAATATACAACGGGTTCACCGTGACGTGCGGAGATTCGGCAACTTTCATAGCGGTAAGGAAGGCAAAACGGTTGGATTCGCCGGTTACAAAGTTATCAAAAGTATATTCTGGCCGCAAAACCCGCTTGTTGACCGCATCCGGCACCTGAAAAGGTTCGTCGATTTTGCTTTCCCTTTCTTTTTCGGCGGCTTCCGCGGTAATTATTTTGAATTTGACAACCTCATTGGTAATTGTTGCCAGTACCTGATTCATTTTCTCCAGGTAAAACTTCTCCAGGCGATATTTTTCCAACATGGAAGATACGATGAGGTAGATGTATCCGCCCGAAACTTTGTGAATCGTATCGATTGGTTGGATCAATTCTTCGTATTCGGTTTTTCCGATCAGGTGTTCCGCGTTTTGGAGCCTAGATTTTACTTCAAGCCAAAGCTGATGAGCGTTGTCCATAATATCACCTCTTACCCTATAATATATCACAAAATGACAAAAAAATCGGCTAAAACATTAATAAACATTTTTCAAAAAGTTTTCCTGTGGAAAATTCCGGAAAGTTTTCCCAACAGTTTTCCCAATGTGGATATTGTGGAAAACTTTATACGATGGTTTGCTTGCAAAGAAGGGGCCCTTATGGTATAATTTCGATATTGAGGTGAAGAATTATGCATAAATTTTCGCAATTGAGCGTCAAAGTAAAAGTTTTGGTTTTAGTAGTGTACACAGTAGTTTTGGCAACGTTGATTGTGCTTTTGACAAGAATGTTCCAACCTTCCATCGATGCCAATTATCAGGACTACGGTACGACCCCATATGACGAAAATTTGATTGTGACCCTAAAAAAACGGGAAAAAAGAAATATTCCGAGTACAACCGGTTCCAATACCGATAAAAACAAAGAATACTCC